>JALXAG010000193.1 GCA_026992315.1 Sneathiellales bacterium | reverse complement strand
CCCTTACGGTCGCGACGGCCGTTTCGCCAGCCTTCGCGATTTCACCACCCATGCCCTGAACCGCGAATTCTCCGCCCTGGATACGGATCCGCTGATCCTCGATGCCCTGGTTGCCTATCAGCAGAATCTGGACCTGCCGCCCGCCCCCGATGCAACGGCCGACGGCGGGGGTGGCGGGGCCGCGGCGCTTTTCGCTTCCCGCTGCGCCCGCTGCCACCGGCCGGACAGCGCCTTTCTCGACCGTCAGAGCCACGATATCGGCAGTGGCGGCCTGTTCGACACGCCGACACTGCTGGGCTGGCAGGCCAGCGCCCCGTATCTGCATGACGGCCGCGCCGCCACCCTCGAACAGGCGATCGCCGCCCATATATCCCTCGGCCCGCTGAGCGCGGAACAGGTCGCCGTGCTGGCAGGCTATCTGCGCGCCTTCCCCGCGCCCGCCCATACCGCAATCATGCCCCTGCGCCAGGCGCTGAAGGATATCGCCGCCTTCGCGAAGCTGGTGAAGCTGCCGCTGGATCGGGAACATGCGCGCCGCGCACATCTGATCACGCAAATGGTACGGGTGGAAATAGGCCGGTTGCGGCGCCATCCGGCCCTCGCCTCCGGCGGCAAGGCGCCTGGCGGAAAGATCGACACCCCCGTTATCGGCGATCGGGATCTGCTGAAACTGGCGCGCATCATGCGCACAACCGGCACCCTGGCCGAAGCCGGGGAATACCGGCAGGCCCGCCGGAGCCTCGACCGGTTTCTGGCGGAACTGGAAAAAATCAGTAAGCGAATTCCCTGAACACCGGATCGACCGAACCGCCCCAGCGGCCGTGATACAGTTCCAGAAGGTGTTCCGCCGGGGTTTTGCCCGTATCGACAATGGTGCGCAGGGCTTCGAGAAACAGCCCCTCGTCATTGCCGCAACCGCCGACCTGCCGGCGACGGCGCAGGCCGCCAAGAGAAATTTCCAGCACCCGGCGGGCCAGATCGCGCAAACTTCCCCCGTCCGGCGCCGGGGTATTCAGTGCCTGCAGCGGCACCTCGCGGCGCAGACGCAGGCGATCTTCCAGCGACCAGTGACGCACCAGATCCCATGCCTCATCCAGCGCCTGATCGTCATAGAGCAGGCCGACCCAAAAGGCCGGCAAGGCGCACAACCGCCGCCACGGGCCGCTGTCGGCACCACGCATTTCCAGAAACTGCTTCATCCGCACTTCGGGAAACAGGGTCGTCAGATGATCGTCCCAATCCTTCAGTGTCGGCTTTTCGCCCGGCAGGGCCGGCAGTTTTCCCGCCAGAAAATCGCGGAAGGACTGGCCGGAAGCATCGATATAGCGGCCATCGCGGTAAACGAAATACATCGGCACGTCGAGAGCGTAATCGACATAGCGCTCAAAGCCGAAGCCATCCT
This sequence comes from Sneathiellales bacterium, assembly GCA_026992315.1. GTDB lineage: Bacteria > Pseudomonadota > Alphaproteobacteria > Minwuiales > Minwuiaceae > JALXAG01. Next base: position 12,533 of record JALXAG010000193.1, on the reverse strand, counting down.
CGAACACGAAGGGCAGCATGCCGCAGCGGTCGGGATCCGTATCCTCCCATACCAGACTGCGGTAGCTCAGTGCCCCGGCCGGACGACCGTCGACGAACGGCGAATTGGCAAACAGCGCCGTCGCCACCGGCTGCAGCGCCAGCGAGGTGCGGAATTTGCGCACCATGTCCGCCTCGTCGGCGAAATCGAGGTTCACCTGCACCGTGCAGGAGCGGAACATCATATCCAGCCCCTTGCCGCCGCGGGTCGGCATATAGGCACGCATGATCCTGTAACGCCCCTTGGGCATGACAGGCGTTTCCTCCAGCCGCCATTTGGGCTGAAAGCCGAGTCCGAGAAAGGCCGCGCCGATCTCCTCGGCCACCGTGCGCACCTGTTCGAGATGGGCGTTCACCTCGTCGCAGGTCTGGTGCACATTCTTCAGCGGCGCCCCCGACAGTTCGAGCTGCCCGCCCGGCTCCAGCGAAATACTGGCCCCGTCCTGGGTCAGGGCGATGACGTTCTCCCCTTCATAGACCGGTTCCCAGCCGAAGCGACGCAGCCCTTCCATCATGGCGCGGATGCCCGGCACACCGTCATAGGCAAGGGGTTTCAGCGTTTTGACATCAAAACCGAATTTTTCATGCTCTGTCCCGATCAGCCAGTTTTCACGCGGTTTCCCCCCGGCAGCAAGATAGGCGATAAGATCCTCCTTGCCGCCGACCGGCGCCGTTTTATCCATGACCATGACCCTATTTTACCGGCATTGCCGGGTTGCTCGTCCACCACCCGACCATGCCGGGCCCCGTCATTGCAATTAGGCAATCATCATGACGAAAGCAAGAGAGCAAATACGCGCATATCACGCCCCGGGCTTGCCGCGCCAGTCTCCTGCCCGTGCCTGCCACAGCGAAAGCGCCGCCACCGCCGCGGTTTCCGCCCGCAGAATGCGCGGACCCAACGATACCGGCTTCACGAATTTTTGTTGGCGCAGCATATCGTCCTCGGCACGGCTGAAACCGCCTTCGGGTCCGATCAGAACGGCGGCGGAACGGGAAGGAAGGAAGCCATGGCCGGCATCGCGGTCGCGTTCGGCGCAATAATAAAGGGGCCGGTTCTCATCCCAGGAGGCCAACAACGCCGTCAATGTCTGCACCGGGGCGATTTCCGGCACGTCCAGCCGCTCGCACTGCTCCGCCGCCTCCCGCATGATTGCCTGCAGCCGGTCCGTGCGCAGACGATCGCCGGTGCTGCGTTCGCTGCGCAGGGGCAGCAGGCGGCGCACGCCCAGTTCCGTCGCCTTTTCGGCCAGCCATTCGAAACGGCTGCGCCTGATCAGCGCCGCGCACAGCCAGATATCCGCCCCTTCCTGCTGCTGACGCAGACGGGAAAGCGGGCGCATAACCGCGCGACGACGCTCCAGCACCTCTATCCGGGCGGAAAATTCGCCGTCGCGGCCATTGAACAGCGCCAGCCCGTCGCCCGCGCGCAGCCGCAGCACATTGCGCAGGTAATGAAGCTGATCGTCGGACAGAACGACATCCTGCCCCGCACCGAGAGGCCCTTCGACGAACAGGCGATAGCGCGGCCTGGCGGCTGAATTCTTCATCTCATCCACTTCATGCTTGTTCCCCCGGCCGTTCCGGGTTAGCTGATATTCCGATCCGTTAGCATGGCTGCATTTTCCGGTAAATGCCATTACGGGGAAAAGACCGGCGGAAGGAAGGAAACAACGGACAGAAGAGCATGTCACCGCAAAACTGGGATCACATCGCCGATGCCCCTGCCGGCAACTGGGTCGATCGTCATGCACCGCAAGCGGCCGTTCCCTATCTGCGGCTGGCCCGCTTCGACCGCCCGGTCGGAAGCTGGCTGCTGCTCTGGCCCTGCCTGTGGTCGCTGGCCCTGGCCGGCCCGTCATGGCAGCAGGGGCTGTGGTACGGGGCGCTGTTCGCCGCCGGCGCCGTGATCATGCGCGGGGCGGGCTGCGTCATCAACGACATCGCCGACCGCAAATTCGATGCCCGGGTGGAACGGACGAGAAACCGGCCGCTGGCCGCCGGTCATGTCAGCGTGACCCGGGCACTGATCTGGCTGATGGTGCTCTGCCTTGCCGGCCTGGCCGTTCTGCTGCAGTTCAACGGTTTCACCGTCCGCCTCGGCATCGCGTCCTTGGCCATCGTCGTCGTTTATCCCTTCATGAAAAGAATCACCTACTGGCCGCAGATCGTGCTTGGCCTCGCCTTCAACTGGGGGGCGTTGCTGGGATGGGCCGCCGTGCGCGGCACGCTGGAGGCACCGGCCCTGGCGCTGTATGCAGGAGGGCTGTTCTGGACGCTCGGCTACGATACCATCTATGCCCATCAGGACCGCGACGACGACATGCTCGTCGGCATCAAATCCACCGCCCTGCGCCTGGGGAAAAACAGCCGGCTCTGGATCGGCGGCTTCTATCTTCTGGCCACCCTTCTTTTCGCCGCCGCCGGCTGGCTGGCGGGCGCCGGCCCGGTCTATTTCATCGGCTGCGCCCTCGTCGCAACGCATTTCGCCTGGCAGATCCGCCGCCTTGACATCGACGATGCCGCCCTCTGCCTGAAACTGTTCAAATCCAACATCCTGCTGGGCGGGCTGCTACTGGCGGCAATCGTTGCCGACAGGCTTGCCTGAGCGGCGGGGAAGGTTACTCTGTGCCCATGAGCTATTCATCCCTGCGCGATTTCATGACCATGCTGGAAGGCCGCGGCGATCTCGTCCGCGTCCGGGCAGAGGTATCCACCCATCTGGAAATGACCGAGATCCAGACCCGCCTGCTGGCCGAGGGCGGGCCGGCGGTTCTGTTCGAAAACCCGGTCGATGCCGATGGAAACCGGGCCGCAATGCCGGTTCTGGTCAATCTGTTCGGCACCATCGAACGGGTGGCTGCCGGCATGGGGCGCAGCCCGGCGGAATTGCGGGAGATCGGCGAGATGCTCGCCTTTCTCCGCCAGCCCGACCCCCCGGGCGGCTTCAAGGAAGCGCTTGGCATGTGGCCCCTGCTGAAAACCGTGATGGCCATGAAACCGAAAATCGTTTCCCGCGCCCCCTGTCAGGAGGTGGTGCTGCAGGGCGACGATATCGACCTGGCGCAACTGCCGGTTCAGACCTGCTGGCCCGGCGAACCGGCACCGCTGATCACCTGGCCGCTGGTCGTGACCAAAGGGCCGGGAGGGGAGCGGACGGATGGCTACAATCTCGGCATCTACCGCATGCAGGTGACGGGGCGGGACACCACCCTGATGCGCTGGCTGAAGCATCGCGGCGGCGCCCAGCATTATCGCCGCTGGGGCCGGGAAAGGCAGGACCCCCTGCCCGTTGCCGTGGTTATCGGCGCCGACCCCGGCACCATTCTGGCCGCCGTCACCCCGGTGCCCGATACCCTTTCCGAATACCAGTTCGCCGGACTGCTGCGCGGCAGCAAGGTCGAACTGGTCGATTGCAAGACCGTGCCGCTGAAGGTGCCGGCCCAGGCGGAAATCGTTCTCGAAGGCCATGTCAGCCTGGACGAATTCGCCGATGAGGGGCCTTATGGCGATCACACCGGCTATTACAACGCCGTCGAACCCTTTCCGGTATTCCGCATCAGCGCCATCACCCGCCGGCGCGATCCCCTCTACCTGTCCACCTTCACCGGCCGCCCGCCGGACGAACCCAGCGTGCTGGGCGAGGCGCTGAATGAGGTATTCATCCCGCTGCTGCAGCAGCAGTTTCCCGAAATCGTCGATTTCTATCTGCCGCCGGAAGGCTGTTCCTACCGCATCGCCGTGGTCTCGATCCGCAAGGCCTATCCGGGTCATGCCAAGCGGGTCATGATGGCCGTATGGTCCTATCTGCGCCAGTTCATGTACACGAAATGGGTGATCGTGGTCGATGACGATATCGACTGCCGCGACTGGAAGGACGTGATGTGGGCGGTATCCACCCGCATGGATCCGGCGCGCGATCTGACGATCATGGAAAACACCCCCATCGACTATCTCGATTTCGCCAGCCCCGAAGACGGCCTCGGCGGCAAGGTCGGGCTGGACGCCACCAATAAATGGCCGCCGGAAACCAGACGCGAATGGGGCCGCAAGATCGTGATGGACGATGCGGTGATCGAGCGGATCGATGCGCTGTGGCCGCAACTGGGCCTGCCGGGCAGCGGCAGGTCGATATGGAAACGACATGAGCGCGGATGAGTGCACCACCTCCCTGCCCGCGGACCCGGTCAGCCGGGCCATTGCCGATGAACAGCTTTGGGGTGCGCGCGCATCCTTCAGGCTGCGCCTTTACGGGGCGGTCGTCATTGCCCTGCTCCTCGTCTTCCAGAACGGCTGGGCGCCGGGCATGTTTTACTGGCCCTTTCTGGCCGGCTTCGTCGTTATCGGTTACTTCAACCTGATCTGTCACCGGAAACGGCATTTTCAGGGCCTCATGGGTGTGCTCTGGCCCTTCCTGCCACCGCTGGCCGATGCGGCGCTGACGGTCGCGGCCATCGCCTCCGACAATCCGTATTTCGGCCAGGATTTCCCTGCCAGCCTGCGTTTCGGCTTCTCCAACGCCATGTATATGCTGCTGCCGATCGCCGCTTCGATCTTCAGCTATATTCCCCGGGCCGTCATGTTCTCCGGGCTGATCAGCGCCGTCCTGTGGTGCGGGGTCAAGATCTGGTTCAAGATGACATCCGAACGGCCTTATCCGCTGTTCATGCATGAAGTATTCGACAAGCCCTTTGCGGAACAACTCGCCACCGTCAGCGACCCCGCCTATATCCCCGGGGAAGAGATCCTGACCGAAGGAGCGGTGCTGATCCTGCTGGCTGCCGCCCTGGCCTTTCTGGTGCACCGGGCGCGCCTGCTGGTGGAAAGCGCGGCCGAACAAAGCCGGGAAAGAGCCAATCTGGCCCGTTATTTCTCGCCCGAACGGGCCGAGGAACTGGCCCATGCCGACACCCCGCTGGCCCAACCGCGCACCCAGCCCATTGCCGTCATGTTCATCGATATCGTCGGCTTCACCGATATCAGCGAACGTACCCGAGCCGATGCGCTGATCGGCCTGCTGCGCGATCTGCACCGTATTTTCGCCCGTGGCGTTTTTGCCCATCGGGGCACCGTCGAAAAATTCACCGGCGACGGGCTCATGGCAACGTTCGGCACGCCGCAACCGGCCGATGACGATCCGGCCCGCGCCATGGAAGCGGCACTGGAAGTGCTGGAAAACCTGCAAGAATGGAACGAACGAAACCGCCCGCAGGAACCGGTTGCCATCGGCATCGGCATTCATTACGGCACCGCCATTCTCGGCGATATCGGCGATGACAATCGCCTGGAATTCGCCGTGTTGGGCGATACGGTCAATGTCGCCAGCCGTCTGGAACGGCTGACCCGTGAACTGCACACGCCGCTGGCCGTCAGCAGCGATCTCTACCAGGGGCTGCAGGAACAGGCCGGGCGGCCCGACCTGGCGGCCATGCTGACCTGCCGCGCCGAACGGCGTATCCGCGGACGGCGGCACAGCATCATGGTCTACACCCTGAACGAATAGCCGAATAGCCCTTCCGGCAGCAGTTATACGGGCAGGCGCACCACCACCCGCAGACCGCCCTGCGGAGAGGTTTCCAGCAACAGATCGCCGCCATGACTGCGGGCCACGTCACGGGCGATGCTCAGCCCCAGGCCGCTGCCGCCGGTATCGCGGTTGCGCGAATCCTCCAGACGGACAAAGGGGCGCAATACGTCATCGCGCCGGGATTCGGGAATGCCGGGGCCATCATCGTCGATGATGATTTCGATGAAATCCTCTCCGGCCTGTGCCGTCACCCAGATATCGCCGCCATACTGGCGGGCATTTTCCATCAGATTGGCCAGACAGCGCCGCAGCCCTCCGGCACGGGCGACGATGGTCAGCCCCGGCGGACATTTCAGCCTGACCATCCCCCCCTGGCGGCGGATATTGCCGGCAATGGTTTCCAGCAACGCCGCCACATCGACGGGCTCGGCCACTTCGTCTTCCTGGCTGCGGGCAAAAGCCAGATAGGCTTCGACCATTTTTTCCATTTCGGCGACATCGGCCTTGAGGTTCTCGGTATCTTCCCCCTCTTCCAGCATCGCCAGCTGCAGTTTCATCCGCGTCAACGGCGTGCGCAGATCATGGCTGACCCCCGCAAGCATTTCCGTACGCTGATCGATCTGCCGCTTCAGCCGCGCGCGCATCACCAGAAAGGCCCGTGCCGCCGCCCGCACTTCGGAGGCACCGGAGGGGCGGAAATCCTCCACATCGCGGCCTTTGCCGAAATCCTCGGCCGCGCGGGCCAGACGGCGGATCGGGCGGATCTGATTGCGCAGAAACAGAATGGCGATTGCCAGCAGCACCAGCGAGGTGCCGACCATCCAGATAATGAAGATATAGGTGGTGGTGCTGAACAGCCGCTTGTCGCCGGTGAGGATACGCAGCACCCCTTCATCGAGCTGCACGCGAATCTCCACCTTGTCGCGATAGGTGGTGGTATCGATGCGATAGGGCTGCGCTATTCTTTCGCCAAGGGCACGAACCAGATTGCGTTCCAGAAAGGAAAACGGATTGACCTTCTGCTTCCCGGCGGGCAGGCGCGCCCCGTAGGACAGGGTGACGTCCAGACCCATGATTCGGTTCGCCCCGGACAGCAGCCAATTGCGCATCGGATCGTCGGGGCGCATGACCTGCAGGCCGTCGATGACCATCGCCACCTCGCCCGCCACCCCCTGGGAAAGACGGCGCGCCACGGCATTCCAGTGACGCTGGTAGAAAATGATCGTGGCCACGATCTGCAGAATCACCACAGGCACCACGATCATCAGCAGCGACCGCCCGAACAGGCTCTGCGGCATCAGCGCCCGCAGCCACCGGCGGCGGGGACGCGATCCATACAGGCGTTTCAGCCATCCACCCATAGCACATATCCCTCGCCGCGCACCGTCTGCAGATAACGGGGCATTTTCGGATCGTCCTCGATTTTACGGCGCAGGCGGGTGATCTGCACATCGACGGCCCGGCCCATGCCATCGTCATCCCCGGCGCTGAGTTCCGCACGGCTGACGGTCCGCCCTGCCTTGCGCGCCAGAATCTGCAGCATGGCGATCTCACGGGCCGTCAGGCGAATCACGGCACCATCGCGTTCCAGCCTGCCGCTTTGCAAATCGAAGCGCATGGCGCCGAAACGCACGGCGCTATCGCGCCCGCGAACTGCCGCCCGCCTGAGGATGGAAGCGATCCGCAGCAGCAATTCCTTCGGTTCGAACGGCTTGGGCAGGTAATCGTCCACGCCGGCTTCCAGCCCCTCGATGCGCTCATCCGCCTCGCCGCGCGCCGTCAGCATCAATATGGGCAGATCATGTCCCGCATTCCTCAGACTGCGCGCATAGTCGAGGCCGCTTTCCCCCGGCATCATCACATCGAGAACCATCAGATCGAATCGCAGCCCGGCCATCTGCGCCCGCGCCGCCGCCACATCGCCCGCCGTCGTGACCATATAGCCGTGATCGGACAGATATTTCCGCAGCAAATCACGCAGGCGGCGGTCGTCATCGACCACAAGGATATGGTGTTCCCGGTTGTTCACGGCATCTCCCTGCTATCACGGCCATCGGTTCCGGTCATGGCCCGCTCATTTCCTGAATGCAGCGAGAACGCGTTCGCGCTCTTCTTCGTTGATCAGCCCCAGCATCACCTTCTTGAAGCCTGCCACCGCCTCGGTCCCCGCTTCGCGATAGGCACGCGCGAAACGCCGTTTCTGCGGCGCCGCCAGCCTTTCTTCCAGCTCCCGCCCCTTTTCCGTCAGGTGGAGCAGACGCTGGCGGCGGTCCTGTGGCCCTTTGGTCTGACGGACATAGCCTTCCTCGACCAGAACGCTGAGCACCCGCGACAGGCTCTGCTTGGTGATCTGCAGAATGGCCAGCAGCTCCGCCACCGTCATGCCCGGATTGCGGCCGACAAAATAAAGCACCCGGTGATGGGCGCGACCGAAACCGAAGGCGGCAAGAATTTCATCGGGATCCCTGGTGAAATCCCGATAGGCGTAGAACAACATCTCGATTCCCTGGCGCAATTCCTCCTCGCGCAGGAACAGCGGATTGGCGGCGGTTTTGCTTTGCATCTTTTTTAAGTCAGCCATGTTGACATAGTTTGATTATAATGTTACGCATAGGATGCCGGTTCAGAAACGATATGCCTCAGGAAACGGGATCATGGAAACAAATTCTTTCGACAATCGCGACGGTTTCATTTGGATGGACGGTAAACTCGTTCCCTGGCGTGATGCGCAACTGCATGTTTTAACCCATGCGTTGCATTATGCCAGTTCCGTCTTTGAAGGCGAGCGCGTTTATGACGGTGAAGTGTTCAAACTGAACGAACATAACCAGCGCCTGCTGAAATCCGCCGAGATCGTCGGTTTCGAAATTCCCTATACTCTTGAAGAGCTCAATGCCGCGACGCGTGAAACCGTCGCCGCCTCCGGGCTCAGCGATGCCTATGCCCGCCCCATCGCCTGGCGCGGATCGGAAATGATGGGGGTCAGTGCCCAGAAAAACACCATTCACGTCGCCATCGCCGTGTGGGCCTGGGGCTCCTACTTCCCGATGGAAGAACGCATGAAGGGGATTCGCCTGGCCATTGCCGACTGGCGGCGGCCGGACCCGCGCACCGCACCGGTGATGTCCAAGACATCGGGGCTGTACAGCATCTGCACCATGTCCAAGCATGCCGCCGAACAGCAGGGATACCAGGACGCCCTGCTGCTGGACTGGCAGGACCGCGTCGCAGAGGCCACCGGCGCCAATATCTTCTTCACCAGGGACGGTGTGCTGCATACACCGATTGCCGATTGCTTCCTCGACGGCATCACGCGCAGAACCGTGATCGACCTGGCCCGCCAACGCGGCCTTGAGGTGGTGGAACGGCGTATCCTGCCCGATGAAATGGCCGATTTCGAGGAATGCTTCCTGACCGGCTCTGCCGCCGAGGTAACGCCGGTGCGGGAAATCGGCCCGTATAACTTTGCCCCCGGCGCCATCAGCCGCCAATTGGCCGAAGATTACGAGGCTGTCGTCCGCCGCAGGGCCGCCGCATAATCCCCGCCGGTAAAACCAGGTCGGGCGCATCAGTGCCCGAGCCACAGGCATATCGCTTCATCCCCTGTCATGACCATCATGACAGGGGATTTTGGTGATGGAGCCGTCCTTCCCATGCAGCGTCAAATCCCGGTCAAAGAAAACCATCCATCGTCATAGTCCTTTTTTATGTATTAACCTTTTGTTAATAATACTATATGATTATTCAGTCAGGGATTGGCGGAGCGGCCGTCACGTTCGGGGCAATTTCGTGACGCGCCGCCGCCAATCCTCCCCTTCCTCCCCGTCGCCTTCTCCCTGCATCGCTTTACAGTGCCGCACCTGTAGGCAGACATGCGTCAGATGTGCGGAAGCGAAGCCGCTTGAACCCGTTCGGGCGGCTGCTATAACGGCAGCGTTTCAGACAGAACCCCGCCAAGGATGCCCCATGAGCGAAACAGATGTGCTGACGGCCCTGAACTTCATCGAAGACGATGAGAAGATCTTCTTCCGTTTCGCCGAAACCGATCTTGGCCCCTTCGATGACAACCGCCTGCTGGAGGAAGCGGTGCTCAAACGCGCCAGACCCCTGCAGGGGCATGTCGTTCTGTCCTATTGCCTGGACGAAGAGCACTCGACCGCCTGGTGGCAATCATGGGGCGGTTACGAGGTCGAGGATGAAATTTTCGCTTATGCGCTTCTCGGCCTCGATGCCACGGATACGGATGCAAAGGCTTTTCCCTCGCTCAGCGATACGGAGCAAATCGCCCTGATCGAACGCCTGGCCGAACGACACGGCGACAATCTGTCCACCGCCGATATTCAGCACGGCTGCCGCTTATGGATCGATTCGCTGGAAAGCGAGGTGCGGGAATCCCTGCTGGCCGATCTGCGCCTGTGGCTGAACCGGACATGATCCCCGGGGATTCGTCGCCCCGCGATCAGCGCCAGCGGTCCGCGGCCTTTTCATCCTCATCCCTGGCCTCGACCCAGCGGCGCCCCTGCCCTGTTTCCTCGCATTTCCAGAAAGGAGCCCGCGTCTTCAGCCAGTCGATCAGAAACCGGCAGGCATCGAAGGCGGCATCGCGATGGGCCGAGGCGCAGATCACCAGAACGATGTTATCGCCAGGTTCCAGCCGCCCGTAACGATGGATGATCAGCACTTCATCCAGCGGCCAGCGGCGGCGAGCCTCGGCCTCGATCTCCTGCAACTGGCGTTCCGTCATGCCGGGATAATGTTCCAGGGTCATCGCCTCGACCACGGCCTCGTCCTCCCGGCTGAGGAAATCCCGCACCATGCCGACGAAGGACACCACCCCGCCAATCCCGGTTTTACCCGCCACCAGTGCCGCCTGTTCGCGCCCCGGATCGAAATCTTCCGCCTGAACCCTGATCATTGCTGCTCCGTCATCTGCCGTCCGCGGCCATGAAAACATCTCTTGGAAATAAGAGACCGGACTTCATATTATATCAAGTCTGCGAACAAGCACCCAGACGGACAGCACAAGCCTTCATCACCACCGGAACAGCGGAACACGGCCAGCATGGAATCACAGGCGCGCATGAAAGCCCGTTTCGAGGAAGACCTCGCCCGTGCGGAAAAGAGCCACTGGCTGCCACCGCAGGCGGTAAAGCCGGAGAAAACCGAAGGCGGTATCCCGTTCCGCATCCACAGCGATTTCAAGCCGGCCGGCGATCAGCCGGAGGCCATCGCCGCCCTGAGCGAGGGCCTGGAAGCCGGCGAAGTCAATCAGGTGCTGCTGGGGGTCACCGGATCGGGCAAGACCTTCACCATGGCCCATGTGATCGAACGCACCCAGCGCCCGGCGCTGATACTGGCGCACAACAAGACCCTCGCCGCCCAGCTTTATGGTGAAATGAAGGCGCTTTTTCCGGACAATGCCGTTGAATATTACGTCTCCTATTACGATTATTACCAGCCGGAAGCCTATGTGCCGCGCACCGACACCTATATCGAGAAGGACGCCTCGATCAACGAACAGATCGACCGTATGCGCCATGCCGCGACCCGGGCGTTGCTGGAACGCGACGATGTGATCATTGTCGGCTCCGTCTCCTGCATCTACGGTATCGGCGCGGTCGAGCTTTACTCGGAAATGACCATGCAGCTTTCCGCCGGAGAGCAGATCGGGCGGGACGACATTCTCCGCCGCCTGGTCGAAATCCAGTACCGGCGCAACGATGCGGCGTTTCAGCGCGGCAGCTTCCGGGTCCGCGGCGATGTCATCGAAGTTTTTCCCTCTCATTGCGAGGACCGCGCCTGGCGCATCGACATGTTCGGCGATGAAATCGACCGGATCGTCGAGTTCGATCCCCTGACCGGCGAAACCACTGCCACGCTGCAGACCGTCAAGCTTTATGCCAACAGCCATTACGTCACCCCGAAACCGACGCTGCAGCAGGCGGTGAAGCAGATCAAGGCCGATCTGAACGATCGGCTGGCATTTCTGCGTGCCGACGGCCGCCTTCTCGAAGCGCAGCGGCTGGAGCAGCGCACCCTGTTCGACATCGAGATGATCGAGGCCACCGGCTTCTGCTCGGGCATCGAGAACTATTCCCGCTATCTGACCGGGCGCCCGCCCGGCGCGCCACCGCCGACATTGTTCGAATATCTGCCGGAAAACGCCATTCTCTTCGTCGATGAAAGCCATGTATCGGTCCCGCAGATCGGCGGCATGTTCCGCGGTGACTTCCGGCGTAAATGGACCCTGGCCGAATACGGATTCCGCCTGCCTTCCTGCGTCGACAACCGCCCGCTGAAATTCGATGAATGGGACCGGATGCGCCCGCAGACCATTTTCGTTTCCGCCACCCCCGGCGCCTGGGAACTGGAACAGACCGGCGGGCATTTCGTCGAACAGGTGATCCGCCCGACCGGGCTGGTCGACCCAAAGACCATTATCCGCCCCGTCGAACATCAGGTGGACGATCTGATCGCCGAATGCCGCGATGCCGCCGCCAAGGGGCAGCGCGTTCTGGTAACGACCCTGACCAAGAAAATGGCCGAGGATCTGACCGATTACATGCATGAAGCGGGGTTGCGGGTCCGTTATCTGCATTCGGATATCGATACGCTGGAACGTATCGAAATCATCCGCGACCTGCGTCTCGGAGTTTTCGATATTCTCATCGGCATCAATCTGCTGCGCGAAGGGCTCGACATTCCCGAATGCGCCCTTGTCGCCATTCTCGATGCCGACAAGGAAGGCTTCCTGCGTTCGGAAACCAGCCTGATCCAGACCATCGGCCGGGCCGCGCGCCATGTGGAGGGGCGCGTCATCCTTTATGCCGACAAGATAACCGGCAGCCTGAAGCGGGCGCTCGAAGAAACCGAACGCAGGCGGCGCAAGCAACTGGAATACAACCGCCGTCACGGCATCACGCCTGAATCGATTTCCAAGAAGATCGGCGATGTGCTGCAGTCGGTTT
>JALXAG010000192.1 GCA_026992315.1 Sneathiellales bacterium | reverse complement strand
TCGATCCGCCCGCCGCCGAGCGTTACGCCCGCCCGTTCCGCGACCTTGCGCGAAATGACGAGCTGACTGCCGAATTCCTTGTTGATCGCCTCCAGCCTCGATGCGGTATTGACCGGATCGCCGATCGCCGTGACCGAAACCGCCTTGGCATAGCCCATTTCACCGACGATCACATGGCCGACATGGATGCCGATGCCGATGCGCAGCGGTTCGGGCAGATCGTTCTTCAGCGTCCGGTTCATTTCCTTCAGCGCCTTCGACATGGCGATCGCCGCCTGCATGGCGGCGCGGCATCCGGCGGCGGCGTCCTGCTGAATGCCGAACAGGGCCATGACGCCGTCGCCGATGAATTTATCGAGATGGCCGCCGGCCCCCTCCACCGCCGTGCCCATATGGCGGAAATACTGATTGATGACGAAGACCACATCATAGGGCAGCTTCTGTTCGGAAAATTTGGTGAAGGAGCGCAGATCGGCGAACAGGATGGCGATTTCCCGCTCCGACCCCTGCAGATAGGCGGGACGGCGGTAGCCGTCCTGCGGCTGGGCGCCGGGGGGCAGCAGGGGCACGACCGACAGATCGGCCACGGGGCGAAGCTGGCAGGCCAGGCGCACCCCCTCCGGCGCGCCGACGCGGTGGAGAACCTTAAGCTCCTCGGCACTGGGCGGCGGCTGTTCGCCTTCGGAACCGACGATACGCACCCGGCAGGTGGAACAACGTCCGCGCCCGCCGCAGACCGAGGCATGGGCAATCCCGCCGAGACGGCTGGCTTCAAGCACCGATGTGCCGGTCTGCACCCTGACCCGCCGCCCGTCGGGGTAGGCTATCGCCACGTGGTTGCCGCGACGCTCCAGCCAATGAACGATCAGCCGCGCCAGGGCGAAGACAACCAGGAACACGGCCATGGCGATCAGCAACCGGTCGCGCAGCAGGGTGACCGCTTCGACCGCCCCGGCGGGCAGGCGGTGGCTGTTGAAGAAATCCTGCTGAAAGGCCGGGGATGCGAAGGCCGCCGCGACCTCGCGGGCACCGTCGAACATGCCGATGACCGCCAGCACCGGCAGCAGCACCGCCAAGGAATACAGCGCCATGACGTAGCGCGGATACCACGGCTTCAGCCGCAGCCAGTGATGAATGCCGATGCAGCCATGGGTCCAGGCAACGGTGACCAGCACCGTCTGAACGATGCTGTAAACGGGCTTGAACACCCAGACCGACAGCAGCAGCCAGGCGTAATTATCCTCCAGCCCGTAAACGGCGTTCAGATAGCGGGTGCCGAGCACATGAGTCACCGCCAGCGGCGGAATGGCCATGCCCATCAGGGCCTGCACGATTTCCGAACGGCGCATGCCGCGATAGCTGCGGCGGCGGAACTGATTGTGCAGCACCAGCCCCACATGCAGCAGCAGGGCCCCGTAAAGCAGGACGGTGCCGGGGGGATTGCGCCAGAACAACAGAAAGATCTGCCGCCCTGCCTCCATCGCCCTCCAGGAGAACAGACCGAGCGAGGCGTTCAGCAGATGGGTGAACAGAAAGACCTGCAGCACCAGACCGCTGCCAAGACGCAGCCTTCCCGCCCAGTTCCCGGAACCACCTGCCATTTCCGCCCCGCCTCTGCTCACCACCGAACGATAGTGAACATGACCCGGCGGCAGATGGCAAGCATCGCCCCGAAAGAGGCTCAGGCAGGCACGCCGATCACGGGCGCGATCAGCGCCTTCATGTCGGTTTCGGGCCGGGCGCCGAAATGGGAGATCACCTCGGCTGCGGCCAGGGATGCCGCCTCGCCGCACTGGCGCGGTCCGGCACCGCAGGAGAAGGCATGAAGAAAACCGGCGGCATACTGATCGCCCGCGCCGGTGGTATCGACCACGCGATCGACGGGGGCGGCGGGAATGTCGTGGCGCTCGCCCTTCCACAGCACCACGGATCCCTTTTCGGAACGGGTCAGTGCCGCATATTCGCAGTGATCGGCCACCCGGCGGGCGGCGGTTTCGAAATCGTCGGTCTGGTAGAGGGATTTGATTTCCTCTTCATTGGCGAAGAGGATATCGACCTTGTGTTCGACGAGTTCGTGAAACTCCTCGCGATAGCGGCCGACGCAAAAGGGATCGGACAGGGTCAGCGATACCAGGGTTGCGGCATCGCGGGCAATGTCGATGGCCTTGCGGATCGCCTTTTTCGCCTCCTGAGGGTCCCACAGATAGCCTTCGATATACATGATCCGGGACCGTTCGATCTGGGCCGGGTCGATATCGGCCGGCCCCAGCTCGACACAGGCGCCGAGAAAAGTGTTCATGGTGCGCTGGGCATCGGGCGTGACCAGGATCAGGCAGCGCGCCGTCGCCGTGCCGTCGGCCGCCATCGGGGTATCGAACTGCACCCCGGCGGCGCGGATATCATGGGCGAAGACGCGGCCGAGCTGATCGTCGCGCACCTTGCCGATATAACCGGCGCGCCCGCCCATCATGGCAATGCCCGCCGCCGTGTTGCCGGCCGATCCGCCCGAACATTCGATCCCCGGCCCCATCATGGCATAGAGACGTTCGGCCCTGTCGCTGTCGATCAGGGTCATGGCCCCCTTGGTGAGGCCGTGTTCCTCAAGGAACGCATCCTCGGCATGGGCAAGAACATCGACAATGGCATTGCCGATGCAAAGGGTATCGATGGTTTTTTCGGGCATGAACGCGATCCTCGCAAATAATCCGCAAACAGCGGGCAGTATAGACATTGCCGCCCGCCTCACAAGGGAGCCACACCTTATGAACCGGTAAAGACGGCGGCGCTTGCGCCGGGGGAACCTTGTCCTTATATGGAAAGATCACGAGAACGTCCCGTCCGGAAGGGACGGCATCAGTTACGAAGGCGGAGAAGAGGCGATGTCAACGGTAGCGGCGTTTTCAAAGGCGCTGGCCCAGATGGGCGACAAGGCGTTCCAGAAAGTCATCTGGCTCAGCATCATTCTCACCCTCGTGCTCTATGCCGCCGTCATCGCCGGGCTGTATTATTATTTCTTCGCCGATCTGCAGGTTTCCCTGCCGCTGATCCCCGACAGCTGGAACCAGTCGCTCAGCGACATGGTCCAGTCGGGGCTGGTGCTGGTGCTGATCTTTGCCGCCGCCCTGATCTTTCCCGGCGTCGCCACCGTGCTGATGGGACTGTTTCTCGACGATATCGCCGAGGCGGTGGAAAAGCGCTACTACCCCGACGATCCGGTCGGCAAGCCGCTGGCCCTCGGCCCGACGATCTGGGAATCGGTGAAATTTGCCGCGCTTCTGATCGTCGTCAACATCCTGGTCATTCCCGCCTATTTCATTCCCGGGGTCAATGTCGCGCTCTATTACGTCATGAACGGCTATTTCCTCAGCCGCCAGTATTTCGAAATGGTCGCCTGGCGGCACATGCCGCTGACCCATGTCTACGCCCTGCGCCGGCGCGTGCAATGGCGAATATTTCCCGCCGGCCTGATTATCGCCTTTATTATGACCATACCTGTTCTCAACATTCTGGCGCCCGTCGTGCTTACCGCCGTGATGGTACATCTTTTCAAGCGGGCCGAGCAGCGCTACAAGAATAGCATGAGCGCAAATAACGGAGGTTAGGCGATGTTCGGGCGCAAGAAGGACGGCAGCAAAGGCGAAGAAGCCGAAAACAAGGACGAAAGCGAAATGAGCAAGGACAGCGACAGCGCCGTGCCCGCCCCCGGGCGCCCGGCCATGCCGACCAATTTCCGCCCGGAAATCAGCCGCCCCGTGCGCAGCGACATTCCCAATGTCAACCGCCAGGCCGATATCCCCAAGATCAAGGGCCAGCAGCAGGCCCCCGACCCCAAGACCCTGGTGGTCGGGCGGGAAATCTCCCTTTCCGGCGAGATCACGGCCTGTGACAAGCTTCTCGTCGAAGGCACGATCGAAGCCAGCCTGCAGGACTGCCGGCTGATCGAAATCGCCGAACACGGCACTTTCAAGGGTTCGGCCAAGGTCCAGGATGCGGAGATCCGCGGCCTGTTCGAGGGCGATCTGACCGTCAGCGGGCGGTTGCTGGTGCATGGCAGCGGCCTTGTCCGCGGCACCGTCGCTTATGGTCAGCTTCAGGTGGAACGCGGCGGGCGCATCGTCGGCCAGTTGGAGGAAATCTCAGCGACAGGTGGCGCTCCGGCGGCCAAATCCGGCAACGGCTAATCCTTCATGCTGCCTGTCCGTAGCGTCTTTTCCCTTGCCCCTGCGCTGGTGCTGCCCGTGCTGCTGGCGGCCTGCACGGCCGCCCCGCCGCCGCAGGATATGACGGCGGCGGAAACGAAAGCCGCCGCCGGGCCGCCGCCGCCTTCATCCGCCGAAGGCAAGCCCCCCGAAACCCCGGGCGCCGATACCGCCCGCGCGGCGCCGCCGCTGCACCAACAGGCGGCCCTGCCTTCCGGATCGTCCGAATCCGCAATGCAACCGGCACCGCCCGCCGCCGAAACCCTGCCTGCGCTGATGGGGCTTGCGGATACGCGCATCGTCGCCCTGCTGGGCAAGCCGGACCTGCAATGGCCCGAGGGCCGGGTGGCGATCTGGCAATACGATGGCGGCCGCTGCGTTCTGCGCCTGTATATGGCGGAAAGGAACGGATCCCGGCGGCTTTCCTACATGCAGGCCCATTGGCCGGATCGTGGCAGCGGCACGCCGCGCCAATGCGCGGAAATCCTGTTCGCACGAAAAAACGACACCGCCAGCCGCTGAGGGCCGGGATTGCACCCGGCCCCTTAATTCAGGGTGGTCTTGGCCTTGTAGGCGCACAGGTCATTGACGATGCAGTGCGGGCAATCGGGCTTGCGCGCCTTGCAGATATAGCGCCCGTGCAGGATCAGCCAGTGATGGGCATGGCGGGCGAATTCCTTCGGCACCACCTTCAGCAGCTTCCTTTCCACTTCCAGCGGGGTCTTGCCCGGAGCCAGGCCGGTGCGGTTGGCAACGCGGAAGATATGGGTATCCACGGCCATGGTCGGTTCGCCGAAGGCAACGTTCAGCACCACATTGGCGGTTTTCCGCCCGACACCGGGCAGGGATTCCAGCGCCGCCCGGTCCCGCGGCACTTCGCCGCCGAAATCCTCGATCAGCTTTTTCGACAGGGCATAGACGTTTTTGGCCTTGTTGCGGTACAGGCCGATGGTCCTGATATGCTCGCGGATGCCCTCTTCGCCCAGCGCAACCATCTTTTCCGGCGTATCGGCAATGGCGAACAGCTTGCGGGTGGCCTTGTTGACCCCGGCATCGGTGGCCTGGGCCGACAGCACCACCGCCACCAGCAGGGTGAAGGTATTGGTGTATTCCAGCTCCGTTTTCGGTTCCGGATTCTGCCGGCGCAGCCGTTCGAAAAATTCGCGGATCTGTTTCTTGTTCATGATCGCATTCCCCTCCCCGGCCTGTCATTCCTCCCGCAGGAAGCGGTCGATTTCCCGGCGCTGTTTCTTGGTCGGCCGGCCCGCCCCCGGCGGGCGCAGCCCCGGCGGCGGTGGCGGGGCCTCGCGCCGTTCGGTTTCCGGCGGCGCCAGATCCCTGTACAGGGCCCGTGCCTCCGCCGCCGGGCCGCGGCGATGGCCGAGGGCCACGATCTCGATCACCCGGATCGAACGGCCCTGAGCGAAGGTCAGCACATCGCCGGGACGCACCAGGGAGGCCGGCTTCCTCTGCGGCTGGCTGTTGATGCGCAGCTTGCCCGCCTGCACCTGACGGGCGGCCAGGCTGCGGGTCTTGAAAAAGCGGGCGTGAAACAGCCACTTATCGACCCTGAGCGCCGCCGCCCCCTCCATGGCTATTTCAGCAGTTTTTGCAACGCGGCGAAGGGAGAATCGGGATCGACGGCCGCGGGCTTGCGCCCCTTGCCGGCAGGCTGACGGGGCTTGCCGCCGTCGCCGCCGCGACGCTGCTGACGCAGGCCCTTGCCCTGTTTCGCCGTGCGGGATTTGTGCTCCCGCCGCCGTTCGCTGGCGGGTATGCGCTCGAAACGAACGACCTCGACCATCATGTCGGGATCAACCGCCATCCCCTCCGCCGTTGTTGTCGTTGTTGCAGCGGCGGCCTGCCCGTTTTCCGCAGCCTCCGCCACAACCGGCGCCGCATCCGCCGCCTTGTCCTCTGTTTCCGCCGGGCTTTCTGCGACGGCCGCTTCGGCCTCTTCCGCTACGGATTGTTGCTCCGCTTCCGTCGCCGTCTCTGCCCCCTCATCGGGCTGGGACAGGGGATGGCCCGCTTTCGCGGCCTCGGCGGCAGGGACGGTGACCCTGATTTCGCGATAGCCCAATGCGCGCATGATTTCCGTGAACTCATCGCGCTTGCAGCCGACCAGATTCATCCATTCCGGCAGCGGATCGAAGGCGCCGTCGCGGGCCGCCTTGCCCACCGACCAGACCAGACGGTCCAGCATATCGACCCGTATCGCCAACGGGCCGCGCACCCGGTATCCGGCCACCAGATAGGCGGTGAACAGCTTCTTTTCCGGTGCAGGCACCGACACCCGGCCGTTGGGAATCTCCACCCGGTAATCGGCGCCCTTGCCATTGAAGACCCGCCACAGCATGCAGCGCAGCGCCGTCGCTTCCGGTTTCAGCAGGACCGGCAGAAAGATATCGATCCGCCCCAGCGTCACGCCATTATATTTGAACCGGCCGAAATCCTTGGCATCGAGATCGCGCGCCAGATCGGCGACCTGCCGGCGCGCCAGCACGCCCAGCGCCTCGGAAAGCTGAAAGGCAATGCCGCGGGCGGGCGCCGTGAAGCTGAGTTCCGGCAGACGATAGAGGGGCCTGAGCTTTTCTTCGAGATGAGCCTTCAGCCAGGCATTGAGCCGTTCCGTGATCTTCCCCGCCGTTTCATGCGGCAGGCGGCCATCGGCGCGCAGATGAACCCCCGGCGTCAGCACCGTCGGCCCGGGGACCAGATCGGCTATCGTCTCGCCATTGTAAATGAGCGCTGCCGCATCCGCATCGAGCGAGATCTGCTCGTCGGTGGCGTTGGCCAGGTCCTGCCCGGCGGCATCTAAGGCATTGGTCATGATCTTGTCGATGGCGGCGCGTACCGCCTTGTTCTCCGTTCTGTCGGTCGTTGCCGCAAATGTCAGCCCCTTCAGGCGGCCGACGGATTCCCCTCCGATCAGCACCTCGCCCGAACGCATTACCGCCGGGGCCGGCGCCTGCCGGTCCTTCAGCCGGCGTATCAGAACAGATCCTTTGCGATCAATAAAGCGTTGTGTCAAGCGTTCATGCAGGGCATCGGACAGGCGGTCCTCGGCCTCGCGCGCCCGTTCCTGCCAGTGGCGGGCATCGTGCAACCAGCCTTCGCGATGGCTGATGAAGGTCCAGGTACGGATATGGGCCAGCCGCACCGCCAGGGTGTCGATATCGCCATCGAAGCGCTCCAGCCGGGCGATCTGCGGCCCGATCCAGTCATCGGTGAGCCAGCCGCCGTGATCCTGAAGACGGCAGAAAATCTGACGCAGAAGCTGAACATGCTGTTCGCGCATGGTCTTGCGGAAATCGGGGATCTGGCACACCTCCCACAACAGACGCACGTCATCCGGGGTGCCGAGACGCCCGCACAGATCCTCCTGCGCGGCCAGCGCCTTCAGCGACAACAGATCCATGGCATCGCGCGGGCGGATCAGCCCCGCCTCCGGCGGCGGAGCTTCCAGAGAGGCGATCAGCGCCCCGACAGAGGAAAAACGCAGATCGCGGTTGCGCCAACAGACGGCGCCGATCGGCTGGAAGCGGTGGTTTTCGACCGCCAGCGCCACATCCTCGTCCAGGGGGCAGGCCTTGGCGGTGGTGCCGAAGCTGCCGTCGTTCATGTGCCGGCCGGCGCGCCCGGCGATCTGGCCGATTTCCGCGGTGGTGATGGCACGCATGCGCGCGCCGTCGAATTTGTGCAGCCCGGCCAGCGCCACATGATCGACATCCATGTTCAGCCCCATGCCGATGGCATCGGTCGCCACCAGATAATCGACCTCGCCCGATTGGAACAGGGCCACCTGGGCGTTGCGGGTGCGCGGGCTGAGCGCCCCCATGACCACCGCCGCCCCGCCGCGCTGGCGGCGGATCAGCTCGGCAATGGCGTACACATCGTTGGCGGAAAAGGCGACGACGGCGCTGCGCCGGGGCAGGCGGGAAATCTTTTTGTGTCCGGCATGACTCAGGGCCGAAAAACGCGCCCGCCCGTCGATTTCGATATCGGGAAGCAGGCGGCGCAGAAAGGGCCGGGCCGTGTCGGCGCCGAGGAACAGGGTTTCTGCCGTCCCGCGCGCATGCAGCAGCCGCTCGGTAAAGACATGGCCGCGTTCGGGATCGGCGGCGAGCTGGATCTCGTCAACGGCGAGAAAGGCGAAGCGCCGCCCCTTGGGCATGGATTCGGTGGTGCAGACGAAATATCGCGCCCGTTCGGGCAGAATTTTTTCCTCTCCGGTCAGCAGGGCCACGGCGCCGCTGCCGAGACGGGCGCGGAGGCGGTCGTAGATTTCCCGCGCCAGCAGACGCAGCGGCAGGCCGATCACCCCGCTTTCATGGCCCAGCATGCGCTCGACGGCAAAATGGGTCTTGCCGGTATTGGTCGGGCCGAGAATGGCGTGAAGCCTGCTGGTCGCGTTCATGGAATATCCGTCGGCTGGCATGGCATCGGGAAGGCTGACAAAGCAAAGAATGGCCATGAACGCGGCAAAAGCAAGACGAAGCGGCATCGAAAAGACGGATACAGCCCTGCACCGGCAGAAAAATTTGCCCAAACGGCCCGCGGATGCGACCCTTTAGCAGTTTGACAGGGCTTTGCTGCAACGCAATACTCCGGCGCATTCTGAAAAACCGCGCGATGTCTGGGGAAGGGCCGATGAGCGAATTCGAAAAACGCGACCTGACAGATTGGCAAGAACTGGCGAAAAAGGAGCTGAAAGGCCGCTCGCCCGAGGATCTGATCTGGCACACACCCGAGGGAATCGACGTCAAGCCGCTATACACCGCGCGCGATCTGGAAGGCATCGATGCCGACACCCTGCCCGGCTTCCCCCCATATACGCGCGGAGTGCGGGCAACGATGTACGCCAACCGCCCCTGGACCATCCGCCAGTATGCGGGCTTTGCCACGGCCGAGGAATCGAACGCCTTCTACAAGCGCAATCTCGCCGCCGGGCAGATGGGCCTGTCGGTGGCCTTCGATCTGGCCACCCATCGCGGATATGACAGCGACCATCCCCGTGTCGTCGGCGATGTCGGCAAGGCCGGCGTCGCCATCGATTCGGTCGAGGACATGAAAATCCTCTTCGCCGATATTCCCCTCGACAAGGTCAGCGTTTCCATGACCATGAACGGCGCCGTGCTGCCCTGCCTGGCCGGATACATCGTCGCCGCCGAGGAACAGGGCGTCTCCCAGGACAAGCTGTCGGGGACCATTCAGAACGACATCCTCAAGGAGTTCATGGTCCGCAACACCTATATCTACCCGCCCAAGCCGAGCATGCGCATCGTCGCCGACATCATCGAATACACGGCGAAGAACATGCCGAAATTCAATTCGATCTCGATTTCCGGCTATCACATGCAGGAGGCCGGCGCCACCCAGGTGCAGGAGCTGGCCTTCACCCTGGCTGACGGGCTGGAATATGTGCGCACCGCCACCGAACGCGGCCTCGATATCGACCGCTTTGCCGGGCGGCTGTCCTTCTTCTTCGCCATCGGCATGAACTTCTTCATGGAGGTGGCCAAGCTGCGGGCCGCGCGCAAGCTGTGGGCACGGATCGTTTCCGGCTTCAACCCGAAGAACCCGCGCTCGATGATGCTGCGCACCCACTGTCAGACATCAGGGGTCAGCCTGACCGAGCAGGACCCCTACAACAACGTCATCCGCACGACGATCGAAGCCATGGCCGCCGTGCTCGGCGGCACCCAGAGCCTGCACACCAACGCCCTGGACGAGGCCATCGCCCTGCCAACCGATTTTTCCGCCCGCATCGCGCGCAATACCCAGCTCATCCTGGCCGAGGAAACGGGCATTCCCCATGTGGTCGATCCCCTGGGCGGCTCCTATTACATCGAAAGCCTGACCGAGGCCCTGGCCGAGGAAGCCTGGAAGCTGATACAGGAAGTCGAGGATATGGGCGGCATGACCAAGGCGGTCGAGACCGGCATGCCGAAACTGCGCATCGAGGAGGCCGCCGCCCGGCGCCAGGCCCGCATCGACCGCGGCGAGGAAACGGTGGTCGGCGTCAACAAATATCAGGTGGAAGAGGACAACAAGCCGGAAATTCTGGAAGTGGACAATACCCGCGTCCGCCAGCAGCAGATCGAACGGCTGCGGAAAATCCGCGCCAGCCGCGACGAAGCCGCCTGTCGCGCGGCGCTGGAAGCCTTGAGCGAAGGCGCCGCCGGCAATGCCAATCTGCTGGAACTCTGCATCAACGCCGCCCGGGCGCGGGCCACCGTCGGCGAAATGTCCGATGC
This sequence comes from Sneathiellales bacterium, assembly GCA_026992315.1. Taxonomy (GTDB): domain Bacteria; phylum Pseudomonadota; class Alphaproteobacteria; order Minwuiales; family Minwuiaceae; genus JALXAG01. The sequence continues at coordinate 3,573 of JALXAG010000192.1, read as the reverse complement.
CATGGAAAAGGTCTTCACCCGCCATCGGGCGGTGATCCGTTCGGTCAGCGGCGTCTACGGTTCCGCCTATGAGGGGGATGAGGGTTTCATGCGCATTCAGCAGCGAATCGGCGCCTTCGAGGAGCGGATGGGCCGCCGTCCGCGCATGCTGGTGGTCAAGATGGGTCAGGACGGCCATGACCGCGGCGCCAAGGTCATCGCCACCGCCTTCGCCGATATCGGTTTCGACGTCGATGTCGGCCCGCTGTTCCAGACGCCGGAGGAAGCCGCCCGCGAAGCGATCGAAAACGATGTTCATGTGGTCGGGGTCTCTTCGCTGGCGGCAGGACACAAGACCCTGGTCCCGGCCCTGATCGAGGAACTGAAAAAACAGGGGGCGGAGGATATTCTGGTCATCTGCGGCGGTGTGATTCCGCCCCAGGATTACGATTTTCTCCGCCAGGCGGGCGTGGCCGGCATTTACGGCCCCGGCACCAATATTCCCGTTGCCGCCGCCGAAATCATGGATCTGATCGAAAAACAGACCGGATCGTAAGCGGCGATGGACACCGAAGGGGCCGACATGACGGCTGAGGCCGACGCCCTGGCCGCAAGGCTGGCGGAGGGAATCCGCGCCGGCCAGCGCCGGGCCCTGGCCCGGGCCATCACCCTGGTCGAATCGCGCCGTGACGATCACCGCGACGCGGCGCTGGCCCTGCTCAACAGGCTGATGCCCGATACGGGCCGGGCCGTGCGCATCGGCCTCAGCGGCACGCCGGGCGTCGGCAAATCCACATTCATCGAATCCTTCGGCACCTGGCTGACGGCGCGGGGGCACCGGGTGGCGGTGCTGACCGTCGATCCGACCTCGGCGCGCAGCGGTGGTTCCATCCTCGGCGACAAGACGCGGATGGAACGTCTCGCCCGCGATGCCAATGCCTTTATCCGATCCTCGCCTTCGGGCGGTACCCTCGGCGGGGTGGCGCGGCGCACCCGCGAAGCCATGCTGCTGCTGGAAGCCGCCGGTTTCGACGTCGTTCTGGTGGAAACCGTCGGCGTCGGCCAGTCGGAAACCGCCGTGGCCGACATGGTGGACATGTTCGTGTTGCTGCAGGCCCCCGGCGGTGGCGATGAACTGCAGGGCATCAAGCGCGGCATCATGGAACTGGCCGATCTGCTGATCGTCAACAAGGCCGATGGCGATCTGGAAGCCGCCGCCAACCGCGCTGTCGCCGAATACCGCAGCGCCCTGGCGCTGATGCGGCCGAAATATCCGTTCTGGCGGCCGAAGGTGCTGAAGACATCGGCCCTGACCGGCAAGGGCATCGACCGGGTCTGGCAGGCGGTGGAAAAATACCGCGCCCTGCTCAAGGAACATGGCGAACTGCACCGCCTGCGCGCCGCCCAGGCCAAGCGCTGGATGTGGTCCGAACTGCAGGAAGCGCTGACCGAACGGCTGAAGGCCGATCGGGCGGTTGCCGAATCCCTGCCGGCGCTGGAACGTGATGTCGCCGAGGGACGCCTGCTGCCCTCGGCCGGTGCGCGCATTCTTCTGGAGCGCTTTCTTGAGCGATTGCCTCCGGATCGCGGCTAAACACTTGACTGTCCGCCGTCACTGCCGTAAAACCGCGCGGCTTGATGGATTTGCGATCGGCGCGGGACGCTTGCGGACCGTGCTGTCGATAAGCGAAAACCACATACGATCACACACTAGATCACGAGGTATATGCCATGGCTCGCCGCTGCGAACTGACGGGCAAGGGCGTCCAGACCGGTAATAACGTTTCGCATGCGAACAACAGGTCACGGCGCCGCTTCCTGCCCAATATTCAGACTGTCAGCCTGATGTCCGATGCCCTTGGCCGTTCCGTTCGTCTGCGGATCTCGACCCAGGCGTTGCGTTCGGTCGAACATAATCAGGGCCTCGACAACTTCCTGCTGAAAACCGCCGACAGCAAGCTGTCGCTGAACGCACGGCGCATCAAGCGCGAAGTGCAGAAGGCGCTTGCCGGCTGACAACGTTTTGCCGGCCATGCCGGCCTGCATATTGCCCTGCGGCTCCTCCGTTCGGGCAAGTGAAGGGGCTCCCGACGAGCCCCTTTTGCGTTGGTGTATCATGTTCAGATATGACCCGGAGTTGAACCGATGAATCCCAGCCGACCCGATGGGGCCCCGCTGCCGAAACCCGTTCTGCACAGCCTGCTGCTGCCGATCGCGGCGATGATCGTGATCGTCGTCGCCTCCAACATTCTGGTGCAGTATCCGATCAACGATTTTCTCACCTGGGGGGCGCTGACCTATCCGGTGGCCTTTTTCGTAACCGACCTGACCAATCGCCGCTTCGGCGCCCCTGCGGCGCGGCGGGTGGTCTATGCCGGATTTCTGCTGGCGGTGCTGGCATCCTATTTTCTGGCGACGCCGCGCATCGCGCTGGCCTCCGGCCTCGCCTTTCTCTGTGCCCAGCTTCTCGATGTCGCGGTCTTCGACCGGCTGCGCAGGCAGCGCCGCTGGTGGACAGCACCGCTGTTTTCCAGCTCCATCGCCTCGGCCTTCGATACGGCGCTGTTCTTCGCCATCGCCTTTGCCGGAACCGCGGTGCCCTGGGTAACGCTTGGCATCGGCGATTACGGCGTCAAGCTGGCGCTGGCCCTGCTCATGCTGGTGCCTTATGGCCTCGCCCTGCGCCTGGTGCCCGGACTCGGCCGCCTGAACGCCGCCTGAAGGCGCCTGAGCGCCACAGGGCAAAAGCGTCACGGCCGGGATCAGGGGCGCAGGCGGAATTTCAGCAGCAGCGTGTTCTGCAGCGGATTGAAATTGTCGTCTGAAAGGATGTAGATCCCATCCGCCACGGCGGCGATGCCTTCGAAGTTATCCACCGTCAGGGGCGGCTCCAGCCGGGCCAGCTCCTGAGCGCCGAGGCGAGCGGCCGGGCGGATGTCCTGACGGCGGATGCGTGAAATCCGTGCCGCCACCCCGCCGATCAGGGTGAAGCGGCGTTCCAGCAGCAACACGTCGCCATTGGCAAGGGTGCTCAGCCCGGTCGGCTTGAACAGCCCCTCCGCCCGCAAGGACAGCCGCTCCATGCTGCCGTCGGGGCCGATCAGCCATCCCGGGTGGGTGCCCTGCTCGGTGCGCATATCCTCCGCAAATATCAGGATGCGCCCGTCGGCCAGCACCGTCATGGCCTCGATCCCGCCATTGGCCGGGGCGGCGTCCAGTGCCGGCGGGCGCGGCACGATCGCCGCCCCGCCACCGTGCAGCGGTGCCTTTTCTTCATAACGGCGGATACGGTGAAAACGCTCGAAAGCCACCAGCCAGCCGCCGCCCGGCAACCGGGCCAGGGATTCCGCATCCCGCCAGGGGCCGTTGAGCCCGTGCCCCCCGATCCCCTGCAACGGCATCATGGAGGTATTCGTCAGGGCGACAGGGCGGCCCTGTTCCTCCTCCAGCCGGGCAGAGAGCCACTGCCCGCGATCGCCGATGGCGGTCAGTTGCCCGTCGGCGGAAATGTCCAGGCCCGAAAAACCGCCGAAGGCCGGCTCTGAACTGCTCAGGCGCAGCCCGCCGATAAACTCCAGCCTGCCGATCGATTTC
>JALXAG010000191.1 GCA_026992315.1 Sneathiellales bacterium | reverse complement strand
GTGCCGCCCACCGCCGCGACGGCATCGCCATGTGCCGTTTCCTCCATTGGCTGGACGATCAGGTCGCCCGGGGCAACGATCTGGATGAACTGACCGTGGTTCGGGTGTTGCGCGATTTTCGCGCCAAAAGCGACCTGTTCCGCGATGTCAGTTTCGAAACCATCGCCGGCGCCGGCGCCAACGGGGCGATCAACCATTACCGCGTCAGCGAAAAAAGCAACGCCCCGCTGGTGCCCGGCGGGCTGCTGCTGCTGGATTCGGGCGGCCAGTATCCCGACGGCACCACCGACATCACCCGCACCATCGCCATCGGCACGGTGAAGGACGAGGAAATCCGCGATCGCTTCACCCGGGTACTGATGGGGCATATCGATCTCGCCTGCATCCGCTTTCCCGTCGGCACCAATGGCGGACAGATCGATGCCTTCGCCCGCGCCGCATTGTGGCGGAACGGCCTCGATTACGATCATGGCACCGGCCATGGCGTCGGCGCCTATCTCAGCGTTCACGAAGGGCCGCAGCGCATTTCCAAGGCCGGCAGCGGCGCCGCGCTGGAACCGGGAATGATACTGTCCAACGAACCCGGTTACTACAAGGCGGGATCCTACGGTATCCGCATCGAGAACCTGGTGCTGGTGACTGAGCCGGAAGCCGGCGAAACCCGCGATTTTCTCGCCTTCGAAACCCTGACGCTGGCACCGATCGACCGGCGGCTGATCGTCCCCGAGATGCTGAGCCCGGCACAGAGCGGCTGGCTGAACCGCTATCATCGCCGGGTTTTCGAAACCCTGGCCCCGGATCTGGACGAGGACTGCCGCCAATGGCTGCAGGAAGCCACGCGCCCTCTATAGAGTCCGGACCCTAGAAACAAGGGCGGGCCGGCGGTCTGTCCATCGCGCAGGAACGGTTTCGTCCGCAAAACAGGATGAAGGAGGCACAGGATGCAGAACATGATCGTCCCGCTGCTGGCCTGGATCGCCGCCGCCGGCGCGTTTTTCGCCCTTGCCGCCTTCGCCCTGCGCCGGCGGGCGCGGCGCTGGCACCGCTGGCAATGGCGCAATCTGCTGATTCTTTCCCTGCTCATCGCCATTCCGGCCGCCCTGCTGGCCCAGGCGATCGCCTCGCGCCAGATCGTCCTGCCGCCGGCGCTGCAGGAAATGCTCGGCGATTTCAGCCCTCCGGCCGATCCGGCTGAATAGCCATGCCGGAGCATGCTTTCGTGAGCGGGTAGCGCTGTCGGAACCGGCCGGGAACGAGAAAGGCCCTGCCCTTCCGGGAGGGAAAGGACAGGGCCGGCGCGAAGAGGAGGTCAGGCTTCTCCGCGGGCGGGATAATCGTTGCTGGTGATGAAGTCGATTGCCTTCAGCAGATCGTCGAAATGCGGCCGGGCGAAAGGCGTGCTCTGGATAAAGGCGGCATAAAGCGTGCTATCGGGCTTGATCAGGAAAATGCCCGGCTCGGCGAACAGCGCCGGCTCCTCGATGCCGAGCGAGGTCTTGCCCCGGCTCGTCGAGATATACAGCCCCCACTCGCGGGCCTGATCGATGCTCATGCCATAAGCCATCTTCAGCCCTTCCAGCCCCCAATCCTGAACCGCGCGGGCCGCGCGTTCCTCGTCATCGGTACTGACGCAAACGACATCGACCCCGCGTGAGGCGAATTCCTGCCGCTTCTGCGCCAGTTCGCCAAGATAACCCTTGCATAACGGGCAGTGCAGACCGCGATACACCACCATCATCGTCAGATTTTCAGGGGCGTTTTCCTTGACCGACCAACTGCCGCCGCCGACAAGCGGCAGCTTCGTATCGGGAACGGGCTTGCGTGTTTTCAGCATCTCTTTCCTTCCTTTTAATAGAATGATCGTTCTATATTCCGGAGAAGCTTCCCTGTCAAGCACCGAGGCGGGGGCGCATCGCGACAAAGAGGTATTGACCCTCCACCAACCGGAGGAAGAATAGTGCCCGCCAGCGAAAAACAACCGAGGTTCCACAGCGATGGCGCAAAAACAAAAACGTTCTCCGCTTCCCTATATCGTCGGCTCGGTCCTGGTGCTTGGCGTGGCCGTGTTCGTCTCCGATCTGATGACCTCGGGCAGCAAATCCTCCGCCACCCGGCAGATCAAAATTCCCGAATTGTCCGAAGTCGCCAAACGGGGCAAGGTCGCCTTCGAGGAAAACTGCGCCGCCTGCCATGGCATCAACGCCGCCGGCACCGATTCCGGCCCCTCCTTCATCGATCCGATCTACCGCCCCGCCCATCATGCCGATCAGGCATTCTTCCTGGCGCCGAAGCGCGGCGTGAGGGCCCATCACTGGCGCTTCGGCAATATGCCCGTGCTGAGCGACCCGCCGGATGACCGGACCCTGGCCGAAATTGTTACCTATATCCGTGAATTGCAGCGGGCCAACGGCATCCGCTGATGACGGGGCGGGGCTTCGCCGCCCCTCAGTCGCGCCGTCGCCATAACGCCGGACGAAGCGGCGGCAGGGATGCGATGACCGCGGCGCCAACGATCAGCGCACAGGCCAGAAACAGCACCGCATCGGCCTGGGTGCGCCCCAGCGCCACCAGCAGCAGCGTGCTGAGCAGCGGCGCCCCGTAAGAGAGCACGCCGAGAAGCTGGATATGGCCGCGCTTGCTGCCCGCATCCCACAGAAAGAAGGCCGCGCCGACCGGCCCGAGCCCCAGGGCCAGAATGAACAGCCACTGGCGCGGGCTCGGATCGGTCCAGCTTTCAAACCCCCAGTGGAACAGAAACCCCAGCAAGGCGGTGGCAGCGCAAAAACCATTGACCGCCGCCGTCGGTACCGCAGCAAAACGCCGGTTCAGCACGGTATAGCCCGACCAGGTGAAGGCACAGGCCAGCGCCGCCCCGTAACCGAGCCAGTATCCCCCCTGCAGGCCGATATCTCCCTGACGGGCGATCAGCAGGGCCGTGCCCGACAGCGCCACCAGTGCCGCCACGACATGGCGGAGATAAAGCCGCTCGCCCGGCAGCAGGGCCGAAAACAACACGATCAGCAGCGGCCATAAATAGGCGATCAAACTGGCTTCCGCCGGCGGGGCATTGCCCAGGGCGATAAAATAAAAAAGGTGGTAGCCGAACAACCCGCCCACCCCGAGGATCCAGGCGCCGCGCGGCTGACGCCAGCTCGATACCACCTGCCTCCACCCGCCGCGCAGCAGAACGGCGAGGCTGGCGAGAAAGGCAACGGAAAAACTCAGCCCCAGCAGCTGAAACGGCGGAATGGCCGCAAGTTCGGCGGTAAAGGCCGCCAGCGCCGACCACAACAATATGGCCGCCATCCCCGCCAATGTCGCCATTCTTCGCTGCACTATCGCCCCTCCCACAACAGGCCGACGGCGATAAACCACATCACGGTGCCGATTCCGGCCTCGAGAACCCGCCAGGCGCTTGCGGTGGCGAACACCGGACGCAACAGCGCCGCCCCGAAAGCATCCATCGTCATGAGGGGAGGCTACTCAAACAGAACGGCCCTGGCCAGCACAATGGCTAGGGCCGTTTCAGCGGCAATAAGGCGCCCCCTATTGCGCGGCTTCCAGCTCCGCATAGGTCAGCACCGGCTTGCGGGCGGCGGCGGTTTCATCCAGCCGCCGGCGCGGGGTCAGTTCCGGCGCGTCGTGGAACATCTGCTCATCGCCTGCCTTTGCCCGCTCGACCAGATGGCGCATGATGGCAATGAACTCGTCCAGCTCCTCGCGGGTTTCGGTTTCCGTCGGCTCGATCAGCATCGCCCCATGCACCACCAGCGGGAAATACACCGTCATCGGGTGAATGCCCTCATCGATCAGCGCCTTGGCGATATCCAGCGTGGTGACGCCGGTACCCTTGAGAAATTCATCGGTAAACAGCGCCTCATGCATGCAGGTGCCGGGGAAGGCCTGGCTCATGACATCCTTGAGATTGGCGAGGATGTAATTGGCGTTCAGCACCGCATCCTCCGCCACCTGGCGCAAACCGTCGGCGCCGTGGCTCATCATATAGGCCAGGGCGCGGATGAACATGCCCATCTGCCCGTGGAAGCTTTTCAGCCGGCCGAAGGATTTGTCCGCCTCGCCGTTCACATGCTCGATCAGGCGATAGACGCCCTCGCCCTCGCACACCACCCAGGGAACCGGGGCGAAGGGGGCCAGCGCCTCGGAAAACACCACCGGACCGGAACCCGGCCCGCCGCCGCCATGGGGGGTGGAGAAGGTCTTGTGCAGGTTGATATGCATCGCATCCACCCCGAGATCGCCGGGGCGGGTACGGCCGAGAATGGCATTCAGATTGGCGCCGTCGCAATAGAAATAACCGCCGGCTTCATGCAGCATGTCGGCCATGCGCTTGATATCGGGCTCGAACAGGCCGCAGGTATTGGGGTTGGTCAGCATCATGCCCGCGACATCGTCGTTCAGCAGCGCCTCGAAGGCCGAAAGATCGACCAGCCCCTGATCGGTCGCCGGTATCGCCACCACCTTGAAGCCGCACATCGCCGCTGTCGCCGGGTTGGTGCCATGGGCCGATTCCGGCACCAGAATGGTCGAACGCGTCTCCCCGGCCGCCTCATGGGCGGCGCGAATCGCCATGACCCCGCATAATTCGCCATGGGCGCCGGCGGCCGGCGACATCGCCACGGCAGGCATGCCGGTGATCGTCTTCAGCCAATGGGCCAGCACATCGATCAGTTCCAGCGCCCCCTGAACGGTGCTCTGCGGCTGCAGGGGATGCAGATCGCCGAGACCCGGCAGGCGGGCGAGCTTTTCGTTCAGGCGCGGATTGTGCTTCATCGTGCACGATCCCAGCGGGTAGAAACCGTTGTCGATCGCATAGTTCTTGCGCGACAGGCGCACGAAATGGCGCACCACCTGCGGTTCCGACAGGCCCGGCAGGCCGATCCGCCCCCGCCGCCCGGCAGCCCCCAGACAATCTTCGTTCAGCTCCGTCGCGGGGAGATCGACGCCCGAGCGCCCCTCGGCGCCCATCTCGAAGATCAGCTTTTCCTCGCGGTCGAGGCCGCGATGTCCCATCAGGGTCTGTTTGGCACTCATGCCAGCACCTCCTTCAGCGCGGCGCTCAGCCGGTCCATATCCTCATCCGACACCGTCTCGGTCGCCGCCACCAGCAGCAGGCCGGCATCGGCAGCGGGGTCGAGACGGACCAGCGGCACACCGCCGAGAATGCCTCTTTCCGCCAGTTCCTCGACCACCGCTTCGGCCGGACGGGACAGACGCAGGGTGAACTCGTTGAAATAGGTATCGTTCAGCACCTCGACACCGTCGATCGCCGCCAGCTTCCCGGCCAGCGTCATCGCCCGGGCATGGTTGATCCGCGCCAGACGGGCAAAACCTTCCTCGCCCAGCAGGGTCAGGTGAATACAGAAGGCCAGCGCACAAAGCCCCGAATTGGTGCAGATGTTGGAGGTCGCCTTTTCCCGGCGGATATGCTGCTCGCGCGCCGAAAGCGTCAGCACGAAGGAACGCCGCCCCTCCATATCGGTGGTGACGCCGCACAGGCGCCCGGGAAGCTGACGAATGTATTTCTTGCGCGTCGCCATCAGCCCGACATAGGGCCCGCCGAAGGAAAGCGGAACGCCGAGGGACTGCCCTTCGGCCACCACGATATCCGCGCCCATCTCCCCGGGCGGCGTCATCAGGCCGAGGGAGACCACCTCGCCGACCGCCACCACCAGCAGGGCGCCGGCGGCGTGGCAGGCATCGGCCAGCGCCGTGAGATCGCGCACCCGCCCGAACACATCCGGGTTCTGCACCACCACGCAGGCGGTATCCTCGCCGATGGCGGCGATCAGGTCCTCATCGCCGCTCTCGTCCAGAGGGCAAAAATCGACATCGACACCGGAATACTGCACCGTGGTGCGCACCACCTCGCGGTAATGCGGGTGCAGCCCGCCGGAAACGACCGAACGACTGCGCCGCCTGCCGATACGATGGGCCATCAACACCGCTTCCGCCGTGGCCGTCGCCCCGTCATACATCGAGGCATTGGCCACCTCCATCCCCGTGATCGCCGCCACCTGGGTCTGAAATTCGAACAGATATTGCAGCGTGCCCTGGCTGATTTCCGGCTGATAGGGGGTATAGCTGGTCAGAAATTCCGAGCGCTGAATCAGGTGATCGACGCTCGCCGGAACATGATGGCGGTATGCCCCCGCGCCCAGGAAACACGGCGCCTCGGCAGGGGAAAGATTACGCGACGCCATGGCGCCGATTGCCGCCTCGACCGCCATTTCCCCCTGATGGGCAGGCAGGTCGAGCAACCCCTTCAGCCGGGCTTCCTCAGGGACGTTTTCATAAAACGCATCGACGGAGTCGGCACCGATGCGTTCCAGCATCAGGCGCCTGTCCGCATCGGTCAGCGGCAGGTAACGCATCAATCGAGGCCTTCCACATAGGCCTCATAGGCCGATTCATCCATCAACCCTTCCAGTTCCTTCGGGTCGCTCAAGCGCATCTTGAAGAACCAGCCCTTGATCATCGGGCTTTCATTGACCAGGGCGGCATTGTCTTCCAGTTCGGTGTTGACTTCCGTCACCTCGCCGGAAACCGGGGTGTAAACCTCGCTGGCCGCCTTGACGGATTCGACCACCGCCGCCTCATCGCCCTGGGCGAGCTGCTTGCCCACCTCCGGCAGTTCGACGAACACGATATCGCCGAGCTGCGACTGCGCGTATTCGGAAATGCCGACGGTCGCGATATCGCCTTCGACGGCAACCCACTCATGATCTTCACTGAATTTGAGAACGCTCATTTTCCGTATCCCCATATTGTGCCGCGACGGCGGCGTCATCCCTTGTGATAGTTCTGCTTGACGAAAGGCAGTTTCGCCACTTCCGCCTCGAGAAGGCGTCCACGCTGGCGCAGCTTCAGGGCCGTGCCCGGAACCGCCATCTCCGCCGGAACATAGCCCATGGCGACAGGGCCGCCAACGCTGGGGCCGAAACCGCCGGAAGTGATCTTGCCGATAACGGCGCCGTCCTCGCCGACCACCTCAGCGCCTTCGCGTACCGGCATCTTGCCCAGCGGGCGGATACCGACACGCTTGCGGCTCACGCCCTTGGCGATCTGTTCCAGAATCACATCGGCGCCGGGAAAGCCGCCTTCGGCCCGGCGGCGCTTGTTGATCACCCAGGTCAGGGCCGCCTCCACCGGGGTCGTCGTCTCGTCTATGTCATGGCCGTAAAGGCAGAGCCCCGCTTCCAGGCGCAGGGAATCGCGCGCCCCCAGGCCGATGGGCGCCACGGCTTCATGCGACAGCAATTCGCGCGCCAGATCGGCGGCAGCCCCGGCGGGTACGGAGATTTCGAAACCATCCTCGCCCGTATAGCCGGAGCGGGTCACGAAACAGGCAACCCCCATCAGTTCCATTTCCGCCCCGTTCATGAACAAAAGCGACTGCACCGCCGGGTTCAGCGTCGAGAGGACGGCAGCGGCCTCCGGCCCCTGCAGGGCCAGCAGGGCGCGATCCTCCAGCACCTCGACCGCGGGAAGCCGGGCCCGCATATGGGCGATGTCCTGTTCCTTGCAGGCGGCATTGACCACCACGAACAGATCGTTCTGGCGGCGCGTGATCATCAGATCGTCGAGAATGCCGCCCGATTCGCTGGTGAACAGGCTGTAGCGCATCGCACCGGGCTTCAGCGCCTGAATGTCGCCGGGCACCAGCGCCTCGATGGCCGCGGCCGGATCGTCGCCGCCGATGACGGCCTGCCCCATATGGGAAACGTCGAACAGCCCGGCACGGGCGCGGGTATGCAGATGTTCTTTCAGAATGCCCGAAGGATACTGCACCGGCATGGCATATCCGGCGAAGGGCACCATCTTGGCGCCCAGCTCCACATGCAGGTCATACAGAGGGGTTTTCTTCAGATCGTCGGTGTCCAATGTCTCTCTCCCGCTCGCAGGGCTGGTCATGGCACAGGATTGCGCGCATGCCCTGCTCTGTCCTGGGACCTGAGAGATTACGAGCGGCGATCGACGGGGGCGAACCGTTGATGAACACGCGCTCTCACACCTTCGGTGTGGCATCGGCGACGGCACGGCCGATGCCAGCTTTCCAGAGTTCCATCCCCTTGCGGTCCGTTTGCCTGAGAGTTTCCAGGGCAGGTTGCTCCTTCGGCGCCGGCGGACCGGTCTCTCCCACAAGGTTCGACTGGAATAACCGCGGATGATATAGGGCCGCTGCCCCCTGTCAAGCAAAGTCGCAGCACCGCGCTTCCGGCCGGCGGATAAATCGGCTACCCTGTAATGAAAAAGACCGTCCGCAGAACGGCGGAAAATCATCGGCGGGGAGGAACGCGAACATGCAGAATTTCTTTATCGAGCAGATGGCGATGTATTCATCCTATCATCGCGACCTACGCAACAAGCTGACCCATTTCATCGGCGTGCCCTCCATCGCCTTTTCGCTGATGCTGGCGATGGCGCTGCTGCCGCTCGGCGATTTCGGCAGCATGACCGTTACACTGGCAACCCTGTTCTATGTCAGCGTCTCCCTGTACTGGATCATGCTGGACAGGCCGGTCGGCATCGTGACGGCGCTGGTACATCTGCCGCTTTATCTGGCCGCCGCCTGGCTGGCCGAAACCCGCCCCGCCGGCGATGTGTGGATTCTTTTCGCCGTGTTCTTTTTCGGCGGCTGGGTGTTTCAGCTTCTCGGCCATGTCTTCGAGGGGCGCAAGCCCGCCCTGACCGATAATCTGCTGCAGATCTTCATTGCGCCGAGCTTCCTGGTTGCCGAGATTTTCTTTGCCCTTGGCCTGCGCAAGAACATCGCCGGGGCCGTGGAAGCCCGCTGGCGGGATTTCCTGCCTGCGGATGCAGACAGTCCCGCCGGGGAAAAACCGTCCCGGGCCACGGGATAGGCCGCGGCCTGCAGGCAAGCTATTGGCGCTGCTGCTTTCTGCGCCGCGCCTCCAGCTCCGCCCGGGTCAGCTGAAAGCCAAGAACGATACGGTAATCGCCCACCGCATCGGGACTGGGCAGGGGAATGCGCTGTTCGATCACATCGCCCAGCACATTGCGCCGGCGCCCCTCCTCGAAGGTGACGGGAATTTCGAACACTTCCTTGGCCAGAATATTGCGCTTCGCATCCACTATGGCGACGAAATAAGGCACGCTGACCGGCGCCGCGCTCGGTGCCGGGCCTTTTTCCAGCGCCACGGCAACCGTCAGCTCCACCTCCAGCGCCGTGCGGTCATCGACATATTTGCATTTGATCGCCGCCGGCTCGACCCGGGCGGAAAATATCTTGTCGATGATATCGCGCCCGCCGCCGGGGGCGTAACGCTCCAGCGTCGCCGCTTCGGCCAGGACATTGACCTCGGGACAGGCCGGCGGCGGCGCCTTCTGCAGCAGCGATGTACAGCCGGCCAGCGCCAGCAGGGCCATCGGCGCCAGCAGCCGCCAGCGCATGCCGGAGAAGGACAGGGCGGATATCCTCATCTTCAGACGGTCCAGAGCTTCTTGTGCGAACCGTCGCAGAGGGGGGCGGAAGCCGTCTGCTTGCAGCCGCAGAAATAGACTTCCCCGCTCTTTTCCGCCGTATAGCGGACGGGGGTGAAATCCGTGCCCTTGTGCGAACCGTCGCAGAAAGGCTGCTTGGCGCTTTTGCCGCAGGCGCACCAGAAATAGTTTTTGCCCTCCTCGACCGTGACGATGAAGGGGCGTTCGGCGGCGATTTCGGCTTTGCTCATGATATCTCCGATCCTCCGGATGATGTGCTGGCGGAACCCTGCGTGCAAAACGATCAGCGGATAACCTTCCCTTGCCCCGGCGGATATATTATGTATGCCGGAACGCTCTTCCTCCACATGCGTGACGGACACTCAGCGGGGGAATGACTGGCTGAACGGACCTTACTGGATCGGACCGGCAAGCTCAAGAACAGGCTATTTACGTAATGACACCCCCGCCCACGGCACATGACCAGCCCTCCCGCCGCCAGGACGCCCTGCCGCCGCTGCAGGTCTTTCTGGCGGCACCACGCGGTTTCTGCGCCGGGGTCGACCGGGCGGTGCTGATCGTCGAACAGGCGCTGGAACGTTTCGGTGCCCCCATCTATGTGCGCCATGAAATCGTTCATAACCGTTATGTCGTCTCCAGCCTGGAGGCACGCGGCGCCGTCTTCGTCGACGAACTGGACGAAGTGCCCGATGGCGGCCGCGTCGTTTTCTCGGCCCATGGCGTGCCCAAATCGGTGCCGGAAGAGGCACGGCGGCGCAAGCTGTTCTATCTGGACGCCACCTGCCCGCTGGTCAGCAAGGTGCATGTGGAGGCCGAGCGCCGCCACAGGGAAGGCGACCATATCATCATGATCGGCCATGAAGGCCATCCCGAGGTGATCGGCACCATGGGGCAATTGCCCGAGGGCAGCATCACCCTGATCGAAAATGTCGGACAGGTGGCCGGGCTGTCGGTGCCGGATCCGGAAAAACTGTCCCTGATCACCCAGACCACCCTGTCGGTGGACGATACGCGCGATATCATCGCGGCGCTGAAGGCACGCTTCCCCGCCATCCGCTCGCCGCGCAAGGACGATATCTGCTACGCCACCACCAACCGCCAGAACGCAGTCAAGGAAATCGCGGGCAAATGCGATGCCCTGATGGTGATCGGGGCGCCGAATTCCTCCAATTCCCTGCGCCTGGTGGAGGTCGGCCGCCGCGCCGGCTGCGCCAATGCCTTCCTGCTGCAGCGGGCGACGGATCTGGATATCGGCGCTCTCGGCAGCATTGCCAGCCTCGGCATTACCGCCGGGGCATCGGCGCCGGAAATCCTCGTCCGCGAGGTGCTGGACCGTCTGGGCGAGCATTTCGCCATCACGGTCGAGGAAGTTGCCGTCACCCAGGAGGACCTGCGCTTCAAACTGCCGCGGGAACTGACCTGACATGGCGGTTTATACGGAAATCGACGATGAGGAACTGGACCGCCTGCTGGCCCAGTACGACATCGGCGCCGCCGTCTCCTGCAAGGGCATTGCCGAGGGGGTGGAAAACTCCAACTTCCTGCTGCAGACCGAAAAGGGCAGCTATATCCTGACGCTTTACGAAAAACGCGTCCATGAAGAGGATCTGCCGTTTTTCCTCAACCTGCTGGATCATCTGGCCGCGGCCGGCTTCCCCTGCCCGACGCCGATTCACGGCCGCGACGGCAGGGCCCTGCGCCGCGCCGCCGGACGCCCGGCCGCCATTACCAGCTTTCTGACCGGCCGCTCCCTCCGCCGGCCGGCCCCGATCCATTGCGGCGAGCTGGGCGCGGCCCTGGCGGAACTGCACATCCGGGCGGGCGATTTCGCCATGCGGCGGGAAAACAGCCTGGGGCTGGCAAGCTGGCGGCCCTTGCTGGACAGTTGCGCCGGCCAGGCCGACAGCCTGAAGCCCGGCCTGAACGCCTTTCTGCAAGAGGAGATGGATTTCCTCGAGGAACACTGGCCGCGGGACCTGCCCTCAGGCATCATTCACGCCGACATGTTCCCCGACAACGTGTTTTTCCTGCGCGACAGGCTATGCGGCGTGATCGACTTCTATTTCGCCTGCAACGATTTCCTGCTTTACGATCTGGCCATCTGCCTGAATGCCTGGTGTTTCGAGACCGACAATGCCTTCAACATCACCAAGGCCCGCAAGCTGATCCGCCATTACGACCGCCGCCGCAGGCTTGATGACGAGGAAATCGCCGCCCTGCCGGTGCTGGCCCGCGGCAGCGCCATGCGCTTTCTGCTCACCCGCCTGTATGACTGGCTCAACCGGATCGAGGGGGCATTGGTACAGCCCAAGGACCCGCTGGAATATTATCAGCGCCTGCTGTTTCACCGCAACGCCGCCTCGGCGCGGGCCTATGGCTGGGGCGACTGAGATGACCGGAGAAAACGCAGCCGTCCAGACAGCGGAAAACATCGTCGAAATCTGGACCGACGGCGCCTGTTCGGGCAATCCCGGCCCCGGCGGCTGGGGGGCGGTGCTGCGCTATCGCGGCCATGAACAGGAACTTTCGGGCGGGATGGCGGAGACCACCAACAACCGCATGGAGCTTCAGGCCGCGATCGAGGCCTTGCGCCGGCTGAAACGCCCCTGCCGGGTGCGGCTGTATACGGACAGCACCTATGTGCGCGACGGCATCATGAAATGGCTGCCGGGCTGGAAGGCGCGCGGCTGGCGCACCGCGGCGAAGAAGCCGGTGAAAAACGCCGAACTGTGGCGCGCCCTGGATGAGGAAACCGCCCGCCACGATATCGAATGGGTCTGGGTCAAAGGCCATGCCGGCAATGAAGGCAACGAACGGGCCGATGCCCTGGCCAGGGACGCCATCGCCAGGCTGCGCCTTGAGGAGGGGTGAATACTCAGCCTCCGCCTGAAGAGAAAAGCATTGCCGTTGTCCTGGTTCGCCGGAAATAAAGCGCCGTCGCCATGATGATCGCCAGCGAGGGCATGACCGCGCGATAGGAGAACAAAAAACCCTCCGAGCCGATACCGCCGATCAGGATGAACAGAAACACGCTGAGCAGTTCAAAGCTGTAATGGCGGCTGATGAAATAAACCGCCGTCGCCAGGGCAAGCCCGGTACCGATGATGCCGGTGGAATAGACGAGCTGCGGAACCAGCCCGTCATAGATCCGCCAGACATAGCCGAAGCCCTTGCCGAAAATCAGCGACAGGGGATGGTCGAGAATATAATCCACCCCCACCCACCAGGCCCCCTGGCTGCTGTAGCGGCTCTGAAACGAACCGTCATTGAGCAGAATGGTCGGATCCAGCAGATAATAGACAAAGCGCACCGGCAGGTTCAGTGAAACGACCAGCGCAATGAAGGCGGCGAAAACGGCCGAAAAACCCAGCAGGATAAAATAGGCCCGCACAGGTGTGGTGCGTGACAACAGCAGCAGCGGCAGCACCGCCATCAGCGCAATCTGATTGGAACGGGACAGGGTCGCCGTCAGCGCCGCGACGAACAGGCCCAGACAGGCCCACAAAAACCAGCGGTAACGGATATCGGGCCGTTTCAGACAGAAAATCAGGAACAGAACATTCAGACCGAGGAAAAAACCCGCAGGCTGCGATGTTGCCTCCCCGGCCTTGAGGATGAAGCCCAGGCGGTAATCGAGCCCCATGGACAGCCGCGCAAAACCGTTAATCGAAAAGATGATTCCCGCAATACAGAAAATGAAGACCACCTGCTGCAGGCTCAGCCGTTCCATCGCCCACCAGAACAGCAGCATCGCCACGCCATACTGCAACAGCTTGATCAGCGCCAGCGCCCCGAACAGGTTCCACTGGCTGAAGACGATCGCGCTGAAAAGATAGACAACGGCAGCATAAAGGATAAAGACGAGATACAGCAGGAAGGGCTGTGCCCGATGGAGAAATCGCTGGCGCAGAATCAGCGGCAGCAACAGGATCAGTGCCCCGCTGATCAACAGATCGAACAACCCGATGGAATCGGCATCGGCACGGGCGCCGATACGGATCAGGGGCACATGCAGCATGGCCAGCAGATAGAACAGGGCAAAGCCCAGCAGCACCCCGGTGGCGCCACCGCGCGCGGGGGCGGAGGGCACCGGATCGCCGAAGGATGGATATGCCTGCCCCGCCCGTTCCATGGCTTCAGTCCGTCACATGGCGGCTGCGCACCAGCCGGTAGGCAAGACGACCGAACAGAACCTCGATCAGGGCCTTCGCCGTCAGGCTGAGCACCCCGGCGGCAGCCGTCCATCCCGGATAGGTCATCAGGACAAAGCGGGTGCGATAGCGCAGGTTGAGCGGCGAACGCAGGCTGAACAGCAGTGTGATACGTTCACGTAACCCTTTATCGGCCTGAAAGGCCTTGCCGCCGGTATTGCGGGTATCGCTTTCCAGCACGACATCGCTGACGATAAACAGCGGATGCCCGGCGGCCTTCGCCCTGGCCGTGAATTCGTAATCGGCGGCGTAATGGGGCAGGCGATCGGCTGCGAAATTACCGATCTCTGCAATCAGCGATGCCGGAAACAGCAGCGCGCGGCCGGCCAGCATATCCACGGGCACGAAG
>JALXAG010000190.1 GCA_026992315.1 Sneathiellales bacterium | reverse complement strand
CGAAATATCCGCCTGCCTTCACCCGGCTCGATTATGTCAATCCCGATGCGCCCAAGGGCGGCGAACTGCGCCGGGCGGCACGCGGCGGCTTCGATTCCCTCAACCCCTTCATCATCAAGGGCAATCCAGCCGCCGGCATCGGCCTGACAGTCGAAAGCCTGACCACCTCGCCCATGGACGATATTTCCACCGAATACGGCCTGATTGCCGAATCGATGGAAGTACCGGACGATGCCTCCTGGGTGATCTTCAACATTCGCCCCATCGCCCGTTTTCACGATGGCAGCCCCGTACGGGCCGAGGATGTGATCTTTTCCTTCAACCTGCTGCGTGAAAAGGGCGCCCCCTTCTACCGCTTCTATTACCGCAATGTGAAAAAGGCGGAAAAACTGGGGCCGCTCAGGGTCAAGTTCACCTTTGCCTCGGCCGGCAACCGGGAATTGCCGCAGATCATGGGGCAGCTCGTCGTTCTTTCGGAAAAGGAATGGCAGAAGCGCGATTTCTCCGCCACGACGCTGGAGCCTTTTCTCGGAACCGGCCCCTACAAGGTCGAGAAGATCGACGTCAACCGCAGCATCGTACTGAAACGGGATCCCGATTACTGGGGCAAGGATCTGCCGATCAACCGCGGACGTTACAATTTCGACCGTGTCCGCTTCGATTATTTCCGCGATGAAACCGCCTCGCTGGAAGCCTTCAAATCCGGCGCTTACGATTTCCGTGCGGAAAACATGTCGAAAACCTGGGCCACCGCCTATAAATTCCCCGCCCTGCGCGCCGGGCTGGTGAGGAAAGAGGAAATCCCCCATTCGCGGCCCACCGGCATGCAGGCCTTTGCCTTCAACATTCGCCGTCCGGTCTTTCAGGATCGGACCCTGCGCTGGGCCATCGCCCATGCCTTCGATTTCGAATGGTCGAACAAGAACCTGTTCTATAACCAATATACCCGGACCAGGAGCTATTTCTCCAATTCCCCGCTGGCCTCGACCGGCCTGCCGTCAAAAGCGGAGCTGGCCTTGCTGGAACCGCTGCGCGGCGAGGTTCCGGCAGAGGTTTTCACGAAAACCTACGAACCGCCTTCCACCAAGGTAAAGGGCGGCATCCGCACCAATCTGCGCAAGGCGGCGCGAATGCTGAAAAAAGCGGGATACACGGTCAGGGGCGGCAAGCTGATCTCGCCCTTTACCGGCAAGGCGGTCAGCTTCGAAATCCTGCTTGCCGATCCCGGCTTCGAACGGGTGGTGCTGCCTTTCGCCGCCAATCTGAAGCGGCTGGGGATCGAAGCGCGGCTGCGCACCATCGATGCCGCCCAATATCAGAACCGGGTGCGCGACTTCGATTTCGACATGATCGTCGCAAGCTGGGGGCAGTCGCTTTCCCCAGGGAACGAGCAACGCAATTACTGGTCCTCCCAAGCGGCGGAGAGGCCGGGCAGCCGCAACCTCATCGGCATCAAATCGGCCGCCGTCGATAGCCTGATCGACAAGATCATCTTTGCCCCCGACCGCCCGTCGCTGGTCGCCGCGACGCGGGCGCTGGATCGGGTATTGCTGTGGGGACATTACGTCGTTCCCCAATGGCATATCACCCATGACCGCATCGCCTACTGGATCAAACTGGGCCGCCCGGCCAAAACCCCCGATTACGGCGTCGATATCTGGGCCTGGTGGATCGACGGGGAGGGAGGGGCGAAAATCCGCTCCTGGCGGCAGTCCAAGTGACCATGCGGCTTATCGCGTTTGCCCACCGGCTCCCGGCACGTCTTCTCCGGCCTGCCCTTCCCGCCCTGCTGCTGACGATGGCGGCCACCACAGCCGGCGCCGCCAGTCATGGCCTGGCGGTTTTCGGCAACCTGAAATACGGCCCCGGCTTCACCCATTTCGATTACGTCAACCCCGATGCCCCGAAAGGCGGCGAATTGCGCCTGCGCGATCTGGGCAGCTTCGATTCGGTCAATTTCTTCATTCTGCGCGGCGACAAGCCCCTCGATATCGGCGGCACCTATGAAAGCCTGCTGACCCGCGCCGCCGATGAACCGGCCTCCTATTATGCGCTGCTGGCCGACAGCGTCACCCTGTCGGCGGACCGGCGGCGCCTTGCCTTCACCATCGACCCGCGCGCCCGTTTCCAGACCGGACAGCCCGTGCGCGCCGGCGATGTCGCCTTCTCCTACCGCATGCTCACGCAGAAGGGGCACCCGGCCTGGCGCAGCGCCCTTGGCGGGGTCGAGGATGTCTCCGTCGAAAACGACCGCAAAATCACCTTCACCCTGGCCGCCGGCAGCCCGCGCAACCTGCCGGTGCAGATCGCCACCATGCCGGTACTGCCCGAATTCTGGTTCAAGAACCGCGATTTCGGCAAAACGACGCTGGAACCCATCCCCGGCAGCGGGCCTTACCGCATTGCCGCCGTCGATCCCGGGCGCAGCATCACCTATCGCCGCGACCCGGATTACTGGGGCCGCGACCTGCCGGTCAACCGGGGACGCTGGAATTTCGATACCATCCGCATCGACACCTACCGCGACCGGACGGTGGCGCTGGAGGCCTTCTTCGCCGGGGCCTACGACCTGCGCGAGGAGTTCACCTCCCGCTTCTGGGCCACAGCCTATGACAGCAAGCCCGCCGTCAGGGACGGACGGATCAGGCGCATCGTTCTGCCCGATAAAAGCCCCTCCGGCGTACAGGCGTTTTTCCTCAACACCCGCCGCGCCGCCCTTGCCGACCGCCGCGTGCGCAAGGCCATCGGCCTGGCCTTCGATTTCGAATGGGTCAACCGCAACCTGTTTTACGGCCTGTATGAACGCACCGACAGCATGTTCGAGAACTCGCCTCTCGCCCATCGGGGGAAGCCATCGCGGGAGGAACTGGCCCTGCTCGCCCCCTTCCGGGACAAATTACCGCCGGAATTATTCGATGGCCCCTATATCCCGCCCCGCACCGATGGCAGCGGCCGCAACCGCAAGAATCTGCGCGCGGCGGCCCGTCTGCTCGATCAGGCGGGGTGGAAAATGCAAGACGGCCGCCGCCGCAACGGGACAGGGGATGTCCTGGCGGTCGAATTTCTCATGTTCGAGCCTTCCTTCGAACGCATCATCGCCCCCTTCGTCAAGAATCTGCGGCGCATCGGCATCGATGCCCGCATGCGAATCGTCGATCCGGCCCAATACGAGCAACGGCGCAAGAATTTCGATTTCGACATCATCACCCAGCGCTTCATCCTGCCGGAGATCCCCGGCAGGGAGCTGCGCAATTATTGGGGCAGCGCGGCGGCGGACATTCCGGGCAGCCTGAATGTCGCGGGGGTGAAAAACCCTGCCGTCGATGCCCTGATCGGGGCGGTGGAGCGCGCCGACACCATGGAGGCGCTGGCCACGGCCGTCAGCGCGCTGGACCGGGTGCTGATGTTCGCCCACTACACGGTGCCGCAATGGTTCAAGGGCTCGCATTTCATCGCTTTCTGGGATAAATTCTCCCGCCCGGCGATAAAGCCCGATTATACGCGCGGCATTGTCGATACCTGGTGGGTCGATCCCGCAAAGGCGGAACGGCTGCGCATCCGCAACGAAGGCGGAGAAGCAGGCGCAAGGCAGGAGACGAAATAGAAATGTTCGCCTATCTCGTCAGACGGCTGTTGCTGATCATCCCGACCCTGTTCGCCATCATGGTGCTGAATTTCGTCGTCATCCAGTTCGCCCCCGGCGGGCCGATCGAACAGATCATCGCCCAGATCCAGGGCACGGCCGTCGGCGCCACGGCGCGCTTTACCGGCGGCGGCAGCGAAACCGCCGCATCGCCGGGCGCCACGGCCAATACCGCCAACAGCGACAGCAGCACCAGCAGCTATCGCGGCGCCCAGGGGCTGGATCCCGAATTCATCAAGGATCTCGAACGCCAGTTCGGCTTCGACAAGCCGCTGCATGTGCGCTTTCTGCAGATGATGGGCAATTATCTGCGCTTCGATTTCGGCAAAAGCTATTTCCGCGATACCGAAGTCGTCGATCTGATTCTGGAAAAAATGCCGGTTTCCATCAGCCTGGGCATCTGGACCTTTCTTATCGGCTATGCGGTCTCCATTCCGCTCGGCATTCGCAAGGCGGTCAGGGACGGCACGCCCTTCGACATCTGGACCACCAATCTGATCATCATCGGCTTCGCCATTCCGGGCTTTCTGTTCGCGGTGCTGCTGGTGGTGCTGTTCGCCGGCGGCAGCTACTGGCAGATATTTCCCCTGCGCGGCCTGGTATCGGATAACTGGGCCGAGCTGAGCCTGGCCGGCAAGATTCTCGACTATCTCTGGCATAT
>JALXAG010000189.1 GCA_026992315.1 Sneathiellales bacterium | reverse complement strand
GCCTCCACCGGCAGCGATGACGGGCGCGGATCCTCCGCCATGGTTCTGCCGTCGTTCTTATCCGTTGCTCTTTTCATCGTGGTACCCGTCGTGAAAGGCCGCCATTTCCTTGCGCAGGCGATTCAGCGCCAGGCGGATGCGGGATTTGACCGTGCCCAGCGGCAAATTGCGGTCGCTTGCGATATCGCGATGGGTGCGGCCGTCGAAAAAGGCCAGGGCGATCAGCTCCGCCTGTTCGGCGGGAAGCTGCGCGACGGCGCGGCGCAGATATTCGGCGCTCTGAACCATTTCATAGGCCTCGTCCTGGCGGCGCTCCGCCTCCGGATGCAGGGAGGGATCCTCCGGATCGGGAAAGGGATAGCGCAGGCGGCGCAGACTGTCGATCCGGCGGTTGCGGGCAATGGTGAACAGCCAGGTGGCGACGGAGGATTTTTCCGGATCGAAGGTATGCGCCTTGCGCCAGACCAGCAGCAGGGATTCCTGCACCAGCTCCTCGGCCATGCCGTCATCGGCGCCGAGGCGCATCAGATAGCCCTTGATACGCGGTGCGAAATAATCGAACAAACGGGCGAAGGCCTGGCGGTCGCGTGCCTCCGCCACCGCACGCAGCAATTCCGCCTGCGCCCCCCTGTCGAGCTTTTCCATCCGCTACCACCCCGTTGGCGGCCCGTTTATACCGGCCCGTTACCGCCACATGGCCATCACCGCCGTTATGGCAATTGTGAACCGGCCACCCGTATCCCCCGTAAAATTCATATGTTCATTATCGGCTATTTTGCGTCAAGAATTACCTTAATGCGAGAACAACATGTTTCTGCCTCTTTTTTGCCCCGTTACCCTTCATGCTTATTTACGTTATCTGATATCCGATACGGAAAGGCTTGTGCCGTCGCCTCCGGCATCCGGTGCCGGGTCTGGAAAACGGATGGATTTACGTATAAGGTGTTGCTCATGAAAAAATCGGTTGCTTTCATCGCCGCGGTTGCAGCCGCGTTCGCCTTCGGGCAGGCCGGTCTCTCCGGGGGGACGGGCGAGGCCCGCGCCCAGTCCTCGCCCAAGCTCATCGGCAGCTTCAGGGATTGGGAAGCCTTCACCTTCACGGAAAAGGGCAAGAAGATCTGCTATATGGTCAGCGCCCCCAAATCCTCGCAGCCGAAGAATGTCAGACGCGGCGATATCTATTTCATGGTCACCCACCGTCCGGCAGAAAATGTGCGCGATGAAATCAGCGTCTATGCCGGCTACCCCTACCGCAAGGGGGTGAATGCCACCGCCAGGATCGGCGGCAGCAGTTTCGAGCTGATCACCCAGGGGGAAAATGCCTGGACACCCGATGTCGCCACCGACAAGCGGATGGTGAAGGCGATGATCAAGGGCAAGAGCATGATCGTCCGCGGGATCTCCCAGCGGGGCACCACCACCACCGATCGCTATTCCCTGCTCGGCTTCACGGCGGCGCATAAAGCCATTGACAAGGCGTGCAAGCGCTGAGCATAAGTCCCCGGCGCTGAAACAGCAGGATAGACGAACATGACACTGGTGCCGGAATACAGGGCCGCCGATCGCCCGGCGGCCACCGTCAGCGGCCATGAAGGCGGCCCCGAGGGCGGCCTGTCGGCAAACAATCTGATCGGCATGGATCGCGACCAGCTGGCCGCTGCCGCCGTGATGGCGGGCGAACAGCCGCGCCAGGCGCGGCTGCGCGGACGGCAGCTCTTCCACTGGCTTTACCACCGCGGCGCCACGAGCTTCGATGAAATGACCACCATTTCAAAGAACCTCCGCGCCCGCCTGAAGGAAAAATTCACCCTCGAACGGCCGGGCACCAGCGCCTGCCAGCAATCGCGGGACGGAACGCGCAAATGGCTGCTGCGCTTCGCTGACGGCCAGGAGGCGGAGGCGGTGCATATTCCGGAAGAGGATCGCGGGGCGCTGTGCATTTCCTCCCAGGTCGGCTGCACGCTGACCTGCTCCTTCTGCCATACGGGCACGCAAAGACTGGTGCGCAATCTGACGGCGGCCGAAATCGTCGCCCAGATCATGGTCGCCCGCGACACCATCGGCGAATGGCCGACCCCCAAGGACCACCGCATGATCTCCAATATCGTGCTGATGGGCATGGGGGAACCGCTGCTGAACTACGACAACGTCCGCCGCGCCCTGACCGTCATCATGGATGCGGAGGGGATCGCCATTTCCAAGCGGCGCATCACCCTGTCCACATCGGGAGTGGTGCCGAAGATCGAACAATGCGGGCGCGAGCTGGGCGTCAATCTGGCGATTTCCCTGCATGCGGTTCATGACGAACTGCGCGATATCCTGGTGCCGATCAACAAGCGCTATCCCATCGGTGAACTGCTGCAGGCCTGCCGCGATTATCCGGCCAGCAACAATGCCCGGCGCATCACCTTCGAATATGTGATGCTGCGCGACGTCAATGACAGTGCCGCCGATGCCCGCGAGCTGGTGCGCCTGCTGCGCGGCATTCCGGCCAAGGTCAATCTGATCCCCTTCAATCCCTGGCCCGGTGCCCCTTACGAATGCTCCACGGCGAAGGCGATCAACCGCTTCGCCGCCATCGTCAACGATGCCGGCTATTCCTCGCCGGTCAGGGTGCCGCGCGGGCGCGATATCATGGCCGCCTGCGGACAGCTGAAATCGGCCAGCGTCAAGGCACGCCGCGCCGCATCGGCCTGAACGGGCATCCCGACAGAACCCCCCTTGCGGTGAAGCCGGGTTTGCCTATACTTCGCCGCCTGTGACACCTGCCGCGGCGGCTCTTCCGGCCGGTCTGCGTGAAATATGGATTATTGAGGGTCGGACATGTCTGAAGAGATCAAAAAAGTCGTGCTTGCCTATTCCGGCGGGCTCGACACCTCGGTCATTCTCAAATGGCTTCAGGAAACCTACCGCTGCGAGGTCGTGACCTTCACCGCCGATCTCGGCCAGGGCGAGGAACTGGAACCCGCCCGGGCCAAGGCCGAAATGCTTGGCGTGAAGGATATCTTCATCGAGGATCTGCGCGAGGAATTCGTCCGCGATTACGTCTTTCCGATGTTCCGCGCCAATGCCGTCTACGAAGGGGTGTATCTGCTCGGCACCTCGATCGCCCGGCCGCTGATCGCCAAGCGCCAGATCGAAATCGCCCGCGCCACCGGCGCCGATGCCGTCGCCCACGGCGCCACCGGCAAGGGCAACGATCAGGTCCGCTTCGAGCTGGGCTATTATGCGCTGAACCCGGATATCAAGGTCATCTCGCCCTGGCGGGAATGGGATCTGACCAGCCGCACCCGCCTGATCGAATTCGCCGAAAAGCACCAGATTCCGATCCCGCGCGACAAACGCGGCGAGGCGCCGTTCTCGGTCGATGCCAATCTTCTGCACATCTCCGCCGAAGGCAAGGTGCTGGAGGATCCCTGGGAGGAGCCCGAAGAATTCGTCTTCTCGCGCACCGTGGCGCCGGAGGAAGCCCCGAATAAGCCCACCTATGTCGAAATCGCCTTCGAACACGGCGATGCCGTGGCCATCGATGGCGAGCCCCTGTCCCCGGCGGCGCTGCTGACGCGGCTGAACGAACTGGGCGGCGCCAATGGCATCGGCCGTCTGGATCTGGTGGAAAACCGCTTCGTCGGCATGAAGTCCCGCGGCGTCTACGAAACGCCCGGCGGCACGGTGCTGCTGGCCGCCCATCGGGCGATGGAAAGCATCACGCTGGATCGCGGCGCCGCCCATCTGAAGGACGATCTGATGCCCCGTTATGCGGAGCTGATCTATAACGGTTTCTGGTTCAGCCCCGAACGCGAAATGCTGCAGGCGCTGATCGATCACAGCCAGAAGAATGTTTCCGGCACCGTACGGCTGAAACTGTACAAGGGCGGGGTCCATGTCGTCGGGCGCAAATCGCCCAATTCGCTGTATTCGCTGGAACATGTCACCTTCGAGGAGGACAGCGTCTACGATCAGCGCGATGCCGAAGGCTTCATCAGGCTCAATGCCCTGCGCCTGCGCCTGCTGAACCGTCAGAAACGCTGAGCGCCGCCTGCGGGCAGAAAACAAACAGGGGCGCGCCGTTCGGGCGCGCCCCTGATCCTTTCCCACAGACCCTTCCGGCGGGGAAAATCCCGCCGCCGGATCGGTAAGGGGCGGAAATCAGTAGCGGTAATATTCGGGCTTGAACGGGCCCGTCTTCGGCACGCCGATATATTCGGCCTGCTCGTCCGTCAGCTCCGTCAGCCTGACGCCGAGCTTCGGCAGATGCAGGGCCGCGACCTTTTCATCCAGCTTCTTCGGCAGGGTATAGACCTTGTTCTCATAGGCGGAACCATTGGTCCACAGCTCGATCTGTGCCAGAACCTGATTGGTGAAGGAGGCGCTCATGACGAAGCTGGGATGACCGGTGGCACAGCCCAGATTGACCAGACGGCCCTCGGCCAGCAGGATGATGCGCTTGCCGTCTGGGAATTCGACTTCATCGACCTGGGGCTTGACGTTGTGCCAGGTGAAATTGCGCAGATTCTCCACCTCGATTTCATTGTCGAAATGGCCGATATTGCACACGATCGCCCGGTCCTTCATGGCCCGCATGTGATCGATGGTGATGACGCGGCAGTTGCCCGTGGTGGTGACGAAGATATCGCCGATCGGCGCCGCATCCTCCATGGTCGCGACCTCATAGCCTTCCATCGCTGCCTGCAGGGCGCAGATCGGATCGATCTCGGTCACGATCACCCGTGCCCCCTGATTGCGCAGCGACGCCGCCGAACCCTTGCCGACATCGCCGTAACCGGCAACGACGGCGATCTTGCCGGCGATCATCACATCGGTGGCCCGCTTGATGCCATCGACCAGGCTTTCCCGGCAACCGTACAGATTGTCGAATTTCGATTTGGTCACCGAATCGTTGACGTTGATCGCCGGAACCTTCAGCTTGCCGTCACGGGCCATTTCATACAGGCGATGGACGCCGGTGGTGGTTTCCTCCGACAGGCCGCAGATATCCTCCAGCAGCTCGGGATGCTTCTCGTGAACCAGCTGGGTCAGGTCGCCGCCGTCATCGAGCAGCAGATTGGGCTTCCAGCCGTCCGGGCCGTTCAGGGTCTGCTCGATGCACCACCAGTATTCCTCCTCCGTTTCGCCCTTCCAGGCAAAAACCGGAATGCCCGCGGCGGCAACGGCGGCGGCGGCATGATCCTGGGTCGAGAAGATGTTGCAGGACGACCAGCGAACCGAAGCGCCGAGCGCCACCAGGGTTTCGATCAGCACCGCCGTCTGAATGGTCATGTGCAGGCAGCCGGTGATCCGCGCCCCGGCCAGCGGCTTGCTGTCGCCATATTCCTCGCGCAGGGCCATCAGGCCCGGCATTTCGCCTTCGGCAATGGTGATTTCGCTGCGCCCCCATTCGGCAAGGGAGGGGTCGGCGATTTTGAAGTCGGTAAAGCCGCTCATACTGTTTCTCCGGTCTGGCTGTTCGCAGGCCAGGGGCATCGACCGCCCGGCCCGGCATAAATTCACCGGCGCACTTATATCAGCGTGCCGGGCAAGGGGCAAGTTTCGCATAAAGAAATCTTTATGTATTGATATGCATACCGGAGGGAGGGCGGAACGCCGATGCGCTTATCAGTCCTCGTCGAAGCGGTTTTCCACCAGTGCCGTCAGCGCCTGCAGGGCCGCTTCCGCCTCCTTTCCCGCCGCCGCGATATCGATATGGCAGCCGGGGGCCGCCGCCAGCATCATCAGCCCCATGATCGAGGTTCCGGGAACGCTGACCCCGTCCTTGGAGACGGTGACATCGGCATCGAACTGTTCCGCACAGCGCACGAAACGGGCGGCGGCGCGGGCATGCAGGCCACGCTTGTTGGTGATGGCGACGCTACGTCTGCAACTCATTCCTTGCCGCCGGCCAGAAGTTGCGAAGCGATATTGATGTATTTCCGCCCGGATTCCTGGGCTTTGGCCGCCGCATCGGCCAGGCTGGCACTCTCGCGCACACTGGCCAGCTTGATCAGCATCGGCAGGTTGATGCCGGCGATCACCTCGACATTGGCCTTGTCCATGATCGAAATGGCCAGATTGGACGGCGTGCCGCCGAACATGTCGGTCAGGACGATCACCCCGTCGCCGCTGTCCACCTCGTCCACGGCCCTGAGGATATCCTTGCGCCGCTGTTCCATATCGTCGTCGGGACCGATGCAGACGGCGGCAATGGCCTGTTGCGGGCCGACGACATGTTCGGTCGCGGCGACGAATTCCTCTGCAAGGCGGCCATGGGTCACCAGTACCATGCCGATCATCGTTTCCTTCCTCTCTCTATTCCTGCTCCGAACGCGACAGGTCGCGATGACTTAGCAGAATTCTGAAACCGTTGTCACGCAGCCAGGCACTGAGCCGGCAGGCGGTAAACACCGAACGGTGCCGCCCGCCGGTGCAGCCGACGGCCACTGTAAGATATTGCTTTCCCTCCCGGCAATAATAAGGGATCAGGGTGTCGATCATATCGCACAGGCGGGGGAAGAACTGCTTCCATGCCTCGTCACGCTCGATATGGGCACCGACGGGTTCGTCCTCGCCGCAAAGGGGGCGCAGGGCCGGATCGTAAAAGGGGTTGTCGAGAAAACGCACATCGAAGACCAGGTCCGCTTCCCGCGGCACCCCGCGGCGAAAGGAAAAGGACATGACGGTGATGGTGGGCAGGGCCGCGCCGTCGCGGGCGAAGCGCCCGGCCAGTTCGCGGCGCAGATCCGGCAGGGTCAGGGCCGTGGTGTCGATCAGCGTATCGGCACGATCGCGCAATGGCCGGATCAGGCGCCGCTCCAGCGCGATGCCGTCGCCGACGGGCCGGTCCTTGGCCAGAGGATGACGGCGGCGGGTGGCGGTAAAACGCTTCTGCAGCATCTCGTCATCGCAATCCAGAAACAGCAGTTCCGGGGCGGCGGTCCCGTCCCGGCGCAGTTTTTCCAGAAGCGCGGCAAAGGCATCGGGGGCGAAACCGCGGGTGCGGCTGTCAACGCCGATGGCGATCGGCGCCGCGCCCTCCCCCGCCGTCGTATCGGCACCCGACAACAGGGCGCTGATCAGCGGCATGGGCAGATTGTCGACCACCTCCCAGCCCAGATCTTCGAGAATCTTCAGGGCCGAGCTTTTCCCCGCCCCGGAAAGACCGGTGATGAACAGGACCGCCCGCCCGCCAGGGCTGCCCTTTGGCGGCGCTGTGCTCATGATCCGGTCTCCACAAGAAAATCCGCGCTCAATGCGGCGCGAAGCATGAAGCGGATCCTGGCACAGGCATCGGCGGCAAAGGGATCGACGGCGAAGCGGCGCACCGGCCGGCCGAGAATGCCGATGAAATCGGCATCGGGCAGGCGCTCGCCCTTTTCCGGCGCGGGGCGCAGATCCACCACCATGACCAGCGGCGCCCGGACATGGGGCAGGCGGGCCAGACCGAAACCGCGGATTTCAAGCATGCCGGCGATTGCAGAAGGCGCTTCGAGAATAATCTCGTCCCCCGCCTGGCGCAGCAGGGTCCGGTCATCGGAAATGAGCACCGCCCCCTCATCGATCAGGCGCAGGGCAAGGGTCGATTTGCCGGCGCCCGGAGGGCCTTGCAGCAGGATGCCCTTCTCTTGCAGGGATACGGCCGTGGCATGCAGGTTTTCCATTCCCTCAGGGTGGCAGAGGGGGCGGAAATGTCAATCCGCCTCCCCCGGCCGGCGGCGGGAAGCCGCATTCACAGCAATGGCAGGGAGACGATGAAGCGGGCACCGCGGATTGTGCCATCGTCATTCAGGATGTTTTCCGCCCGCAGACTGCCGCCATGAATATCGGTGATCTGACGGGCGATCGACAGGCCGAGGCCGGAATGCCTGCCAAAGGCTTCTCCCTCCGGGCGCAGGCTGTAGAAGCGGCTGAAGATCTCCTCTTCCTTGCCCTCGGGCAGGCCGGGACCCTCGTCTTCGACGATCAGACGGGCCATGCCGGCGCCGCTTTCCAGGCGGATGCTCACCGTCCCCCCGGGCGGGGAGAAGGAAACGGCATTATCGACCAGATTATGCACCACCTGGCCGAGACGGTCGCGGATGCCCCGCACCATGACGGGGTTTTCGGTACCGCTGATTTCGATGCGGACACCGCCCTCGCCCTGTTCCGGACGCAGGGTTCTGGCGGCGGTACCGATCAGATCGGCCAGATCGCAGGGGGCCATGGATTGACGCGCCATTTCGGCATCGATGCGCGAAGCGGTGGTGATATCGGTGATCAGCCGGTCTATGCGCCCGACATCGTCGAGAATGATTTCCAGCAGCCGGGCCTGCTGCTGCTTGTCCTCGATCCGCTCCAGCGTCTCAACGGCGCTGCGCAGGCTGGTCAGGGGATTCTTCAACTCGTGGGAGACATCGGCAGCAAACGCCTCGATCGCCTCCATGCGCTGATAAAGGGTTTCGGTCATGTCGCGCAGAATGACAGCAAGCTCGCCGATCTCGTCATGGCGATGCAACAGCGGCAGCTGCAGTTTCTGCGCGCCGGGATTGCTGCGGATACGCTCCGCCGCCGCGGCAAGACGGCGGATCGGCCGCAGGATAGTCCCGGCCATGAGCAAAGAGACCAGTATCGTTACCAGTGCCGTCAGGACAAACAGGGCCAGAACGATGATCCGTTCCCGGCGGACTGCCTTGTCGATTTCCCGCGAATCGACAGTCAGCAGCAGTGCGCCGAGAATCTTCTTGAAGGACTGAACCGGCGCCGCCGCACCGAGCACGAAACCGCCATCGTTCCTTTTACGCAGCAGCGGAATGGTCAGCCCTTCAAGCGCCCCCAGAACCTCCGGATAATCCTCGGCCCGCTGCACGGCATGTTCGACATAGGGCTTCAGATCGTGGCGACGGCGCATGCTGTTGCCCAGCGCATCGAGCAGACGGGTGAAGCCTTCGCGCAGCCGCTCGGACCAGCCACGGGAGGGGTCGGGCAGGCGGGCGATCTCGACCTTGCGCCCGGCCGCGACGAGGCGGCGACTATCGACGATCAGGTGGCCGTCCTCGGCAAAGAGACGGATACGGACATTGCCGTCATTGGCCAGGCGGCGGACGATGGTGGCGATGGTGATCGTTTCCAGCGTCGGGTTCTCGTTATCGCTGACCAGCGCCGCCTCGCCCAGCGCCCCGGCGATCAGCCGCCCCTGGGTGATAAGGGCATTGATGCGCTGTTCGACCAGGCCAGAGCGGAGCTGATCGAGATAGATCCACCCCGCCGTCAGCGCCGCCAGCGCCAGAACGTTGATGGCAATCAGCCGCCAGGTCAGCGGCGAGCGGAAAATGCCGCGCGTGGCCAGCGCCTGTGGCGGGGAATGTTCGCCCTCACCCGCCACGGCTGTCCTTGTAACGGTAACCGATGCCGTAGAGGGTTTCGATTTCGGAGAAATCGGGATCGACGGCACGCAGCTTCTTGCGCAGGCGCTTGATATGGCTGTCTATGGTCCGGTCATCGACATAGACATTGTCGTCATAGGCGGCATCCATGAGCTGATCGCGGCTTTTCACATGACCCGGGCGCTGGGCCAGGGTTTCGAGAATGAGAAACTCCGTCACCGTCAGCTTGACGTCATGCCCCTTCCAGCTGCAGGCATGGCGGGAGGGATCCAGCGTCAGATCGCCGCGCACCATGATCTGGCCCGCATCCGGCTCATGATCGGCAGCGGCCTGGCGGCGGCGCAGAATGGCGCGGATCCGTTCGATCAGCAGGCGCTGGGAAAACGGCTTGGTGATGTAGTCGTCCGCCCCCATCTTGAGGCCAAGGACTTCGTCGATCTCCTCATCCTTCGAGGTCAGGAAGATCACCGGCACCTGGGAATCCCGGCGCAGGCGGGTCAGCACCTCCATGCCGTCCATGCGCGGCATCTTGATGTCCAGCACCACCAGATCGGCAGGGCGTTCGGCCAGCGCGCGCAGGGCTTCGGCGCCATCGCTGAAACTGCGCACGCGGAATCCCTCCGCCTCCAGCGCGATCGCTACCGAGGTCAGAATATTTCTGTCATCGTCGACAAGGGCGATGGTCGTGGTCACGAACTCCTCCTCAATCAGCCTGCCTTGCGTGCGGATGCATGATCTATATGGCCGCATGCCTTTCCGATTACCACCCTGGCGGCACCTCATTCGGGCAGAAGCGTGGCTGAAATAAGGCATTCTACCCCCTTCGGCGATGCGGCGACAGATCCCTTGTCAGCAGCCCTTCATCTGTTAATCTCCGGGTGAAGTCATTCATGGGTCGGGAATGCCGCTTTTCTTCTCATTACCGCTGATCGCTCTTGCCGTTCTGATCGCCCTGGCCGTCTCGCCGGCCGCCGCTGCCGACGGTATCGGCCTGGCCGCGGGTGAAGGCTGGATCGCCGCCGCCCTGCTGGCGGCTGCGGGTACCGTCGTCTTCTGGCGCTGGCAGCAGGACCGCCGCCGCTGCCGCCAGCAGGCCGCCGAAATCGAATCCCTCACCCGCCGGATGGAGGAGGACAGCCGCCGCGCCACCCTGCGCCGTCAGGAGCAGGCCGAGCGTCTCGCCCGGCGGGAGGAGGCGTTGGAGACACTGCGGAACCGCTACGGCGATCTGGAGATCCGCCACGGAATAGTGACGGATTTCCTCGACCGCATTCCCGTCGGCATGTGGCGGCGCGACGGCGGCCTCGAACTGAACTGGGTCAACGGCGCCTATCGCCATATCGTCGGTCAGGAAGGCGATGAGGAGACGCCGCTGAAGGAAATCACCTCGCCGCTGCACCCCGACCAGGCCCGGCGTCTGGCCGCCCGTGCCCGGGAAGAGGGCGGCGCCGTCAGCGAAAGACGCCATTATGTGGTCGATGGCGCCAGACGCACCTTTCAGATCGTCGAAATGCCCCTCGGCACCGGTACGGCCGGTTATGCCATCGACATCACCCGCCAGGAAGAGCTGGAAAACGATCTGCAGCGCCATATCGATGCCCATGCCGACGTTCTGGAACATCTCAGTTCGGCCCTGGCGATCTTCGGGCCGGACAAGCGGCTGATCTTCTACAATCGCGCCTATGCCGATTTGTGGCATCTGGATGAAGGCTTCCTCAACACCAAACCCAAGATTACCGCCGTGCTCGATGCCATGCGCGAAAACCGGCGCCTGCCCGAACAGGCGGATTTCCGCGCCTATAAGAACGCGATGGCGGAAAAATTCACCTCCGTTCTCGAACCGGAAGAGGAACTGATCCAGCTTCCGGACGAAACCATGCTGCGGGCCGTTGTAACGCCGCATCCCTTCGGCGGCCTGCTTTACACCTATGAGGATGTCACCGACCAACTGGTTCTGGAACGGGCACGCAATACATTGGTCGCGGTGCAGAAGGCCACCCTCGACAACCTCCATGAGGCGGTGGCGGTGTTCAGCCCCGACGGCCGCCTGCGCCTGTTCAATTCCGGCTATGCGCGGCTGTGGCAGCTCGATGCGGAATTCCTCGCCACCCAGCCCCATGTCAGCGAAATCGTCGATGCCCTGCTCGCCCGTCATGGGGATGAAGCCCCTCAGCATGACTTTCCGGAAAGGGAACGTCTCATCGCCTCGGCCACCCTGCGCGAAGCCCGCAACGGCCGGATACAGACAGCGGAAGGAAAGACGATCGATTATGCCTCCGTTCCCCTGCCGGACGGCATGATCCTGTTCACCTATCTCGACGTTTCCGATTCCATGCGCATAGAACGGGCCCTGCGCGAGCGGGCCGAGGCCCTGGAGGCCGCCGATCAGATGAAATCGGAATTCATCGCCAATGTTTCTTACGAATTGCGCACACCGCTGAACTCGATCATCGGCTTCACCGAGATCCTGGCCGGACAGTTCTTCGGTCCGCTGAATGAAAAGCAGGCGGAATACAGCAAGGCCATTCTCGATTCCTCCAACCAGCTTCTGATGCTGATCAACGACATTCTCGATCTGGCCAGCATCGAAGCCGGACACCTGACCCTGGAAAAGCGCCATATGGAGATCGGCAAGGTCATCGACGGGGTCATGGCGCTGGCGCGCGAACGGGCGCTGCGCCGGGGCATCAGCCTCGAACTGGCGGTGACGCCGGGTCTGCCCGCTCTGATCGCCGATGAAACCCGCATCAAGCAGGTGCTGTTCAATCTGGTCAGCAATGCGCTGAAATACACACCCGAAGGCGGGCGGATCGAAATCGGCGCCGAGGAAGACAACGGATCGATCCGTTTCTGGGTGCACGATAACGGTGTCGGCATCGCCCCCGAACACGCCGAGCGGGTTTTCGAACGCTTCTACCGCGGCAACGGCAATGCCATGGATCGGGAGCTGCGCGGGGCCGGGCTGGGGCTGCCGCTGGTGCGCAACTTCATCGAACTGCATGGCGGCCATGTCGAACTGCAGTCGGCCCCGGGCGAGGGAACGCGGGTCACCTGCACACTGCCGCTGCCGGAACAGGCGCCCTGAAGGCATGAGCGTCGTTCGGCTGAGCGCAGGGGACGAAACGGCCATGGCCCGGCTGGCGGCACGGATCGCCGCCTGTGCCCGCACCGGCGATGTCATCACCCTTTCCGGCACGCTGGGGGCGGGCAAGACCGTCTTCGCACGGGCCTTCATCCGGGCGCTGACAGGCCCCGAAACCGATGTGCCGAGCCCGACCTTCAACCTGGTGCTGGTGCATGAAGGCGCCGAAGGCGAAATCTGGCATTTCGACCTCTACCGGCTGGAGGATGCGGCGGAGATTTATGCCCTCGGCATCGAAGATGCGCTGGATAACGCCATCTCGCTGATCGAATGGCCGGAAATCGCCTTGCCGCTGCTGCCCGAAGCCCGCCTCGACATCCGCATCGATATCGGGGAGGGAAACGAACGCCGGATCGCGCTGCACCCCGGCGGTGACTGGCCGGCACGGCTGAAGGCATGCGCCCTGCCGGGCCGCAACCGCCAGGACGACGAACGATCCGGATAAGGCGCGGCCGTCGCCCGCGCGAAGATCCGCCCGGCGACAAAATTCCACACAAAATTCCCACACGGATGATGGCGGCGATGTCGATAGACCGAGATGGGGAAAGATAATCTAAATATTTCAAAGGGATGAATGGTAGCGGAGGAGGGACTCGAACCCCCGACACGCGGATTATGATTCCGCTGCTCTAACCAGCTGAGCTACTCCGCCCCATCAGACAGGACCGCCATATGGCAGGCGGTGTGGGTTTTAAGCCGGGCACGCCCTGCTGTCAACCGCTTAAATGGTGCCTTCCCTGAACCCATCGGAGCCAAAGCCACCCCCTGCCCGGTGCCGATGCCCTCAGCACATGGCGCTGCGCATATCCCTGAACCACTGCAGGGCGTGACCGTCGTCGGCGCTGCGAATTTCGCCACTGTCCTCGGGCAGGCTTTTCGCCACCTTCACCAGTTCGAAACGGCCCTTGGCAACCGAATATTCCTCATCCAGATATATGGCATCGTCAGGGGCAAGCGCCGTCCAGCACAGAGAGCCCGGCACGGTTTCCCTTATCCCGCCGAGCCCGCTGCGCCGCAGAATATCGGCGGCGGCAAGACGGGCCTGGCTGCGCGCCGAGGAGGCCGATTTCGCCATCACCCCCGTGGCAGCGCTGTCGCCCAGAATATAGATGTTCCCGTCATGGCGGGAAGTCATGCGCACCGTCACCGGGCAATAACCGTGATCGTCGCCCTCGCCCAGCCCGGCAGCAAGCAACAGGGGCGCCGCCGTCTGCGGCGGAATCACATTGGCGACATCGGCCTCGAAATCCTCAAGATCCGTCCGCGCGACGATCCTGCCCCCTTCCGCCGCCAAAGCCGTGATCCCGCCGTGCAGATCGGCGGGGATCCATTCGATCATATCTTCATAACGATCGGCCCATTCGGCCTCGAACAGCTCCTGCAGGGTGAACTTGTTCTTGGCATCGAGGATCAGAACCTTCGATCCGGGTTTGTGCTGCTGCAGATAGCGGGCGATCATCGTCGCCCGCGCATAAGGGGCCGGGGGGCAGCGATAGGGTTTTTGGGGCGGGGCGATCAGCACCGTTCCGCCATCCTCCATGCCGGCAAGATGGCGGCGCAGCAGGGCAAGCTGTGCCTCGCCCGTCCAGCCATGGGGCATGAGGGCCGGATCGTAGCCTTCAACGGCATCGAAGCGAAAGCCGATTCCCGGACTGGCGACCAGAAAGTCGTAGGCGATACGCTCCCCGCCCTGCAGCCGCAACTGCCGGGC
>JALXAG010000188.1 GCA_026992315.1 Sneathiellales bacterium | reverse complement strand
TGGTGGTCAGTTACAGCCAGGGGGCCCGCGACCGCCTGGCGGGATTGCTGCGCGATCACGGTTACGATGCCATCGATGAAATCGCCACCATCGACGATGTGAAGCGACTGCCGCCCCATCGGGTGGCACTTGGCGTCTGGCCGCTGGAAAAGGGCTTCGAGACCGCGGATCTCTGTGTCATTTCCGAACAGGACGTGCTGGGCGACCGCCTTGTCCGTCCGCAGCGCCGGCGCAAGCAGGCAGCCAATTTCATCGCCGATGCCACCCAGCTCAGTCCCGGCGATCTGGTGGTTCATATCGATCACGGTATCGGCCGCTACGAGGGGCTGGAAACCGTGACGGTGGGCGGTGCCCCGCATGACTGCCTGCTGGTGGTCTATGAGGGCGGGGACAAGCTCTATGTCCCGGTCGAAAATCTCGAAATGCTGTCGCGTTTCGGATCGGGGGAGGCGACGGCGACGCTCGACCGCCTTGGCGGTGCCGGCTGGCAAAGCCGCAAGGCCCGCCTGAAGGAGCGGCTGAAGGACATTGCCGACGATCTGATCCGCATTGCCGCCGCGCGCAATCTGCGCGCCGCCCCCGTGGCAACGCCGCCCGAAGGGATGTATGACGAATTCTGCGCCCGTTTCCCCTTTCAGGAAACCGAGGATCAGGCCCGCGCCATCGACGATGTTCTGGCCGATCTGGCCCGTGGCAAGCCGATGGACCGGCTGGTCTGCGGCGATGTCGGTTTCGGCAAGACCGAGGTGGCCCTGCGCAGCGCCTTCGTCATGGCGATGAGCGGCAGGCAGGTCGCCGTGGTGGTGCCGACGACGCTGTTGTGCCGCCAGCATTTCGCGACCTTCAGGGAACGGTTCAGGGGGCTGCCGGTCAAT
This sequence comes from Sneathiellales bacterium, assembly GCA_026992315.1. GTDB lineage: Bacteria > Pseudomonadota > Alphaproteobacteria > Minwuiales > Minwuiaceae > JALXAG01. Next base: position 3,500 of record JALXAG010000188.1, on the reverse strand, counting down.
GTGCGCCAGCTTTCGCGCCTGGCCAGCGCCAGGGAAGCCCGCGAAACCCGCGTCGGGCTGGCCGACGGCACGGTCGATATCGTTATCGGCACCCATGCCCTGCTGGCGAAATCGGTCTCCTTCAAGGATCTGGGCCTGCTGATCATCGATGAAGAGCAGCATTTCGGCGTCCGCCACAAGGAACGGCTGAAGGAACTGAAGGCGGATGTGCATATCCTGACCCTGTCGGCAACGCCAATTCCGCGCACGCTGCAGCTGGCATTGACCGGGATACGCGATCTGTCGCTGATCGCGACGCCGCCGGTCGACCGGCTGGCCGTGCGCAGCTTTGTCCTTCCTTTCGATCCGGTCGTGGTGCGCGAGGCGCTGCTGCGCGAACATTACCGCGGCGGGCAGAGCTTCTATGTCTGCCCGCGTATCCGCGATCTGGAGGAGATCGAGCAATTCCTCAAAACCCATGTGCCGGAAATCCGCTATGCCATCGCCCACGGGCAGATGCCGGCGCAGCGGCTGGACGATATCATGACGGCCTTTTACGAGGGCGGTTTCGATGTTCTGGTATCGACGAATATTGTCGAATCCGGGCTCGACGTGCCTTCGGCGAACACGATGATCGTTCACCGCGCCGACCGCCTGGGGCTGGCGCAGCTCTATCAGCTTCGCGGCCGTGTCGGGCGCGGCAAGCAGCGCGGCTATGCCTATCTGACCGTGCCGCCCCGCCGCAAACTGCCCGCCGATGCGGAAAAGCGCCTGCGGGCGTTGCAGGCGCTCGACAGTCTGGGCGCCGGGTTCAACCTGGCCAGTTACGACATGGATATCCGCGGTGCCGGCAATCTGCTGGGCGAGGAACAATCGGGCCATATCCGCGAGGTCGGCGCCGAGCTGTATCAGCAGATGCTCGAAGAGGCGGTGGCCGAAGCGCGCGGCGGCGGCGATGGCGGCGAGGCCACCTGGTCGCCGCAGATCAATATCGGCACGGCCGTGCTGATCCCCGAAAGCTATATCGGCGATCTGGCCGTGCGCCTCGATCTCTACCGGCGTCTTTCCAGGCTTGAAACGGCAGAGGAAATCAACGCCTTCGCCGATGAAATGCACGACCGTTTCGGCAAACCGCCGGCGGAGGTGCGCCATCTTCTCGATATTGTGATGATCAAGCGCCATTGCCGGGCGGCCAATATCGAAAAGCTGGATGCCGGGCCGAAGGGCGCAACCATCGCCTTTCGCGACAACAGCTTCGCCAATCCGGCCGGTCTGGTTGCCTTTATCGCCCGCCAGCAGGGCAGCGCCAAGCTGCGCCCCGATCACCGGCTGGTCTATATGCGCGCCTGGGAACAGACGGAAGACCGCATCAACGGTGTCGTCTATCTTGTGCGTAACCTGGCCGAGATCGCCGCCGCCGCCGAATCCTGAGCCGGCGCTTGCGGGGATAATCGCCTTTCAGCTTTCCTGAAGATCGGGGACCATTTCCTCGGCCCGGGCGAGATCGAAAACCTTGTGGAACACCGGCGGCTGCTGGGCGCCGGAAATGGCATATTTGCGGTCGATGATGAAGCAGGGAACGCCGTTGATGCCGAGGCGGCGCGCCTGGGCATCCTCGGCCCGGATCTGGTCGCGGTCGTCGCCGCGTTCCAGCAATTCGCGCACCAGATCGGCATCCATGCCGCATTGCCGGGCAATGGCACACAGCACATCATGATCGCTGATATCCAGCCCCTTGATGAAATAGCCTTCGAACAGGGCCTCGACCACATCGTCCTGTACGCCGGGGCTGCGCGCCCAGCGGATCAGGCGGTGGCTGTCCAGCGTCGAGGGGGTGCGCTTTATACGGTCGAAATCGAGCTTCAGCCCGGCCTGTTCGCTGGCCTGGCGGATATTGTCGTAGATCTGCCGCGCCCGGAGTTCGGACCCGAATTTGCCGGACAGATAGCTCTGCCGGTCCATTCCTTCCGGCGGCATGTCGGGGTTGAGCTGAAACGGCCGCCACAGAATTTCGACCGGCTCCTGCTGCTCCCTGAACGGCGGATAGCTTGCAAGGGCGGCTTCCAGCTTGCGCTTGCCGATGTAGCACCACGGGCAGATGGTATCGGAAAAGATTTCAATCAGCATGCGTCATTTTAGCCTGCCCGGGCGCGGGCGTCATGTGCAAAGCGCACCGATCAACCATCTTGTGAACGCGGTTGTGCCCGCGGATCCGCACCGGGCGGCAGCGGATCAGGTCAGATCGGCGCGGACCCGCTCGATCAGGGCTTCGAAATCCTCTTCTTCCCCGACCGCGGCAGCGGCATAGCGCAGGGTGGCGCGCAGTGGCGTTGCCAGCCCCCTGACGGAGAAGCTGGTGTAATCGACGACGCCGGCGATGCGGGCGATCGCCACGCGGGCGACTTCGTCGGGGGTATTGGGCATGATCAGGGCGAATTCCTGCCCGCCGATGCGGGCGGGAAGGTCCTCGCCGCGTACCAGCATGCCGATGACGGAACCGATCTGCGCCAGCAACTGATCCCCGGCGACATAACCGCAATTGCGGTTGATGTCGCGCATCGCCTTAACATTGAGAATGCCGATGCTGAGCGGCTTGCCGTTCTGACGGGCGCTGCGCAGGACCCGTTCGAGATGGGCATGGAAGAAACCGTGCGAATACAGCCCGGTCAGGTTATCCGTGCCGATCAGCTTGCGTGCCTCCTGATAGACGCGATACATGGCCCGGCGGTAGCGCTGCTGACGGACGAGGGTCTTCAGATGCAGGCGAAGCGCCATTTCCGTCCAGGGCTGGGTCAGCACATCGCTGGCGCCGGCCTCGAAGGAACGGTCGATATCCGGCATTTCCCCGGGGGCCGCGATATAGAGGACCGGCAGGGTATAGAGGCGCGGATTGTTGCGAATATCACGCAGCAGGTCGAAAAAGCTTTCATCCCCCGGCTGGGCGACGATGACCAGCGCATCGTGATCCCATTGTTCCAGCCGTTCCAGCGTTTCGTAAGCGGTGGTGCAGACGCTGAGGCTGGTTTGCGGGCCGAGTGCGGCGGCAACGGTGCCGATTTCGGCGCGGTTGGTGCCGAGCAGCAGAATATCGGCATCGTCCTCGTCATTGTCCCTGCGCTCGGGCAGGGAGGGCAGGTCGTCGCCGAAAAGCGCTGCCGTCTGTGCCCTCAGGCGCAGTTCGTTTTCCATCGTATCCAGGCGCTGCAGGATCTTCAGCCGGGTGGCGAGGGCCGAACGGCTCAGCGGTTCCATGATCATTTCGTCGAAGCCGTCCGGCAGGTCGTGACGTTGTGCCTGCTTACCGCGGGCCAGGGCGATGATCTGAAACTGCTGCCAGTCGCGCAGGGCGGCCAGGCGTTGGGCCATTTCTTCCGCCCGGCCGGATTCGTCCAGTTCGATAACGACGATATCCGGGCGGTGACCGATCAGAACATCGGGGGAGATGTCCAAGGAGAAGGTTTCCAGCCAGGCAAGATCGGCGGGAAAGGCCGATTTCAGTTCTTCGCTCGATCTTGAGGGCG
>JALXAG010000187.1 GCA_026992315.1 Sneathiellales bacterium | reverse complement strand
TTTTCGCGATACTCCTCGGCCTGCTCCTGCAGTTCGGCGGGAATATCGACGATATCAAACTGCGCGCCGAGGCTTTCATCCCGCCAGATGATCGCCTTGTTGGCCATCAGGTCGACAACGCCGGCAAAATCGGCCTCGCTGCCGATGGGAAGCTGCATCACCAGCGGGGTGGCGCCAAGACGATCGACGAACATATCGACGCAACGGAAGAAGTTGGCGCCCATACGGTCCATCTTGTTGACGAAACAGATGCGCGGCACGCCGTAACGGTCGGCCTGGCGCCAGACGGTTTCGGACTGAGGCTCGACACCGGCAACGGCATCGAACACCGCCACCGCACCATCGAGCACGCGCAGGCTGCGCTCCACCTCGATGGTGAAGTCCACATGGCCGGGCGTATCGATGATATTGATACGGTGGTCCTTCCACTCGCAGGTGGTGGCAGCGGAGGTGATGGTGATACCACGCTCCTGTTCCTGCTCCATCCAGTCCATGGTCGCGGCGCCGTCATGGACTTCGCCGATCTTGTGGGACCGCCCCGTATAATAAAGAATACGCTCGGTCGTCGTGGTCTTACCGGCATCGATATGCGCCATGATGCCGATATTACGATAGCGCTCAAGCGGTGTGGTGCGAGCCATCTTCCTGTCCTATATCCCGAACTACCAGCGGTAATGCGCGAAGGCCTTGTTGGCCTCCGCCATCCGGTGGGTGTCTTCACGCTTCTTGACGGCCGCCCCGCGGCCATTGGCGGCATCGAGCAGCTCGCCGGCCAGGCGTTCGACCATCGTATTTTCCGAACGGTTGCGCGCCGCGGCAATCAGCCAGCGGATGCTGAGCGCCTGCTTGCGGTCCTGACGCACCTCGACCGGAACCTGATAGGTGGCACCGCCGACACGGCGGGAACGCACCTCGATCTGCGGGCGGACGTTTTCCATAGCCTCATGAAAAACATCGACAGGGCTTTTCCCCTGCCGGGATTCGATCAGGTTGAACGCACCGTAAACGATGCGCTCCGCAACCGATTTCTTGCCATCAAGCATAAGATTGTTGATGAACTTGGTAATCACCACGTCCCCGTATTTGGGATCGGGATTGACTTCGCGTTTTTCAGCAGCGCGACGACGAGCCATGACAGTTCCTCAGATCATTTAGGACGCTTAGCGCCGTATTTCGAGCGGCGCTGACGGCGATCCTTGACGCCCTGGGTATCCAGAACACCGCGAATAATGTGATAGCGAACACCCGGCAAATCCTTCACACGACCGCCACGGAGCAGCACGACGGAATGCTCCTGCAGGTTATGCCCCTCACCCGGGATGTAGCTGGTCACCTCGAAGCCATTGGTCAGACGCACACGAGCCACCTTGCGAAGGGCCGAGTTCGGCTTCTTCGGCGTGGTCGTGTAGACACGGGTGCACACACCGCGCTTCTGGGGGCAAGCCTCCAGAGCCGGAACCTTGTTGCGTGCCAGAGGCGCCCGGCGCGACTTGCGGATCAGTTGGTTAATAGTTGGCATTTCAATCCTACTTCATTCCGCTTAACAGACGGCAACACGCGACCCTGGGGAAGAACATCTTTCCCACGGCCGCATTACGAGCACGCCACGAAGGCATATGCTACTTGTTAGCCAATTTCCTTCCACGCCGCGTCTAGAACGGTCGTCTACCACCGGCGCTCAAAAGAGGCCCGCAATATATGAACGCCCCACCCCCCCGTCAAGCACGTTTTTCAAATGCTTCACCGTCCCGCCATAGACGGGGACATCGGGGGATCCGGGTCGCGAAGATTACCCGGAAAGGATATTATGCGGCATATTGTTTCAATGACCGTCCGCAGCCGCCGTATCCGGCGGCGACATTGGCCGAAAAACGCCGCACCGGCCGGCAACGGGGCATGGAATCGGCAGCCCGCAACCGACGGAACGCACCATAGCACGAAAAGAGAGGCGCGGCCCCTGCCGCGCCTCCCCAAACGGTATTTTCTTTTTGCCCGCGGCAATCAGGAGGCGGTATCGCCTGCCTCTGTCTGGTTCTCGATCTCCGCCGCCGGCTGGCTGGCGATGCGGCGCATGCGGGCGATCTGTGCACCGGTTCCTGCCGGAATAAGGCGGCCGACGATGACATTTTCCTTCAGCCCGACCAGCTTGTCGGCCTTGCCGACCACGGCGGCTTCCGTCAGCACCCGGGTCGTTTCCTGGAAGGAAGCGGCGGAAATGAAGGAGCGCGTCTGCAGGCTGGCCTTGGTGATGCCGAGCAGAATCGGCTCCCACTTCGCCGGCTTGCGACCTTCGGCCTCGGCCTTGGCATTGACCTCCTCGACCTCTTCGCGGTCCACCTGTTCGCCGACCAGGAAGGTGGTTTCGCCGGAATCGGTGATTTCCACCTTCTGCAGCATCTGACGCACGATCACTTCGATATGCTTGTCGTTGATCTTCACGCCCTGGAGGCGATAGACCTCCTGCACTTCGTTGATCAGGAAATCGGCCAGGGCCTCGACCCCCTTGATGCGCAGAATATCATGGGGTGCCAGATTGCCGTCGACGATGGCCTCGCCCTTACGGACGAAATCGCCTTCCTGCACCGTGATATGGCGACCCTTGGCAACCAGATATTCCACCGGTTCCAGACTCTCGTCCTCAGGGCGCAGGATAATGCGGCGCTTGGCCCGCAGATCCTTGCCGTATTCGATGACCCCGTCGTAATCGGCCAGAATGGCGTGATCCTTCGGACGACGTGCCTCGAACAGCTCGGCCACACGCGGCAGACCGCCGGTGATGTCGCGGGTCTTGGAGCCTTCGCGCGGAATACGGGCGATCACGTCACCGGCATGCACCTGCTGGCCGTCTTCGACCGACAGAATGGCCCCCGGCGCCAGGAAGTAGCGGGCTTCCTTGCCATTGGGCAGGGTGACGACCTCTCCCTTTTCGTCACGCAGGGTGATGCGCGGGCGCAGGTCGCTTTTCCTGCTCGACTGTCCGGAATCGACAACGACACGGCTGGCAATGCCCGTCGCTTCGTCCACCTCGTCGCGCACGGTCACGCCTTCGACCAGATCGCGGTAAACGGCGATACCGTCCCGTTCGGTGATGATCGGAATCGTGTAGGGGTCCCAGCTTGCCATGCGGTCGCCGCGCTTGACCTGCTGGCCTTCCTTGACCTCCAGCCGCGCGCCGTAAGGCAGGCGGTGACGGGCCCGTTCGCGTCCGCGTTCGTCGATCAGGGCCAGCTCGCAGTTACGGCCCATGACCACGATGCGCTTCTGGCTGTCCTCGACGCCGCTGAAGTTATACAGCTTCACCTTGGCGTCATAGGCAGCCTCGATGCTCGACTGTTCGGCGAACTGCGCCGTACCGCCGATATGGAAGGTCCGCATGGTCAGCTGCGTGCCCGGTTCGCCGATCGACTGGGCGGCGATGACGCCGATGGCCTCGCTGACATTGACGGGCGTACCGCGGGCCAGATCGCGGCCATAACATTTGGCGCAGACACCGCCCTGGCTTTCACAGGTGAGCACCGAACGGATCAGCACGGATTCGATGCCGAGCTGCTCGATACGGTCTGCGGCATTCTCGTCGATCAGCTCGCCCGCCGCAACAACCACCTCGCCCGTTGCCGGAACGGTAATGTCCTCGGCGGCGGTGCGGCCCAGAATCCGGTCCTGCAGTTCGGAGATGACCTCCGAACCGTCGAGAACCTCGCTGACGGTCAGTCCCTTTGTCGTGCCGCAGTCTTCCTCGATCACCACGCAGTCCTGCGCCACATCGACCAGACGGCGGGTCAGGTAACCGGAATTCGCCGTCTTCAGTGCCGTATCGGCCAGCCCCTTACGGGCGCCATGGGTGGAGTTGAAGTACTCCAGCACCGAAAGGCCTTCCTTGAAGTTCGAGATGATCGGCGTTTCGATGATCTCGCCCGACGGCTTGGCCATCAGGCCGCGCATGCCGGCAAGCTGCTTCATCTGGGCCGCGGAACCGCGGGCACCGGAATTCGCCATCATGTAGATGGAATTCATCGGCAGAACCCGCCCGGTCTTCTCGTCGATCCTCTTGGCGGAAATCGCCTTCATCATTTCGTCGGCGACACGGTCCGTGCACTGGGCCCAGGCATCGACCACCTTGTTGTATTTTTCGCCGGCGGTGATCAGCCCGTCCATATACTGCTGCTCGTAATCCTTGACGAGCTGGCGGGTCTCCTCCACCAGACGGGCCTTGGCCTCGGGGATGATCATGTCGTCCTTGCCGAAGGAAATGCCCGCCCGGCAGGCATGGCTGAAGCCCAGCCCCATCATGCGGTCGCAGAACAGCACCGTCTCCTTCTGCCCGGTATGGCGATAGACCTCGTCGATCACGTGGCTGATGTCCTTCTTGGTCAGCAGCCGGTTGATCAGGTCGAAGGATACCTTCGGATGGCGCGGCAGGATTTCGGACAGCAGCATCCGCCCCGGCGTCGTTTCGACGACGCGGGTCACTTCATTGCCCTCTTCATCCACCGTGGTGAAACGGGCCTTGATCCTGGCATGCAGCGTCACGGCACCCGTGTCCAGGGCATAGCGGATTTCATCCACATCCTTGAACACCATGCCCTCGCCGGGTTCGTTCTCGTTCTCCAGCGTCATGTAATACAGGCCGAGAACGATATCCTGGCTGGGAACGATGATCGGCTTGCCATGGGCGGGGCTGAGAATGTTGTTGGTGGACATCATCAGCACGCGCGCTTCCAGCTGCGCTTCGAGCGACAGCGGCACATGCACCGCCATCTGGTCGCCGTCGAAATCGGCATTGAAGGCGGCGCAGACCAGCGGGTGCAGCTGGATCGCCTTGCCTTCGATCAGCACCGGTTCGAACGCCTGAATGCCCAGGCGATGCAAGGTCGGCGCCCGGTTGAGCATGACGGGGTGTTCGCGGATCACCTCATCGAGAATGTCCCACACTTCCGGGCGGGCCTTTTCGACCATCTTCTTGGCCATCTTGACCGTCGCCGCCATGCCCTTCAGTTCCAGCTTGGCGTAGATGAACGGCTTGAACAGCTCCAGCGCCATCTTCTTGGGCAGGCCGCATTGATGCAGCTTCAGTTCCGGCCCGACCACGATCACCGAACGGCCGGAATAATCGACGCGCTTACCCAGCAGGTTCTGGCGGAAACGCCCCTGCTTGCCTTTCAGCATGTCGGACAGCGATTTCAGCGGGCGCTTGTTGGCACCGGTAATGGTGCGGCCGCGGCGGCCGTTATCGAACAGCGCATCGACCGCTTCCTGCAGCATGCGCTTCTCGTTGCGCACGATGATGTCGGGTGCGCGCAGTTCGATCAGGCGCTTCAGACGGTTGTTGCGGTTGATCACCCGCCGGTACAGATCGTTCAGGTCAGAGGTCGCGAAACGACCGCCATCCAGCGGCACCAGCGGGCGCAGTTCCGGCGGGATGACCGGAATGACTTCCAGAATCATCCATTCCGGACGGTTGTCGCTTTCCAGAAAGCCTTCGATCAGCTTCAGGCGCTTGACGATCTTCTTGGGCTTGACCTCGGATGTCGTCTCCGCCAGTTCGACGCGCAGCTTGTCGCGCTCGCGCTCCAGATCCAGCGACATCATGATATCGCGGATGGCCTCGGCGCCGATACCGGCGGTGAAGCCGTCCTCGCCATATTCCTCCTGCGCGTCGAAATACTGCTCTTCGGTCAGAAGCTGCATCGGCTTCAGCGGCGTCAGCCCCGGCTCGATCACGATGTACTGTTCGAAATACAGGACCCGCTCAAGATCCTTCAGCGTCATGTCGAGCAGCAGGCCGATACGGCTGGGCAGCGATTTCAGGAACCAGATATGCGCCACCGGCGCCGCCAGTTCGATATGACCCATGCGTTCGCGCCGCACCTTCGAGAGCGTCACCTCGACGCCGCATTTCTCGCAGGTGATGCCGCGATACTTCATGCGCTTGTATTTGCCGCACAGGCATTCGTAATCCTTGATCGGTCCGAAGATCCGGGCACAGAACAACCCGTCGCGTTCCGGCTTGAACGTACGGTAGTTGATCGTCTCCGGCTTCTTGATCTCGCCATAGGACCAGCTGCGGATCTTTTCCGGGCTCGCCAGGGAGATCTTGATCTGATCGAAACTCTGGGTGCCCTGGGGCTGGCCAAAGAGATTCATCAATTCGTTCATCGGATCGGTTCTCCTAATTCGCCCCGGAGGGTACATCCCGCCGGGGACCGCCGCGTGACGGCGCTGTTCTCGATCATTCGCCGGTGTTCCGGCAGCCGGGGGCGGGATGGCCCGCCCCCGGCCTTGACAATCAATACTCGTTGTTGATCAGCTCCACGTTCAGGCCGAGGGAACGCATTTCCTTGACCAGAACGTTGAAGCTTTCCGGAATGCCGGCCTCGAAGGTATTGTCGCCGCGGACAATCGCTTCATAGACCTTGGTACGCCCGGCCACGTCGTCGGATTTCACCGTCAGCATCTCCTGCAGGGTATAGGCAGCGCCATAGGCCTGCAGGGCCCAGACTTCCATTTCCCCGAAACGCTGCCCGCCGAACTGCGCCTTACCGCCCAGCGGCTGCTGGGTCACCAGGCTGTAGGGGCCGATGGAACGGGCATGGATCTTGTCGTCGACCAGGTGATGGAGCTTGAGCATATAGATATAGCCCACGGTCACCTTGCGGTCGAACGGTTCGCCCGTGCGCCCGTCATAAAGGGTCACCTGCCCCGATGTATCCAGACCGGCGCGTTCCAGCATCTCGTTGATGTCGGCCTCATGCGCGCCATCGAAGACCGGCGTCGCCATCGGCACGCCGCGCGCCAGATTGGCGCCCAGTTCGGCGATTTCCTCCGGCTGCAGCGCCTCGATCTCGGCCATGTCCTTTTCGTCGTAGATCCTGGCGAACAGCGGCTTCAGCTCGTCGGCCGCCTCAGCCCCCTGGGCCTTGCGGATGACCTGATCGATCTGCTTGCCCAGACCGCGGGCCGCCCAGCCGAGATGGGTTTCCAGAATCTGACCGACATTCATGCGCGAAGGCACGCCCAGCGGATTGAGCACGATATCGACCGGCGTGCCGTCCTCCAGATAAGGCATGTCCTCTTCGGGCATGATGCGGGAGATCACGCCCTTGTTGCCATGACGGCCGGCCATCTTGTCGCCCGGCTGCAGCTTGCGCTTGATGGCCACGAAAACCTTGACCATCTTCATCACCCCGGGGGGCAGTTCGTCGCCGCGCTGCAGCTTGTCGATCTTGTCGTCGAGACGGCGGCGCAGGGTGGCGATCGCTTCCTCGTAATGCTGACGCAGGGCCTCGATCTGGCTCATGGCCTTGTCGTCGTCGACGGCGATCTTCCACCAGTCGCCGCGATCGATGGCATCGAGCATTTCCGCTTCCACCTTCTCGCCGGGCTTGATGCCCTTCGGCCCGGTGGAGGCGACACGGCCAAGCAGCAGTTCCCGCAGATGACCGTAGATGTTGCGTTCGTAAATGGCCCGTTCGTCGGCCATATCCTTGCGCAGCTGCTCGATCTCCTCGCGCTCGATCGCCAGGGCGCGCTCGTCCTTGTCGACGCCATGGCGGGAGAAGACGCGCACATCGACCACCGTGCCCTGGGTGCCGGGCGGCAGGCGCAGGGAGGTATCGCGCACATCGGCCGCCTTTTCGCCGAAAATGGCCCGCAGCAGCTTTTCTTCCGGCGTCATCGGGCTTTCGCCCTTGGGCGTGATCTTGCCGACCAGAATATCGCCGGCGGCAACCTGGGCGCCGACATAGACGATACCGGCCTCATCGAGATTGCCGAGCGCCTCCTCGCCGACATTGGGAATGTCGCGGGTGATTTCCTCCGGCCCCAGCTTGGTATCGCGGGCCATGACCTCGAATTCCTCGATATGGATCGAGGTGAAGACGTCGTCCTTCACGATCCGTTCGGAAATCAGGATGGAGTCCTCGAAGTTGTAGCCCTGCCAGGGCATGAAGGCCACCAGCACGTTGCGTCCCAGCGCCAGTTCGCCCAGATCGGTGGAAGGACCGTCGGCGATGATATCGCCTTCCTCGACCGCATCGCCCACCTTGACCAGCGGCCGCTGGTTGATGCAGGTGCTCTGGTTCGAACGCTGGAACTTCTGCAGCTTGTAGATATCGACACCCGATTCGGACAGATCCCGTTCGCCGGTGGCACGCACGACGATGCGCTCGGCATCGACCTGCTCGACGATGCCGGTGCGCCGGGCGACAATGGCGGCGCCGCTGTCGCGGGCGACGACCTTCTCCATGCCCGTACCGACAAAGGGCGCTTCGGGCTGCAGCAGAGGCACGGCCTGGCGCTGCATGTTCGAGCCCATCAGCGCGCGGTTGGCGTCGTCGTTTTCCAGGAACGGGATCAGCGCCGCCGCCACGGAAACCAGCTGTTTGGGCGAAACGTCGATGAAATCGATCTGATCCGGAGGCGACATGACATATTCGCCGGCCTTGCGGCAACTGATCAGATCGTTGACGAAGCGGTTATCCTCGTTCAGTTCGGCATTGGCCTGGGCAATGACGTATTTGCCCTCTTCCATCGCCGAAAGATAGACCACCTCATCGGTCACCTTGCCGTCCACGACCCGCCGGTACGGGCTTTCGATGAAGCCGTACTCGTTGACGCGCGCATAGGTGGCCAGCGAATTGATCAGGCCGATATTCGGCCCTTCCGGCGTCTCGATCGGACAGATGCGCCCGTAATGGGTGGGATGGACGTCGCGCACCTCGAAGCCGGCGCGTTCACGCGTCAGCCCGCCCGGCCCCAGCGCCGACAGGCGGCGCTTGTGGGTGATTTCGGACAGCGGATTGTTCTGATCCATGAACTGGCTGAGCTGCGAGGAGCCGAAGAATTCGCGCACCGCCGCCGCCGCCGGCTTGGCATTGATCAGATCGTGAGGCATGACCGTATCGATCTCGACCGAGCTCATGCGCTCGCGAATCGCGCGTTCCATGCGCAGCAGGCCGAGACGGTACTGATTTTCCATCAGTTCGCCGACCGAACGCACCCGGCGATTGCCCAGATGATCGATATCGTCGATCTCGCCACGGCCGTCCTTCAGACCGACCAGATATTTGATCACGGCCAGAATGTCTTCCTTGCGCAGGGTGCGCACGGACACGTCGCAATCCAGATCGAGGCGGGCATTCATCTTCACCCGGCCGACCGCCGAAAGGTCGTAGCGCTCGGGATCGAAGAACAGGCTGTTGAACAGCGCCTCGGCCGCTTCCGGCGTCGGCGGTTCGCCCGGACGCAGCACCCGGTAGATATCCACCAGGGCCGATTCGCGGCTGCTGTTCTTGTCCGCCATCAGGGTGTTGCGGATGAACGGCCCGACATTCAGATGGTCGATATCCAGCGTCGGCAGTTCCTTGATGCCCGCATCGTCGAGCATCTCGACCATCTTGGCATCGAGTTCATCGCCGGCTTCGACATAGATCTCGCCGGTTTCCTCATTGATCAGATCGCAGGCGACATAGCGCCCGACCAGCTCGGCCGGCTGCACCAGCAGGGATTTGACGCCCTTCTTTTCCAGCTTGCGCGCCAGACGGGGCGTGATCTTGGTGCCGGCCTCGACGATCACTTCCATGCTGTCGGCATCGACCAGATCGGCATTGGCGCGCTGGCCGCGCAGGCGTTCGGCGACAAAAGGCGTCTGCCAGCCGTTCTTGGTGCGGACGAAATCGACGCGATCGTAGAAGAAATCGAGGATATCCTCCGCGCTCAGGCCCAAGGCCTGCAGCAATGTCGTCACCGGCAGCTTGCGGCGGCGGTCGATGCGGACATAGACCAGATCCTTGGCGTCGAATTCGAAATCGAGCCAGGAACCGCGATAGGGGATGATGCGGGCCGCGAACAGCAGTTTGCCGGAGCTGTGGGTCTTGCCCTTGTCATGATCGAAGAACACGCCGGGGCTGCGGTGCATCTGGCTGACGATCACCCGTTCGGTGCCATTGATGACGAAGGTGCCCTTATCCGTCATCAGGGGCATGTCGCCCATATAGACATCCTGTTCCTTGATATCGAGGACCGATTTCGCATCGGTATCGGGATCCACCTCGAAAACGATCAGGCGCAGGGTTACCTTCAGCGGCGCGGCATAGGTCATGTCCCGCTGCTGGCATTCCTCAACGTCGAACTTCGGCTCCTCGAAGCTGTAGCTGACGAATTCCAGCGATGCCGTATCGGAAAAATCCTTGATCGGGAAAACCGATTTGAACACCGCCTGGAGCCCCTGGTCGGGCCGCTCCTCCGGCGCCATGTCCTTGAGCAGGAATGCTTCATAGGAACTGCGCTGAACCTCGATCAGGTTCGGCATCGTCGTAACTTCCGGAATTCGGCCAAAGCTTTTACGAACGCGTTTGCGATCAGTGTAAGACAGCGCCATGCCTGCTCCTCGTCTCTTCATTCCACACGCCGGCGATAACCGGCGCCGTATCGCCCCGCAACGGGGCCGATCCGCAACATATCCGCGCAACATATCCGCGCAACATATCCGGAAGTTACACCAACAGGCGGAAGCCTCCTCGGCCCCGCCTTTTGCCCCTGCCTTCCGGCCATCTGCTCGCGGCCGGCACCACCCTGCGGTGCCATCCGCCAACAGACGGCTGCGGGGAAGCCCCGGAAATATCCCGGAACCTCCCCGAAACCTGAACAACGAAAAAGGATTACTTGAGCTCGACGGTCGCGCCGGCGGCTTCCAGCTTCTCCTTGATTTCGTTGGCTTCGTCCTTGCTGACGCCTTCCTTGACCGGCTTCGGCGCGGATTCGACCAGATCCTTGGCATCCTTCAGACCCAGGCCGGTGATGGCGCGGACTTCCTTGATGACATTGATCTTCTTGTCGCCGGCACCCGCCAGGATGACGTCGAATTCGGTCTTTTCTTCGGCAGCGCCGCCATCGGCGGCAGCACCCGGGGCAGCAGCGACGGCAACGGGTGCCGCGGCGGAAACGCCCCACTTGTCTTCCAGAAGCTTCGCCAGTTCGGCAGCTTCAAGCACGGTCAGAGCGGACAGCTCTTCGGCAATCTTTTCAAGATCGGCCATTTTTCTAGACTCCTTCGGTTCGGAACCAAACAGTTGGTTGAAAATTTAAGAGGACACCTCAGGCGGTTCAGGCCGCCTCATCCTTGCTGGCATAAGCGTTGAGGACCCGCGCAAGCTGACCTGCGGGGGCCTGCAGAACACCGGCAATCTTGGTCGCCGGGGCCTGCACGAGGCCGACCAGCTTCCCGCGAAGTTCATCGAGGGAGGGCAGCGAAGCCAGGGCCTTGACCCCATCCTCATCGAGGACGGTTTCACCCATGGCACCGCCGACCACGGCCAGCTTGTCGTTCTTTTTCGCAAATTCGACCACCACCTTCGCCGCGGCAACCGGATCGTCCGAATAGGCGATCGCCGTGGGTCCGGTGAACAGATCGGAAATGCTCTCGAACGCCGTACCTTCAAGGGCAAGACGGGTGAGCCGGTTTTTGGTGACCTTGAAGCTGGCACCCGCATCGCGGATCTGATTGCGCAGATCCGTCATTTCAGCGACCGTCAGGCCGCTGTTGCGCGTGACCACGACCACATTTGCCTGGGAGAAGACCTCGTTCAGAGACTTCACCAGAGCGATCTTATCGGTACGGTTCACCTTTCGCCTCTCCACAATACGGGGAACAGCCGGACACTACGCGCCGCTCCCTCAGCCCATTTTCGACCCTGCCACCAAACGGCAGGACCGAACCTGTCCGTGGGCTCCAACCGAAGAAGGAAACGAAACTTCGTCCCATATTCGTCTTTGCCACGTCTATGCAGGCAATTTTAAGCGGCACCGCCAGAGGCAATGACCGCGCCTGCAGTCTCGGACAGGCTGGAAGCCGGCCCGTCATGGCCCGGCTTCCGCACCCCCCGCAGATGCGGGGAACCTGTGAAATTAACGCTCAGCGCTCAGGCTGGCAACATCAACTTTGACGCCGACGCCCATGGTGGAGCTGAGCGCGCATTTTTTCAGATACGTGCCCTTCGCACCGGAAGGCTTGGCCTTGTTGATCGCATCGACAAAGGCATGAATATTTTCGAGCAGCGCCTTTTCATCGAAGCTGGCCTTGCCGATGCCGGCATGAACGATGCCGGTCTTCTCCGCCCGGAATTCGACCTGACCGCCCTTGGCCGCCTTTACGGCTTCGGCAACATTGGGGGTCACGGTGCCGAGCTTCGGATTGGGCATCAGACCGCGCGGGCCCAGCACCTTGCCCAGACGGCCGACCACCGGCATCATGTCCGGCGTGGCGATGCAGCGATCGAAATTGATTTCGCCCTTCTGCACCGCTTCGGCCAGATCCTCGGCGCCGACGATATCGGCACCGGCGGCCTTGGCCTCCTCGGCCTTGTCGCCACGGGCGAACACGGCAACGCGCACGGTCTTGCCCGTGCCGTTGGGAAGCTGCACCACACCGCGGACCATCTGATCGGCATGGCGGGGATCGACCCCCAGATTCATGGCGATTTCGATGGTTTCATCGAATTTGGCGGTGGCATTGCCCTTGACCAGAGAAACAGCCTCGCTCAGCGGATACAGCTTGTTGCGATCGACCTTCGAGAGGGCTTCGCGGATTCGTTTTGCAACTGCCATCGTCTCAGCCTCTCACTTCCAGACCCATGGAACGGGCCGAGCCCGCCAGCATCCGGCATGCCGCATCCATATCGGCGGCATTCAGATCCTTCATCTTGATTTCGGCGATTTCCCGAATCTGATCCATCGTCACCGAGCCGGCAACATCGCGCCCGGGCGTGCTGGAGCCCTTGTTCACCTTCGCCGCCTTCTTCAGCAGATAGGAGGCCGGCGGCGTCTTCGTCACGTAGGAGAACGTGCGGTCCGCATAAACCGTGATGATCGTCGGAATCGGCATGCCCGGCTCCATGCCCTGGGTCTGGGCGTTGAAGGCCTTGCAGAATTCCATGATGTTCAGACCGCGCTGACCGAGGGCCGGCCCGATCGGCGGCGAGGGGTTGGCCTGCCCCGCAGGCACCTGTAACTTGATATAACCAGCAATCTTCTTTGCCATGACACTTCCTTGATATTGAAGAGTGGGTGGTAAGCGGCGCTTTCGCACCTCCCACCAGGCAGGCCCTTACGGGCCTCCATTCCGCAGATCAGGTTTTCTCGACCTGGGAATATTCCAGTTCGACCGGCGTCGCCCGGCCGAAAATCGAAACCGAAACCTTCAGACGGGCGCGCTCCTCATCGACATCCTCGACCACGCCGTTGAAGGAAGCGAAAGGCCCGTCGCAGACGCGCACCTGCTCGCCGATCTCGAAAACGACGGAAGGCTTGGGCCGCTCGATCCCTTCCTGCACCTGATGCAGAATGCGGTTGGCCTCCGCCTCGCTGATCGGCATCGGGCGGTTGCCCGAGCCCAGAAACCCGGAAACCTTGGGAATGTTCTTGATCAGATGATAGGCCTCGTCGGTCATGTCCATCTTGACCAGCACATAACCCGGGAAAAACTTACGCTCCGAACTGACCTTGCGGCCGCGGCGCATCTCCACGACCTCCTCGACCGGAACCAGCACCTCCTCGATCAGATCGGCCATGCCTTCCTGCACCGCCTTTTCGCGGATGGATTGGGCAACCTTCTTCTCGAACCCGGAATAGGCATGGACGATATACCAGCGCTTGGCCATTTAAGTCAGCTCCCCAGTCCCAGAATAAGCTTCAGCCCGAACTGTATCACCTGATCGGTGATCAGGAAGAACAGCGCCGCCACCGTCACCATCACGAATACCATGCCGGTCGTCACCAACCATTCCTTGCGCGACGGCCAGGTGACGCGCGCGAATTCCTGGCGCACCTGACGGACGAATTCACCAATGCCGGTCTTAGCCATTCAGAGACCCATCAATCCTATATACGCAATGAGCGCAAACCAGCCCATTGGCGCAAATTCAAAAGCCGCACCGAAGACACATCCCCGGCGCGGTAAATCAACATTCGCTTGCCGGTCTGCCGCCGGCTGGCAGGAGTGGAGGGACTCGAACCCCCAGCCCCCGGTTTTGGAGACCGGTGCTCTACCAATTGAGCTACACTCCTGCAACACACCCCGCAGGGTGCCGACAGAACGGACCGCAGCATAGCGATTACGCCGCGGTCCGCAAGATCAAAGCATCACCAAAAGGCAATTATTCGATGATGGAGGATACGACGCCGGCGCCGACGGTGCGTCCGCCCTCGCGGATGGCGAAGCGCAGCCCCTCATCCATGGCGATCGGGCTGATCAGCTCGACCTCCATCGCAATGTTGTCGCCGGGCATCACCATCTCCACACCCTCGGGAAGCGTGATCAGACCCGTAACATCCGTCGTCCGGAAGTAAAACTGAGGA
>JALXAG010000186.1 GCA_026992315.1 Sneathiellales bacterium | reverse complement strand
TTCATGGCGTCACCTTCCGGTCTGTCGCTTTTCAACTCTGTTTCTTCCACCGCTCCCACAGGTCGCGGCGGCGTTCCTTCGTAATCCGTTTCGCGGCATCCAGCCGCCACTGACGAATCCGTTCATGGTGGCCCGACAACAGCACCTCCGGCACGGGGCGCCCTTCCCAGACCTGGGGCCGGGTATACTGGGGATATTCCAGCAATCCGGCCGCAAAACTCTCCTGCTCCAGCGATTCGCTGTTGCCGGCAACGCCGGGCAACAGGCGGATCACCGCATCCAGCAAGGCCAGTGCCGCGATCTCCCCTCCGGAGAGGATGAAATCGCCCAGGCTGATCTCCCGCACCGGCCGCGCCTCGAGAATGCGTTCATCCACGCCCTCGAAGCGGCCGCATATCAGCGTCGCACTGCCACAGGCGGCAATCTCCTGCACCAGGGCCTGATCCATCCGCTGCCCGCGCGGGCTGAAATAGATCAGCGGCTCCGCCGTTCCGTCATCGTCCGTTCCGCCGCCGCCCTGCCAGGTGGCATCGATGGCAGCGGCCAGAACATCCGGGCGCATGACCATGCCGGCCCCGCCGCCGAAAGGCGCATCGTCAACGCTGCGATGCCTGTCGGTGGCGAAATCGCGGATATCGGTCACATCCAGCGACCATATCCCCTTCTCGCGCGCCCGTCCCGCCAGGCTTTCGCCCAACGGCCCCGGAAACATCGACGGAAACAGGGTCAGCACCCTGGCGGTAAAGTGCGGCTTGTCGCCGCCCATGCCGCTTTCATCCCCTGCCGTCATCGCCTTCAGCCTCCGGTGGCGGGTCGATCACCAGATATCCGGCATCGACCGCGATTTCGGGCACCGCCTCGCGGGTGAACGGCACCAGCAACGGCATTTTGCGCCCCTTCAGGGCCACCTCCAGCATATCGCCGGCACCGAAATCGAAAACCGCCTGCACCCTGCCGACCGTCTCGCCATCCGTATTCCGGGCATCGAGGCCGATGAGATCCGCATGATAGAACTCATCATCCCCGACAGAGGGCAGACTGTCGCGATCGACATATAGCCGTGTGCCCCTCAGCGCCTCGGCCGCATTGCGGTCGCCGACCCCCGCGATCCTGGCCCGGATACCGCCCTTCACCGGGGCGATCGGGCGGATATCGTAAACCCGCTTTCCGCTCTCATCGGAAAGCGGGCCGTAACGGACGATATCCCCGGCCCGTTCGGTGAAGGTCCTGATCCTGACATCGCCGCGCACCCCGTGCGGGGCGACGATGATGCCAAGACACAGACGCTTGCCCACGACCGCTGACCCGGATCAGGCCTCGGCCGCTTCCGCGTCCCCGGCTTCGGCCGCCTCGGCAGCCTCACGCGCCTTTTCCGCCGCCATGGCCATGCGCTCCTGCGCCTTCGCCTTGGGCTTGGCCTTCTGCGGGTTGTTGCGCTTGGGCATCGGAATCACCTCCGCCTGGCCGAGAAAGCGCGCCACCCGGTCGGTCGGCTGGGCACCGCAGGACAGCCAGTACTTGGCCCGTTCCACATCCAGCTTGACGCGGTTTTCCGAATCCTTGGGCAGCATCGGATCGTAATGGCCGAGCTTCTCGATATACTGACCGTCACGCGGGCTGCGCGCATCGGCCACGACAATGCGGTAAAACGGGCGTTTCTTCGCACCGCCGCGGGACAAACGGATTTTCAATGCCATTGTGTCACCAAAGTCCTTTCCTGTTTCACAATTACCCCTGCCGCTACATGCGCGGCAGAATTCCTTCGAGCCCGGCGCGCATCATGCCCTTCTTGCCGAGCTTCTTGACCTTCTTCATCATCACCGACATCTGCTTCCACTGCTTGAGCACGCGGTTGACTTCGGGGATGCTGGTGCCCGAACCGCTGGCGATGCGCCGCTTGCGCGAGGCATTGATCAGCTTCGGGTTGCGCCGTTCACGCGGGGTCATCGAATTGATGATCGCCTCCTGACGGCTGAGAAGTTTCGGATCGATATTCGCTGCCGCCATCTGCTTCTTGACCTTCTGCGCCCCGGGCAGAAGCCCCATCATGCCTTCGAGACCGCCCATCTTCTGCATCTGGCGGAGCTGATCGCGCAGATCCTCCAGATCGAAACGGCCCTTGGCGACCTTGGCGGCGAGGCGGTCGGCCTCCTCCTTCTCCATGGTCTCGGCGGCCTTTTCGACCAGGCTGACGACATCGCCCATGCCGAGAATGCGCGAGGCGATCCGGTCGGGGTGGAAGGGCTCGATATCGTCCAGCCCCTCGCCGGTGCCCAGCATCTTGATCGGGCAGCCGGTCACCGCCCGCATGCTCAGCGCCGCGCCACCGCGACCGTCGCCGTCGATACGGGTCAGCATGATGCCGGTCAGCGTCACTCGTTCATGAAAACGGCTGGCGACATTGACCGCATCCTGACCGGTCAGCGCATCGGCAACGAGAAGAATTTCCTGCGGTTCGGCGACTTTTTTGACAGCGGCGATTTCCGCCATCAGCGCCTCATCGACATGCAGCCGCCCGGCCGTATCCAGCAGCACCACATCCATGCCCTGAAGCCTTGCCGCCTGCATGGCGCGTTTGGCGATTTCCACCGGCATCTGCCCCGGCACGATCGGCAGGGTCGCGACGCCCGCCTGCTCGCCAAGGACCTTGAGCTGTTCCTGCGCCGCCGGACGCTGCACGTCCAGCGAGGCCATCAGGACCTTCTTGCGCTCTTTCGTCTGCAGCCATTTGGCGATCTTGGCGGTGGAGGTCGTCTTGCCCGAACCCTGCAGTCCGACCATCATCACCGCCACCGGCGGCACCGCCGACAGGTTCAGCGCAACGCTTTCGGCCCCCAGGGTTTCGACCAGGTGATCGTGAACGATCTTGATGACCATCTGCCCGGGGGTGACGGAACGCAGCACCTCCTGACCGACGGCCTTTTCGCGCACGCCCTTGATGAACTTCTTGACCACCGGCAGCGAGACATCGGCTTCCAGCAGGGCGATGCGCACCTCGCGCAGGGCTTCATCGACATCGGATTCGTTCAGCGCACCGCGCTTGCGCAGGCGCTCGAACACTTCTCCCAGTCGGTTGCTCAGGCTCTCGAACATGCCTTCACCCAAAATCAAGCCCAGTTAAGCCAGCTCGGTTAAGCCAGCCCGCACAAATGACGATCGCACCAGTGCGCGAAACTCGCGGACTGGCGGACACCTCACGACGAAGCGGCGCAATGTCCCACATGTGTGGATGTGGCGGGCAATAAGACACGACGGCAAGCCGATGTCAAGCGCCTATCGTGACAAGCGGCACCTCAACGCCTGCCGAAGAGCCTTTCTATTTCCGCCAGCCCCAGCGATACATAGGTGGGGCGGCCGTGATTGCACTGACCGGCATTGGGCGTTGCCTCCATCTCGCGCAGCAGGGCGTTCATTTCCTCCGGCTTCAGGCGGCGGCCGGCGCGCACGCTGCCATGGCAGGCCATGGTGGCGCAGACATCGTGCAGCCTTTCGCGCAGGCTGGCGGCATCGTCCAACTCCACCAGATCGTCGCCAAGCGCGCGCACCAGCCCCTGAACATCGCATTCGCCGAGAAGCGCCGGCACCTCGCGCACCACCACCGCGCCGGCGCCGAAAGGCTCCAGCACCAGCCCCAGCTCCGCCAGTTCCCCGGCGCGGGCGGCAAGGGCGGCGGCGGCGGCCTCCTCCAGTTCCACCACCTCGGGCAGCAGCAGCATCTGGCGGGCAATGCCCTTTTCGGCCAGATGCGCCTTCATCCGTTCATAGACCAGGCGTTCATGCGCCGCATGCTGATCGACGATGACCAGCCCGTCGCGGGTCTGGGCAATAATATAGGTTTCATGCAGCTGCCCCCGGGCCACCCCCAGGGGATAATCCTGCGCATTGTCGTCGCCTTCCTCCGGCGTCGCCACCGCCGCCGAAGGCGCCTGCAACGGCACGCTGCCCGCTGCCGGCCCCGCTGCCGGATCGGGCAGATAGGGCTGCGCCCCCTCGGCCAGCCGCCATCCGGACCCGGAGGAAGGCGCATTCACCGATGACGGCGCAGGGCGCGAAAACCCGCTGCCGGAGCCGGTGCCGCCGCCCCCGCCGCCCGGGCGCATCGCCCCCAGCGCCGCCTGGCTGACGGTGGTGGCGGTGCGGTGGCCCGCCTCGGCCAGGGCCTGCTTGATCGACCCGACGATGAGTCCGCGGATCATGCCGGGATCGCGGAAACGCACCTCGGCCTTGGCGGGATGGACATTGATGTCCACATCCTCCGCCGGCAGATCGAGAAACAGCACCGCCGCCGGGTGGCGGTTATGGGCGATCACATCCATATAGGCCCCGCGCAGGGCACCGCTCAGCAGCTTGTCCCGCACGGGCCGTCCGTTGACAAACAGGAACTGGCTGCGGGCATGGCTGCGGTTATAGGTGGGCAGCCCCGCAAAACCGCTGAGGCGCGCCGTCTCGCGCCCGGCGTCGATGGCGAGGGCGTTATCGATGAACTCACGGCCCATCAGCGCCGCCAACCGCTCCCGCCGGCCGGCGAACAGATCCCCCTGGGCCGCGTTCAGGCGCAGGGCCATGCGCTCCCCCTCGCGCAGGGTGAAGGCGATCTCCGGATAGGCCATGGCCAGACGGCGCACCACATCGAGAACGGCCAGATATTCGCCGCGTTCGCTCTTGAGGAATTTCAGCCGCGCCGGGGTGGCATAGAACAGGTCGCGCACTTCGATTCGGGTGCCCGCCGCACGCGCGGCCGGGCGCACATCGCCGAGTTTCCCGCCCTCGACCGTCAGCGTCCAGCCCTGATCGCCGCCGCGGGGGCGGCTGGTCAGGGTCATGCGGCTGACGGCACCGATGGAAGGCAGGGCCTCGCCCCGGAAGCCGAGCGAAGAGATATGCACCAGATCGTCATCGGGCAGTTTGGAGGTGGCATGACGGGTCACCGCCAGCAGCAATTCGTCGCGATCCATGCCCCGGCCGTCATCGTCGACGGCAATCAGGCTGCGCCCGCCATTGGCGATGGTCACATCGATGCGCGCGGCACCGGCATCGATGGCGTTTTCCACCAGTTCCTTGACCGCGCTGGCCGGGCGCTCGATGACTTCCCCGGCAGCGATGCGGTTGACGACCGTTTCGGGCAGGCGGCGGATAATGCCCATCGTCACCTCATCCGCGCCCGTCGCGCAGGTAATGCCGCGTCAGGCGCTTTCCGGTTTCCACCGCCGGCTGATCGAACGGGTCGATGCCCAGAAGATGGGCGGCGATGATCGTTTCCAGCATGAAATGCATGAACAGGGCCCCCATGGCCGCCGGGGTGACGGCGGGCAGGGTGATATGGCGCAGCGGACGGCCCTTGGCGATCAGGGTTTCGCGGGTGGCGCGGGCCTCTGCCGCCACGACATCGCCGATTCCCCGCCCGGACAGGTAATCGAGCGCCGGATCGTCGCCGCACAGCGCCAGATCGATCGGCGGGCCGCTATAGCCGTCTTCTATGGTGATCAGGGTGAACATCTTGTCCGCCGGCCCGTCGAGCCAAAGCTGCAACTGGCTGTGCTGATCCACCGGCCCCAGCGCATCGAGCGGCGTGATCCCCATCCCGTCCTTGCCCAGACTTTCGGCGACAAGCTGGCGATGCCACAGGGTCAGGTTCTTCAGCCGGCTGGCATAGGGCAGCAGAACATGGGCGCCGATCCCGCCGCTCTGCATCAGCCCCACCATCACCGCCGCCCCGGCCACCGGCGGCGCTTCCGGGTCCTTCAGGCAGGATTCGAGCACCGGCAGGGCCCCGTCGCGCACCGCGGCAATGTCCATTCCCTGCACCATCAGGGGCAACAGCCCGACCAGTGACAGGACGGAAAAGCGCCCGCCGAGGCCCGGATCGTGATCGAGGCATTCGATGTTCCAGCGCGCCGCCAGGCGACGCAGCGGATTGTCGCCCGGTTCGGTGATCGCCACCACATGCCCGCCGACGGCGCCGGGCGAAAGCCGGTCGCGCAGCCAGCCGATGACGACGATTGCCTGCGAGAGGGTTTCGGCAGTGGAACCCGATTTGGAAATGACCAGAAAGCCCGTGCGCGCCGGATTGAGAAATTCCAGCATGTCGCGGAATTCACCGCCATCGAGATTGTCGGGAAAATGCAGCACCGGCCCCGCCCCCGCCGGGCTGGCCCCGGTCAGCGCCTTGGCGCCGAGATTGGACCCGCCGGTGCCGAGAATGACGAGATCGTCGCACAGATCGGCCAGACGTTCGGCCACCGGGCGCAGCCGGGCGATATCGTCGCTGAAACCGGGCAGGGACAGCAGCGGCAGGCTGCCATCCTGTCGCTGCACGGTCAGTCTGGAAATGCAGACCTCCGCTTCCGCCAGCAGGGTATGATAAACGCCGCGCGCCAGCCCCCCTTCGACCTTCCCGGCAAAGCAATGACCGATATCCTGTCCGAATTCCATCCCGCCCCCAATTCCCATCCCGACCCAGACTCCCATCCCGCCTGTTCCCTGGCCCGTTTCCGTATGATTCTTCCCTCTGCCGGGCACTATAATGCCCCTCGCGGCGGAAAGAAACGGCCGCGGCGCGATAAGTCTGCCGGTTCAGGGGGCGGCCTTCAGCACCGCCTTCAGATCGCCTTCGGGGCGGCCAACGGCAATGACGAACATTTTCTTCATGTCGAACAGACGAGCGGCCACGCGGGCGATGTCCTCTGCGGTCACGGCGTTGATCCGTTGCGGGCGGCGGCGGATGTAATCGATGCCCAGATTATTGACCTGAATGGCGATCAGCAGCCGGGCAATGCTGGCATTGGATGACATGCTCAAGGGGAAGGAGCCGTTGAGATAGGTTTTCGCCGCCTTCAGCTCCTTCGCGCTGACCCCCCGATCGCGCAGACGCAGCAGTTCGCGCCGTGTCACGGCCAGCGCTTCGGCCACCGTTTTATTGGCGGAGGAAAAGCCGATCAGATAAAGCGCCGATTTCTTCATCGGCACCTGGGCGGCGAAAATCGAATAGGTCAGGCCGCGCTTCTCCCGCACCTCCTGCCCTAGGCGCGACGTCAGCCCGCTGCCGCCGAGGATATAGGTCATCACCCGGGCGGCATCGAAATCGGGATCGTCGCGCATCAGGCCGGGAAAGCCGATATAGATCTGGCTTTGCGGCGTATCGTAATCGATCTGCCGCAGAACCCCGCCGCCCAGAACCTTCTGCATCCCCGTATCGGGCCCCGCCGCCTTTGCAGGCAAGGGGGCGAAGACCTGCTCCAGCCGATCGGAGAGTTCCGCCGCCGTAATATCCCCGACCACCGCCAGGGTCAGGTTATTGCGCGCCAGACGGCGGCGGACGAAGCCGGTCAGATCCTCCCGGGTGATCGCGGCGACGCTTTGCTCCGTTCCCTCGACGGGGCGGGCATAGGGCTGATCGCCGAAAGCGGTTTCATAAAGGGCGCGGCGGGCCAGTTCGCGCTGATCGCGCGCGCGGGCGCGCAGGCCGCTGATAATCTGTCCGCGGATGCGTTCCACCGGCCCTTCATCGAAACGCGGCGCCTGCAGGGCCTTGGCCAACAGCGAAAAGGCCGCATCGCGGTTCTGCGACAGGGCACGCATGCTGGCGGTGAAACTGTCGCGCCCCGCATCGAAGGAAAGCTGTGTCGCCGTTTCCTGCAGGCGAAGCTGAAAGGCTTCGGAGGATAAATCCCCCGCCCCTTCGTCGAGCAGGCCGGAAACCATATTGGCCAGTCCCTCCCGCCCCTTGGGGTCGAGGCGGGATCCCCCGTCCCAATAGGCTTCGAGCGCAATGATCGGAATGCTGGGTTCATGAACCAGCCAGGCTGTAATGCCCGACGGGCTGACGATTTTTTCGATCCTTCCCATCGCCTGGGCGGGCAGGGCGATGGCGAACAGCAGCAGCGCGGCGATCATCGTCCGGATCATCATATCCCCCTTCGGATCAGGATTTCGGTGCCGGGCGGGCAATGCCCGTGGCGGAGCCTTCAGCCCGCAGAACGGCGCGCGCCGCCTCATTGACCTGTGCAGCCGTCACCGCGCGGATGCGCGCCGGCCAGTTGTCGATGTCATCGACGGACAGACCGATGGCCAGCCCCTCGCCGAAACTGCGTGCCGCCGCCGCCAGGCTGTCGCGGGCATAGATGGCATTGGCAGCCAGACTGTCGCGGGCGCGTTTGACCTCGGCCTCGCTGACGCCGTTTTCCAGGATATCGCGGATGATATCGTCCATGGCCCGCTCGATATCGCCGATTCCGGCCTTGCCGCGCGGGCGGGCATAGACATGAAACAGCGACGGTCCCTTGCGGTTTTCATCGTATGAGGCCCCGGCATAGGCCGCGATGCCCTTCTTCACCACCAGTTCCCGATACAGGCGGCTGGTGGTGCCGCCGCCCAGCACCTCAGCCAGGACGACGAGAGGCAGGGCGAAACGGGTCTCCCCGTAAAGGGCGGAAGGGGCGATATAGCCGCGCTGCCAGCTCGGCACCGACAGGCGCGGATCGGAAAATTCGACCCGCCGCGCCGCCCGCTGCGGCGGTTCCTGCGGGCGCAGGCGCGCGGGCAGGGGGCGGGCGGCTATGACGCCGTAATATTTGCGCGCCAGCTTCATCACCTCTTCGGGCCTTACATCGCCGGCAACGATCAGGGTGGCATTGTTGGGCGCATAATATTTCCGGTAGAAGGCCAGGGCCTTGTCCTTGTTCAGCGCCTCGATCTCATGCTGCCAGCCGATCACCGGAATCCGATAGGGATAGGCAAGATACTGTACCGCCTGCATCTGTTCGCGGAACTGGCCATAGGGCTGGCTGTCGGTGCGCAGGCGCCGTTCCTCGATCACCACCTGCTTTTCGGTTTCCGCATCTTCATCGCTCAGAACGAGATTGCTCATGCGATCGGCTTCCATTTCCATGACCAGAGGCAGCTTATCCGCCGCGATATTCTGGAAATACGCGGTATAATCATGGGTGGTGAAGGCGTTTTCCTGACCGCCGTTTTCGGCAACGACGCGCGAAAACACCCCCGCGGGAAAGCGCTTCGTGCCCTTGAACATCAGATGTTCGAGATAATGGGCCAGCCCTGCCTCTCCCGGTGCTTCATCGGCACCGCCGATGCCATACCACACCATATGGGTCACGACGGGGGCGCGATGATCCTCGATCACCACAACCCGCATGCCGTTTTCCAATTTGCCGATGAACGGATTGAACAGCCCGGCACGCGCCTCCACCGCCGCCATGACCGGCAGCAGCGCCAGAACAAGCAATGCCGGAATGCGGAAATTCCCGAACATCCGACCGACAGAAAGCCATGCAGATCCCATGCGATCCTTCCCCTTAAAAAACCCTGCCGCTTCCCAAAAAACGGATACCGGGCTGGCGAACGGCGCCCAAGCGGATTGTCAGCGCGCCGCTTTCCCGTCACTCGGGCAAAAGCGGGCATAACGACAAGGGCACAGTTAATGGCGATCATTTTGGCGGAAACAAGGCGATGCGCCGGCAGGAACACGCCTCGCCGGCGCTCACTGCCGGGCGGCGGGCAGATGCCGGGTTTCAGTTGAACAGGCCTTCGAAAATCGCCCGTTTGCGCCGTTTGATATAAGGCGTTTCACCCTTGGTCACCGGCGCGCCGGTGGCGGCGTTTTCCTGCAGACGTTTCTTTTCCTTTGCCGCATCGACGACAGTGCCGAAGGGCGGCTGCTTCTGCCAGAAGATCAGCCGGTCGGCAAAGCTCTGATCCTCCTTGATCAGCAGGGACGTCTCTTCATCGAGAATGCGGCGGATCTGCGGATCGGCCCGTTCCGCCCCGGCGATTTTCAGCAGTTCCGCCTCACCGGGGCTGAGATCGGAAGTATCCAGCGGCGCCCGTTTGGTCAGCAGACGACGTGCCTGTTCCGTCGGCGAGGCTTCCTGCGGGCGGCGGGTGCCCGGTGCCGGCGGGCGCAGCTTGAAATCCGGCGGCAGCACCAAAGGCGCCTTGGCGACAACGGCGAACTCATCGGGTGCGCGTTTGTTCAGGCCCAGCTCCTCGCGCACGCCCTCGCAGGCGCCGAGCGAGAAGAGCGCAAGCCCCATCACCGCCCCGCGCAGCACCGTCAGACGCAGCGCCGCCGGTGTCACCGGATTGGGTCCTTCCTTCCGCTTGCCGTTCATCTGTGCCTGCCGCCTCTCGCCATGCCCGCTTCGCCTTGCCCTCTTATTTATGCTTATCCGCTGCCGGAAACAAGGAGATGATGATCAGCAGCGCCGCGCCAATGAAAATCGAAGTATCGGCCAGGTTGAAGGCGGGCCAGTGCCAGTTGCCGACATGAAAGTCGAAACCATCCGCCACCGCCCCGCGCAGCAGGCGGTCGACGATATTGCCCATGGCCCCGCCGGCGATAAGGCCATAGCCCATGGCGCTCCACCGCCGGCGCGATTGCAGCATGAAGACCGTCACCGCCACGGTGATCGCGGCGGTAACCGCGATCAGAAGCCAGCGCCCGCCATCGCCGCCCTGGGCAAAGGCCCCGAAACTGACGCCGCGGTTCCAGACCATGACAAAATTGAAAAAGGGCACGACTTCGACCGGCTGGTCGCCGCGGGCGGCGAAAAACGCGATCTGCCATGCCTTGAAAAGCTGATCCGCGCCCAGGGCGGCCAAGGCTGCCAGCGGCCCCGCCAACAGCACTTTCCGCCCGTCTGCACGCCCTTTGCTCATGCCTCGGCCAAGGCCCCGCTCAATGTGGCGGCGCAACGCCGGCAAAGATCGGGGTGGCGATCGTCGCGGCCGACATCCTCGCCGATCATCCAGCAGCGGGCGCATTTCTCGCCTTCGGCCAGCGACGGCAGCACCGCGACACCGGGCACCTCTTCCAGCCGGAAGGCATCGGCAGGCCCTTCGCCCGCCTCCAGCACCGCGCCCGAGGTGATGCACAATTCGCCGATATCGACCCCGTCGAGAATGGCCGCCGTTTCGGCATCCACCCAGATATGCGGGCGGGCCTGAAGGCTGGAACCGATGCGTTTTTCGCGACGCTCGATTTCCAGCGCCCCGGTCACCACCCGACGGACGGCGCGGATACGCTGCCATTTCGCCGCCAGCGCATCATCGCGCCATGCGGACGGCGTTTCCGGGAACAGGCGCAGATGCACGCTGTCGGCCTCGCCGCCATGACGGGCCAGCCAGGCCTCCTCCGCCGTGAAGCAGAGGATCGGTGCCAGCCAGGCGCTCAGGCGCGAGAAAACCTCGTCCAGCACCGTACGCGCGGCACGGCGGCGAAGCGAATCCGCCCCATCGCAATACAGCGCATCCTTGCGGATGTCGAAATAGAAGGCCGACAGATCCAGGGTGCAGAAATTGTTCAGCGCCACATAGATGCTGTGGAAATCGTATTCGCTGCCGGCCTTGCGCACCAGCGCATCGAGTTCTGCCAGGCGATGCAGGACCCAGCGATCCAGTTCCGGCATCCGGTCGGCGGGCAGGCGCTCCTCCTCGCTGAAACCGTCGAGATTGCCGAGAAGATAACGCAGGGTGTTGCGAAAACGCCTGTAGGTATCGGCATGGCTGCGCATGATCTCGGTGCCGATGCGCAGATCCTCGGTATAATCGGAGGCAACGACCCACAGACGCAGGATATCGGCGCCGAAATCCTTGATGATCTGCTGCGGGGTGATGGTGTTGCCGATGGATTTGGACATTTTCCGCCCTTCGGCATCCAGCAGGAAACCGTGGGTCAGAACCCCCTTATACGGGGCACGGCCGCGGGTGCCGCAGGCCTCCAGCAACGAGGAATGGAACCAGCCGCGATGCTGGTCCGTCCCCTCCAGATACAGATCGGCGGGCCAGGACAGTTCCGGACGTTTTTCCAGCACGAAGCTGTGCGTCGAGCCCGAATCGAACCAGACGTCGAGAATATCGGTCACCTTCTCGTAATCGGCCGGATCGTAATCGGGGGCCAGGAAACGCGCGTCATCGGAGGTGAACCACGCATCGCAGCTTTCGGCCTCGATCGCCTCGACGATACGCCGGTTGACCTTCTCATCGCGCAGGGGCTCGCCGGTTTCGCGATGGACGTAAACGGTGATCGGCACCCCCCAGGCGCGCTGACGGGACACCAGCCAGTCGGGCCTTTTCGCGACCATGTCGTAAAGGCGGGCCTTGCCGGAGGGCGGGTAAAAGTCCGTCGCCTCGATCGCCGCCAGCGCCTTTTCGCGCAGGCCGTTCTTGTCCATCGAGATGAACCATTGCGGCGCGGCGCGAAAGATCAGCGGCGCCTTGGAGCGCCAGGAATGGGGATAGGAATGGTTGATCTTGCCATGGGCCAGCAGTCTTCCCGCCGCCTTCAGGGCATCGATCACCACGGGATCGGCCTTGAAGACATGCTGGCCGGCCAGCAGCGGCACATGATCGTAGAACAGCCCGCCCTCATCGACCGTATCCGGCACTTCGAGACCGTGCTTGCGGCCGAGCTCATAGTCGTCCGCGCCATGGCCGGGAGCGACATGAACCAGCCCCGTGCCCTGATCGGTGGTGACGAAATCAGCCTCCAGCAGCGGCACTTCATGGTTGAAGCCCAGCGCCGCCAGCGGATGGGACAGCACCACCCCTTCCAGCGCGGGGGCATCGCCCAGACGTTTCCAGCCATCGACGCCCGCCTCGGCAAACACGGATTCGGCCAGATCATCGGCCAGCAGCAGCTTGTCGCCCGGCACCGCCAGCGCCGTATCGCCCGCCACCGTCACCTCGTAAATGCCGTAGGCGATATCGCCCTTATAGGCGACGGCGCGGTTGCCCGGCATGGTCCAGGGGGTCGTGGTCCAGATGACCACATCCACGCCCTCGAGCGCCGGATCCTGGCCGGGCTGAACGGGGAAGCGGACAAAGATCGTATTGGAAACATGGTCGTGATACTCGATCTCCGCCTCGGCCAGAGAGGTCTTTTCCACCACCGACCACATTACCGCCTTGGCCCCCTTGTACAGGCTGCCGTCCATGAGGAATTTCAAAAGCTCCCGCACGATCTGCGCCTCGGCATCGAAGGCCATGGTCGTATAGGGGTTGTCCCAATCGCCGATAACGCCCAGACGCTTGAATTCCTCGCGCTGGACATCGATCCAGTATTCGGCGAATTCGCGGCATTCGCGGCGGAATTCCACCGCCGGAACATCGTCCTTGCTGCGGCCCTTCTTGCGGTATTTTTCCTCGATCTTCCATTCGATCGGCAGGCCGTGGCAGTCCCAGCCCGGCACGTAGGGGGCATCCTTGCCCTGCATCTGCTGGAAGCGGTTGATCACATCCTTCAACACCTTGTTCATGGCATGGCCCATATGCAGATTGCCGTTGGCATAGGGCGGGCCATCGTGAAGGACGAATTTCTCCCGACCGCGGGATTCCTCGCGCAGGCGGCCATAGAGATCCATTTCCGCCCAGCGTTTCAGATGATCGGGTTCGCGCTTGGGCAGATTGCCGCGCATGGGAAAGTCGGTGCGCGGCAAAAACAGTGTCGCTTTATAATCGGTGCTCATGATAATGGGGATTCTTTCGATAGCATGCGGAATGAGAAACGGCTGGACGGCGGATGCGCCTTATCCCGGCCCTCAACCGAGGACCGGGCCCGTAATTCGCGGATCCGCGACATCGGGCAGGGCGGTGCACAAGGCGATGGCGCCTGCGCCGCTTTTGTGCCGATGCTGTCTGTTATCCGGGTCCGTCATTGCCAAATTCTGCCTGATCCGAGCCAACATGCTGTTTAACAGGTGCTCCGGACGCTGTCGAGGGGCCGTGCCGCGATTTTCCTCATCAGCTCCGCAGCGGACGCGGTATCGGCCCGGACCAGGAGGGAACCGCCGCCAGCGCGGCGCGGGCGGCCTCGCCGTCGCGCGCGATCTGCGCCTTCAACTCGTCCAGCCCGGCGAAACGACGTTCCGGACGCAGAAAGGCGGTCATGGCAACCGTCAGATGACCGTCGTAAAGATCGCCGGAAAAATCGAACAAATGCGCTTCGAGCAGGGGCGCGTCGCCATCGAAGCTGGGGCGGATGCCGATATTGGCGACCCCGTCGGTCCATGGCCCCTCCTCGAAGGAAGCCCGGATGGCATAAACGCCGTATTTGGGGCGCAGATAATCGCCTAAGCCGAGATTGGCGGTGGGAAAACCGATCTGGCGGCCGCGGGCGTCGCCATGGAGCACGCGCCCGGCAATGAACCAGTAATGGCCGAGCATGGACGCCGCCTCCTCCGGCCGGCCCTGGCGCAGATGTTCGCGGATGCGGGTCGAGGAATAGACTTCATGGCCGTCTCCGGCGGGGGCGACCACGGAAACGCCGAACCCGGCGGCCTTGCCATGTTCGCTCAGGGTTTCCGGCGTGCCGGCGCGCCCCCGGCCAAAGGCGAAATCATACCCCACCAC
>JALXAG010000185.1 GCA_026992315.1 Sneathiellales bacterium | reverse complement strand
GCCAATGCCCGCCGCCGCGCGGCATCGGCGAGCAAGGCATTGATGGCGGTGGCCAGCGCCGCCGCTTCCCCCGCGCATAATACCCCGCCGCCGCTTTCCCCGATCAGCCATTCCGGCCCCGGCGACGGGCAGGCGAGAACGGCGCAGTTCTGCCCCCAGGCTTCCAGAATCGTGTTGCCTAGGGTCTCGCGCCGCGACGTCACCACATGCAGATCGGCCGCCGCCATCAGGGCGGCGATATCCTGACGCCAACCAAGAAAACGCACCCGCTCCGCCACGCCCAGCGCCGCGGCCTGATGGCGCAGGGTCGCTTCTTCCGGTCCTTCGCCCGCCAGCCACAGCACCGCCCCCGGCACGGCAGGCAGCGCCGCAATCAGACGGTCGAAACCCTTCACAGGATGCAACCGGCCCACGGCCAGCAGCACCGGTGTTTCCTGCGCCGTGCCCAACGCCGCGCGATCCGCCGGTACCGCCGCTTCCGCGTCAATGAAGTTGGGCAAGAAGGCGATCCGCCTCTCTTCCCAGCCATGATTGGCAAAACGATGATAGAGATCCGGCGTGTTGCCGATCAGATAATTGCAATGGCGGTAATGGCGCAGGTCGTAATAACCGCCGAGACGGGCGGCGCGCACCCAGCTTCCGGACGGGATCATGCGCGTCGCCCGCCCCATCCAGCCCAATACCACCGCCGGGCGATGATGGCGCAGATAGCGCCACAGGCGCCAGCGGCTGGCGATATCCGCCAGACCGCGAAACGGCAGGGCAACCGGTTCGATCCCCGCCTCGCGCAATTTTTTCTCCACCGCGCCCCCCTGGCGTACGATCAGATGCTGAGGCAGCCCCGCTTCGGCCAGGGCCACGGCAAGGCGGACAAAAAAGGCTTCTGCCCCGCCATCGCCGCGGCTGGCGATCACCTGCGCGACGGCAGGAAGGTCATTCCCCGTCATCGAGGCGGGCCTTCAGATGCGAAAGAATGGGATACAAGCCGGCCATCAGGGCAATGAGGAAGCCGTAATATCCTTCCCGATATCCCTTGCGGGCGATGAAGCATTTATAGAAACGCGAGAACATGCGCCTGAAATTATTGGCGAAACTGCCGATATCCCCCGACTGGCGCAGATCGGCGGCCCGGGCGCTGGTATAGCGATCGAGACGCTGGATCATATCCGAGACATTGCGGTCGACATAATGGATCATGCGTTGACGCAGCCGCCCGTTATCCGGCCCTTTCAGATCGACCTTCGGATGAATGCGCTGATCGCCCCAGACTTTATGGCCACGGGCGAACAGGCGCACCGCCGAGCCGACCCCCCAGGCCCCGCCCCAGCCATAGCGGACCCGGTGGTCGCCGATATAATTGTCGAAGGGAATGCGGAAATACCCGCCATCGGCCCCGGCAATCGCCTGCCGGATTTCCTCGGCCAGGGCCTCGCTGACGCGCTCATCGGCATCGACTTCGAGGATCCAGTCCCCCGTACAGGCGGCGATCCCTGCATTGCGGCGCGGCCCTTCGATTTCCCATGCGCCTTCGATGATTTTGGCATTATGGGCGCGGGCGATTTCAGCCGAACGGTCGGTGCAGCGGTCCAGAACCACGACGATTTCATCGGCAAAGGCAAGAGGACGCAGACAGTCGTCAAGCTGCGCTTCCTCGTTATGACAAACAACCAGTGCCGAAAGGGTTTTATCCGCCATGATGTCCATGCCTTCATCCGGGGACGCGCCCCTGCCGATTATGCGTCATCCCTTCCCCTAAGCGATCGACGGGGCGAAGGCAAAACAAAAATCCCGCCGATCCCCGGATCGGTCGTGTTATGTATGAATGAACTTGCATTCATTTATTCGGTTTTCCGTAACCTGTACCGGGACGGCGCCCGTTGCGAACCAGACAACGGCCCCGTCAGCATGAGGGAGAAAATGCAATGGCCAAGGTCATTTACGAAAAAACCGGCCGCATCGGCCGCATTATCCTGAACCGGCCGGATGTGATGAACGCCATCGATGACGAGCTTCCCGCCCTGCTGTCATCCGCCGTGACCGAGGCCAATGCCGATCCCGATATTCATGTCATCGTCCTTTCCGGAAACGGACCGGCCTTCTGCGCCGGATACGACCTTGCCTATTATGCCGAAGGCAACGGCAACGGCCAGGCCACCCAGGACATGCCCTGGGATCCGATGAAGGATTATGCCTTCATGTCGGCCAATACCGATCACTTCATGTCCTTGTGGCGATCGCATAAACCGGTGATCTGCAAGGTGCACGGCTATGCCGTCGCGGGCGGTTCCGACATCGCCCTGTGCTGCGATCTGGTCGTCATGGCGGAAGATGCGGAGATCGGCTATATGCCGGCGCGGGTCTGGGGCTGTCCGACCACGGCGATGTGGGTCTACCGGCTTGGGGCGGAAAAGGCCAAACGGATGATGTTCACCGGCGATCGGATCAGCGGGGCCGAGGCGGAACGCATGGGCCTGGTGCTGAAGGCGGTTCCCGCCGCCGATCTCGATCAGGAGACCGAAGCCCTGGCCGAACGCATCGCCACGGTGCCGGTCAATCAGCTGATGATGCAGAAAATGGTCATCAATCAGGCGATCGAGGCCATGGGACTGGCTCAAACCCAGCGTCTGGCCACCATATTCGACGGCATCACCCGCCATTCGCCGGAAGGAATCAATTTCAAGAAACGCGCCGAGGCGGTCGGCTGGAAGCAGGCGGTCGATGAACGCGACCGCGGAACCTATGACTGGACGGAAAACCGCCCGATCAATGGTCCGCGCCGCTGAAAGAGGCGGTTAAGATCGAATGCGGTAATGGAAAACGAGACAGGGCCGGAGGCAATCCCCGGCCCTGCCATGTTTGCAGACGGATCGGCAACGGCCCTGCCGCCGCTCAGGCATACATGCCCTTGGGCTGATGGCCTGCCACATCGTGCGCCGTCGGGAAATAGGCATGGCGCTTGCGCCGCGCCGCCGCAATGCGTTCGCGCGCCATGGCATCGGCGATCTCGCTGGTCGGCGCATTTTCCTTTTCCGCCCGGGTGAACACCTCGATCAGCGTGTCATAAATTCCGGCAACGTGGTCCATGGCCCGCTTGCGGTCGAAGCCGGGGCCCTCATGGCTGATGATGATCACGCCACCGGCATTGATGACATAGTCGGGCGCGTAGAGAATGCCGGCATCGCGCAGCATTTCGCCATGCCGATCCTCGGCAAGCTGATTATTGGCCGAACCGGCGACGATCGGCGCGCCGAGCCGGGGAATGGTTTCGTCGTTCAGCACCGCGCCCAGGGCACAGGGGGCGAAGATATCCGCCTCCTCGGACATGATCCGGTCGGTGGAAACGGCACGGGCGCCGAAGCGTTTCATGGCTTCGGCCACCGCATCCTTCTGGATATCCGCAACAACGAGGCGGACGCCGCGCTCGTGCAGGAACTGGCACAGATACATGCCGACATGGCCCAGCCCCTGCACGGCCACGGTCAGCCCTTCCAGACTGTCCTTGCCCATTTTGTGGCGGATGGCGGCGCGCATGCCGTGCATCACGCCCCAGGCCGTGCCGGGGGAAGGATCGCCGCATGATTTGGCGGTGGTGCCGGCGACATGATCGGTGATGCGCTCGACCTCATCCATATCGGCAACGGTGATGCCCACATCCTCGGCCACGATATAGCGCCCGCCGAGACTTTCGACAAAACGGCCCAGCGCCTGAAACAGCGCCGGCGATTTGTCCTTGCGCGGATCGCCGATAATCACCGATTTCCCGCCCCCCTGATCGAGACCGGAAATCGCCGCCTTATACGTCATGCCGCGCGACAAGCGCAGAACATCGTTCAAGGCCTCATCGTCGCTGGCATAGGGCCACATGCGGCAGCCGCCGAGCGCCGGGCCGAGCGTGGTATCGTGAATGGCGATAATCGCCTTCAGACCGCTGTCGCGGTCATGGCAGAAGACGACCTGCTCATGATCGTCGAAACTGGTTTCGCTAAAGACTGACATAGCCGGTTCCCTCATATGGTTTTCCATAGAGGGTGTCGCAAAATTGTTGAAAATCAATGACCTAGAGCAGGGATGCCGAAAAAAGCACGTTTTTTAGCCAAAGCGGCGCGGCCCCGGAAAGGATCATTTTTCGATATGCTTTCCCGTGAAACAAATCGCCGATCCGGCAAGATGGCTGACCCACCTTTCCGGCATCGCCTCCGTGCTTCAATCGTCGAAAACCACAACCTGGCGGATCGCCTCGCCGCTGGCCAGGCGCTCGAACCCCTCATTGATTTCCTCAAGGCGCAGGCGATGGCTGATCAGCCGGTCCACCGCCAGACGGCCCGCCTCGTACAGTGCCAGATAATCGGGCAGATCGCGCCCGGGCACGCAACTGCCGATATAGCTGCCCTTCAGCGTGCGCTCCTCGGCCACCAGCGATACCTGCTGCAGGGGCAGGGTGTGATCGGGATGGGCCAGCCCGGCCGTAACCGTTTGCCCCCCGCGGCGCGTAACGGCATAGGCGAATTCCAATGCCTTAACGCTGCCCGCCGTCTCGATCGCGTGATGAACCCCGCCATCGCTCAATCCGCGCAAGGCTTCGACGGCATCCTCCTGCAGCGGATCGATGGCATCGGTCGCCCCCAGCGAAAGGGCGAGATCGCGTTTATCGGCCAGCAGATCGACGGCGAAGATACGCCGCGCCCCGGCAAGCACCGCGCCCAGAACCGCGGCCAGGCCGACACCGCCCAAACCGATGACGGCGACATCCTCGCCGGGACGGACACCGGCGGTATTCAGCACGGCGCCGGTACCGGTCAGCACCGCGCAGCCGAAAACCGCAGCCAGATCCAGAGGCAGGCGTTTGTCGACCCTCACCAGGGAATTCTGCGAAACCACGGCGTGATCGGCAAAACAGGAAACCCCGAGATGATGATTGACCGGATCGCCGTTTTCATCGTGCAGGCGCCGCCCGCCGCCGATCAGGGTGCCGGCGCCATTGGCGGCGGCGGCGGGTTCGCACAGGGCGGGACGCCCTTCCAGACAGGGGCGGCAACGGCCGCAGCTCGGCACGAAGACCAGCACGACGTGATCGCCGACGGCAAAATCGCGTACGCCCGGCCCCGTGGCGGCGACCACCCCCGCCCCTTCATGGCCCAGCGCCATCGGCAGCGGGCGCGGACGGTTGCCGTCGATCACCGACAGGTCCGAATGACACAGCCCCGCCGCCGCGATCCTGACCAGCACTTCGCCTTCGCCGGGAGGGTCCAGCGTCAATGTCTCGATTCCAAGCGGGCGGCTTTCATCATAAGGCCTCGGTCGATGCATCTGCCGCAGCACGGCCGCACGGATTTTCATTTTCCCCCTCCATCCATCGGCTTGATATTATGGTCTGCTGATCGTTCGGACGGGCAGGATAGCATTTTTTCCGCGCCGCATCCCAGAGGCGGACGGGCTTGCCAACCGCGCGCCGCTGACATAGCTCTAGAGCCAGAACCATGGCAGCCACGGAAAACCCGAAGGCGGATTAGGATGTGATGCACACGAAAAGGGCGGAAGGGACATCATGAACGACAGCACGGCCCATCTGTTGCTTGAGGAACGTGCCATCCTGCGCATCTCCGGCCCCGACCGGCGGGATTTTCTGCAGGGGCTCATCACCAACGATATTGCCCGGCTGCGGCCTGGCGCGGCGCTCTATGCCGCATTGCTGACCCCGCAGGGAAAATATCTGTTCGATTTCCTGATTTACGAGCATGAGGATGCTCTCCTCCTCGATTGCGAAGGCGAACGTATCGATGACCTTGCCCGCCGCCTCTGCCTTTACCGTCTGCGTGCCGCCGTGGAAATCGAAAATGCGGGCGGGGAAATGCACATTCATGCCCTCCCCTTTGCCGATGAGAAGACTGTCGCCATCCTGCGGGAAGCCTGCCCTGGGGCCATCGTCACACCCGACCCCCGCCATCCGGCCCTGGGATGGCGGGCCGTATTGCGCCCGCGGGACGAAACGGCCCTGCGCCAGTACCTGACCGGCCCCCTGCCGCGCGAAACATATGAAAAACTGCGCATCCGCCATGCCGTTCCCGACGGCAGCCGCGATCTGTTGGTCGAAAAGACCTATATTCTGGAGGCCGGTTTCGAACGCCTGCATGGCGTCAGCTTCGACAAAGGCTGCTATATCGGCCAGGAACTGACGGCACGGATGAAATACCGTGCCACCATCCGCCGCTGTCTGCGGGCCGTCGCCTTCGACGATGCCCCGCCGCCACCGCCGGGCACCGATATTCTTTGTGACGGCAAGCCCGCCGGGCAGCTCCGCAGCGGCGCCGGAAATCTGGCGCTGGCCTTTCTGCGCCGCGATATGCTCGAAGACGAACAGGCCCGCGAAAAACTGAGCGCGGCCGGGCGGCATCTCGACCCGCTGCCCCTCGACGACTGAATGCCGCGAAAACCATACACGGCAATTGCCGTCCGGGGGCCACTCACACCCAATGATGGATCGGCGGCTACGGTTCACATAAGCCACGCGCCTTTAACATTATCTTTAAAAATATATCTAAAGATGCTATACATTCGTATGGGTTGGTTGATCCGGGGGATCTTTCCGCCCTTACGGAAAGCTTTACGACAGGTATCCCGATATGGCCCAGATCATGCCGGCACATCACATCGATGCCCCGACAGCGGGCAAGGCTCAGCAGCGTAAATGGCGCCGTTTGTACCGGCGCTCCATCGTCCTGACCGTTCTTTCCGCCTGTTGGCTCGGCGCCCTTACCATTATGATTCTCGGCGACGATACGGCATGGCTTGTCACCCGGATA
Organism: Sneathiellales bacterium; assembly: GCA_026992315.1. GTDB lineage: Bacteria > Pseudomonadota > Alphaproteobacteria > Minwuiales > Minwuiaceae > JALXAG01. The sequence goes on along the minus strand of JALXAG010000185.1, from coordinate 7,848 downwards.
GGATATGGCGGCTGGCTGACCGTGCTGATTGCCTCCATCCTTTTCCCCTTTCCATGGCTGATGATGATGCTGGAAATGGCCAATCGCCTGCACGATGCCGGGGCGACACGGCGCTGAAGCTGCGCATGGGCGCACCTTGCGGATTTTCCCTTCGGAACCTTGTTCCCCTGACAAATCATCGGCAGGTGCAGGCGGTAATGCCCGCCCATGGACCCGTCATCTGATTTCCGTTATTCTGTTGCGCTGCAGTCATTTCAACTCATCAGCGTAATGGATGGAGTCCGATGCCCTCTTTCGATGTCGTATCCCGCACCGAAATGCCCGAAGTCGACAACGCCATCAATGGCGTCAAGCGCGAAATCGCCCAGCGATACGATTTCAAGGGCAGCAATTGCGATCTGGAACGCGACGGGGAAGTCATCACCATCCGTGCCGATGACGATCTGAAACTGAAGCAGATGCAGGAATTGCTCAAGGGTCATCTGGCCCGGCGCAAGGTCGATGCGGGGGTTCTCGACTTCCGGGAAGCGGAAAAGGCGGCCGGCCAGTCCGTACGCCAGCAGGTGCATATCCGCGAAGGCATCGACCGCGATCTCGCCCGCCGCCTGGTCAAGGAAGTCAAGCAGTCGAAAATCAAGGTGCAGGTGGCCATTCAGGGCGACGAGCTGCGTGTCAGCGGCAAGAAACGGGACGATCTGCAGTCTGTCATCGCTCTGCTCAAGGGGTTGGACATTGAACAACCGTTGCAGTTCATCAATTTCCGTGACTAGCGCAATCCGGGCAGGGACCTTCCTGTTCGCCATCACGATGTTCCCGGCATGGGCGGCGTTTACCCCTGCCCATGGCGCAGATCCCGCCCACGGCAAGGGCGCCGATACGGCCGCAATCGTCTATTGCCGCGATCCCGACCGCGACATCGTGCTGCGCCTGACCGCCGGCGCCTGCCGGGGGGAGGTCGTTTCGGACAAGGAGGCCGAAGCCGCCAAACGGCGGCGTTTCGCCGCCATCCGTCAATCCCTGAACCGCAGCGAGAAACCGGCCTTCGCCAAGGGCCGCCGGCTGAAGATGATCGGCACCGGCTTTTTCATCACCCCCGAGGGCAAGGTGCTGACCAATAATCACGTCATCGCCAATTGTGCATTGCGCACCATCCGCCGCCCGGACGGCACGATTTTTCAGGCACGGGTCCTTGCCACCGACCGGGAAATCGATCTGGCCCTGCTGGAAACCACGGCGCGCAACGTACCGACCGTTTCCTTCCGCCATCCCGCCCTGCCACGCAATGGGGAGGTGGCCAACCTGCTGGGTTATCCCAATCTCGGCGCCATCGCCCCGACAGTGCCGCAGATCTCGCCCGGACAGGTGCGGGTCGACCGTCCGGCCTATCTGCTCGGCCCGCGTTTTCTGATTACCGCCGATGTGCGCGCCGGCAACAGCGGCGGCCCGGTGATCGATGAAAAAGGCAATGTCATGGGCATCGTCTACGCCCAGATCGACGTGCCGGCAATGCTGAAGAAAACCGGCACCTTGCCCGAGGATACCGCCATTGCCATCCGCAATATCGCCATCGAGGACTTTCTCGACAGAAACGGCGTCCGCATCGCCTACAGCGACAGCCCGGCCCTGCCCGGCGGCGACAGCGCCAGCATTCTGAAGGCCGCGGAACGCTTCATCGTGCGTGTCGGCTGCTGGCGCTGAAAATGCCGTTGAGGAACAGCCCTTGCGCCGCAGCCGCACTGGCGGCATTTCTTCTCCTGGCTCCCTCTTTCCTGTTCCGGAAGGCATCCGCCCGTCCCGCAGCGGCCGATGTGGCGTTGCTGCTTGCCATCGATGCTTCCGCCAGCATCGATTTCAACGAGTTCGATCTGCAGATGCGCGGCCTTGCCGCCGCTTTCGAACATCCCGCGCTGATCGCCGCCATCGTCGGGGGGCCCAACCGCCGCATTGCCGTTGCGCTGCTGCAATGGTCGGGCGCCCATGAACAGAAACTGGTCATTGGCTGGCGGCTGATCGGCAATGGCATCGAGGCCCGGGCCCTGGCCCGCGATATCCGCAACACGCCGCGCTACTTTCGCGGCGGCACCTCGATCACCGCCATGCTGAGGGCGACCGCGCAAATCTTTACCGCCCTGCCCTACAGGGCCAGGCGCCGCATTATCGATATATCCGGCGATGGCAGCAATACCGACCCGCGACCGCCGGCGGCGGCGCGCCAGCGCCTGCTGGCCGCCGGCATCACCATCAATGCCCTGACCATTCTCGATGAAGAACCCGGCCTGGAACGCTTCTATGCCGAAACCGTCATCGGCGGCCCCGGCAGCTTCACCATGCCGGCTGCCTCCTTCGACGATTTCACAACGGCCATCCGCGCCAAGCTGCTGCGGGAGATCGGCGCTCCCCAACGCCTGTCACGGCTGGAGGGCACCCCCCTCAATTGATGTGGAATTTCTTGTACTTGATCCGCTTCGGTTCCACCGCCTGAGCGCCGAGACGACGTTTTTTGTCTTCCTCGTAATCGCGGAAATTACCCTCGAACCATTCCACATGGCTGTCTCCTTCGAAGGCGAGGATATGTGTGGCGATGCGATCGAGGAACCAGCGGTCATGACTGATGACCATCACCGAGCCGGCAAAGCTCTGCAAGGCATCCTCAAGCGCGCGCAGCGTATCGACATCGAGATCGTTGGTCGGTTCGTCGAGCAACAGTACATTGGCGCCCGATTTCAGCATCTTGGCCAGATGAACGCGGTTGCGTTCGCCGCCCGATAGCTGGCCGACCCTTTTCTGCTGATCGCTGCCCTTGAAGTTAAAGGCGCCGACATAGGCGCGCGAGGGCATTTCCCGCTTGCCCAGCACCACGATGTCCAGCCCGTCAGAAATTTCCTCCCACACCGTTTTGTCCGGATCGAGGGAATCGCGGCTTTGATCGACATAACCCAGCTTCACCGTATCGCCGACGCGGAAGCTGCCGCCATCGGGCTGTTCCTGACCGGTGATCATGCGGAAAAGCGTGGTTTTGCCCGCACCGTTGGGGCCGATAATGCCGACAATGGCACCCGCAGGCACCTTGAAGCTGAGATCGTCGATCAGCAGGCGATCGCCAAATCCCTTTTGCAGATGCTCCGCCTCGATCACCAGATCGCCAAGACGCGGCCCGGGCGGAATATAGATCTGGCCCTTGCGCCGCTCTTCCTCGGTACTATCGCCGAGAAGTTCCTCGTAAGCGCGGATGCGGGCCTTGCTCTTGGCCTGACGGGCCTTGGGCGACTGGCGGATCCATTCCAGCTCATGAGCCAGGGTGCGCTGACGCGCCGCCTGTTCGCGGCTTTCCTGTTCGAGACGTTTTTCCTTCTGCTCCAGCCAGCCGGAATAATTGCCCTCGAAGGGAATGCCCTCGCCACGGTCCAGTTCGAGGATCCATCCCGCAACATTGTCGAGGAAATACCGGTCATGGGTCACGGCGACAATGGTGCCGGGGTAATTCTCCAGATAGCGTTCCAACCAGGCCACCGTTTCCGCATCGAGATGGTTGGTCGGTTCGTCCAGCAGCAGAAGATCGGGCTTCTCCAGCAACAGCTTGCACAAGGCCACCCGGCGCCGTTCGCCGCCGGAAAGCTTGGTGACATCGGCATCGCCCGGCGGGCAGCGCAGCGCCTCCATCGCCACTTCGGCCTCGCGGTCGATGTCCCAGGCCCCGGCGGCATCGATCTTTTCCTGCAGCTCCCCCTGTTCGGCGATCAGCGCATCCATTTCCTCGGGCGAGAGCTCCTCGGCGAAACGGGCGGAAATGGCATTGAAACGCTCAAGCAGCGCTTTCTTTTCCCCCAACCCGTCCATCACATTGCCCAGAACGTCCTTTTGCGGATCCAGTTCGGGTTCCTGCGCCAGATAGCCGATACGCGCGCCATCGGCGGCCCAGGCCTCGCCGTTATATTCCTTGTCAATCCCGGCCATGATGCGCAGCAGAGTCGATTTACCGGCACCGTTGCTGCCCAGAACGCCGATCTTCGCCCCCGGCAGGAACGACAGCCATATGTCCTTCAGGACCTGACGCCCCCCCGGATAGGTCTTGTTCAGCCCCTTCATTACATAGACATACTGATAGGACGCCATGCCACGCTCCACACTGTTGATCGCTCAGGCCGCCCTTTTATCGCAATGCGCCCCGGCCAGCAACAGCCGCCGCCCCCTGACCGGCATCCGCAGCCGGCTATGCGGTCAGGCGGGGGCCGAAAACGGCCGCACGGAAGGAACCTTCGATCGTCACGCGGGTGCCGAACAGGGAGCCTGCGATCATCGCCGCCACCGCCAGCAATGAGCCGGCCGACAAGGTGGACAGGCCGGTGATCCCCTGTCCGACGGTACAGCCCAGCATGGTGATGCCACCGAAGCCCATGAGAAACGCGCCGATGAGATGACGGCGCATTTCCCTTACGCCGTCAAAGGCATCCGGACGCCATTCGCCACGCATGACGGCGGCAAGACATGCCCCGATCAGAACCCCGCCGACGGCGCCAATGCCGAAATTGACGCTGGCCCCCGTATAGGTCATCAGATAGACGAGGGTTTCGCCGCTCGGGCGCACGAAGCCATAGGAAACGAAGGGCTGGGGGTCGAATTCGTCCGCGCCGAGCAAGGCACTGACACACCAGCCGTAAGCAATGACCGCACCGAAAACGATGCCGCCGATCCAATGCCTGCGTGCCTTGCGGAAGGCGCCGTCGCGAAAACACCACCACAGACCGGCGGCAACGATCAGCCCGCTGAGCAATGCCCGCATGAACGGCCGCCCCGCCCCCGTCCACAGCCCCAGCAGGGCGTCTATCCCCTGATCGCCGCGTTCGGCAAATGCAATCATCACCGGATCGAGCCCGTAAAAACGCAGCATCCCCGTCAGGCCGCGCATGGCCATGTAACCGCTGACCCCGACCACCAGCGCGGCAACGACGCCGCGCAGATCGCCGCCGCCGGCGCGAACCAGCGTCCCCAGCGCGCAGGTACCGGTCATGGCCATGCCATAACCGAAGATCAGCCCGCCGGCGATCAGCGACAGCCAGGTGAATTGCGGGCGCAGATGAACGGAAAGATCGATATCGATGATGCCGGCGGCATCCAGCCCCTGCGTGGCGCCAAGGGCAACCACCACTGCAAGCACCCAGGCGCGCATGCGCCGCCAGTCGCCGCCGAGCTGCGCATCCTCGATCGCGCCATATGTGCAGAAACGCGTATAACGGGCCGTGAAACCAAGCACGGCACCGCCAAGCAGACCGGCAGCCGCAACCACGACCGGTGTGGGAAGTTCTTCCATCCCGCCTCCTCCAGCGCGGGGCGGTCTGTTATACGCAAATGCCGCCTTTTATCTCGCGCAATACAGCTTATAGAGCAGTTTTATTATTTCGCGGGATTCGTTATTGGCAAGGGAATAATATATGGTCTTGCCGGCACGACGGGCATTGACCAGCCTGTCCGCGCGCAGCCGTGCAAGCTGCTGGGAGACGGCGGGCTGGCGCATGTCGAGCGCCTCCATCAATGCCGTGACCGGTTTTTCCCCCTCGGCCAGCAGACAGAGAATCAGCAGGCGGCTTTCATGAGCCAGGGCCTTGAGCAGGGAGCAGGCGTCCTGGGCGCTGTCCATCATTTCGTCGGGAAAAGCCAGCGATCCGTCATCCCCCTCAAATTCGCCGACAACCCGTCCCGCTACTGCCATGGTACCGATCCTTCAAAATTCACGCGAAAGCAAACGGCAGTGCCGCCTTCGCCCTGTATATTCCGCAGACAATACGGCAATAAAAGGGCTGCACACCATTTCGCTAATGTTGATTGATGCAACAATCAACATATTTCCGCGCAGTTGTAAATCCCGCAGATTGCCGCATGCGGGCCGTATTTCCAGCAGCCGGAGCTAAAAATCCAGCACATCGGATACGGCAGCGATGCCATCGCGGGCGCAGGCCTCATCCAGTTCGCCCGTCGGGGCGCCGGAAACGCCGATACCCCCGACCAGCGTGCCGCCCGCCTCGACCGGCACACCGCCGCCGATCATCAGCGCATTGGTCACGAAGCGCACGCCCGAGGATGGGGCACCGGGTTCGGAAATATCCTGCAGCGTTCGGGTATCGGTACGGAAGCTTACGGCCGTCCAGGCCTTGCGCAGGGCGGTATCGGGCGTATGCGCCCCGGCATAGCGATCGCGGATCGTCACCTGCACGACGCCGAAGCGGTCCACCACTGAAACGGCAACCTGCAGATCGCGTTCCCGGCAGGCCTCGAGCGCCGCCTGCGCCATCTTCATCGCCAGATCCGGCGACATCACCTTCACCGTTACCAGCGCCTCTTCCTCGGCATGGGCCGGCTTAAGCATCGATATCCCGGCACTTCCTAAAACATGCACCATGAAAAATGTCAGCAGAAAACGAAGCATGGGCATATCCTCCCTGTTGGGTTTCAGATCATACGCTACTGCGTTTCACTGACCTGCCGATCCCGGGCCGAGCGGAGCCGTGCAATCAGCTTTTCCAGATATCCCCAGAAGAAATCCTCGCCGGAATAGCCGGTGATGCGGCCGATTTCCCGTCCCTTTTCGACCAGAACAAAGGTCGGCGTAAAGCGAATGCCCCTGACGAAAGCCAGATCCGCCGGGCGCTCAGCGAAAATATCCACCCGGCGCAAAGGCGCCAGCCTGCCTTCCTCTGTCTTGGGATAGATCGGACCGATTTCCTCCCGCCAGGCTTCGCACCATTCGCAATTGGCCTGTTCGAACATGATCAGTTCCGCTGCCTGCGCCGCAGCGGGCAACCACAGGCAAAACGCCAGCATCAGCCACCGGCGCAGATGGCGCAAAAAATACGCCCGATTGCAGGATACAGGCCTCATGACGAAATTCCCATTCAAAGCCGGATGGGCCGGAAGGCTTCCTGTTGCACAGGACACATCCTGCCGATATCATATATTAAAAAACGAATACGTGAAAGACCGTCCGCCCGCCAGAGGCATGGCAGGGACGGAACACAACCGGCGCCCCGGCCCCGGCAGGAGATGGCATATGTTCGATATTACCCTTCCCGGCGCATTGCTGGCCGGTATTCTGTCCTTTCTGTCTCCCTGCGTATTGCCGCTGGTCCCTCCCTATCTCGGCTTCCTGGCGGGCAAGAGTCTCGATGAACTGGCCGCGGCCGGCGGGCGGGCAAACCCGGATCTGCGCATCAATGCGGTTTTCAGCACCGTTTTTTTCGTTCTCGGTTTTTCGACCGTTTTCATCGCCCTCGGCGCCAGCGCCACGACCATCGGCCAGTTCGTCGCCGATTATGCGCCCGTGCTCGCCAAAATCGCCGGGGCCGTCATCGTCGTTCTCGGCCTTCATTTTCTGGGAATACTGCGCATTCCCCTGCTGTACCGGGAGGCACGGGTACATGTGGCCCGCAAGCCGGCGGGCCTGATCGGCAGTTATATCATCGGCCTGGCCTTCGCCTTCGGCTGGACGCCCTGCGTCGGCCCGGTGCTGGCATCGGTGCTGATGGTGGCAGGCAGCGAGGATACGGTCGGCGAAGGCATCGCCCTGCTGGCGGCCTATTCCGCCGGTCTTGGCGTTCCCTTCATCATCGCCTCGCTTTTCGTCGGGCCGTTCGTTGGCTTCATGCAGCGCTTCCGCCGCCATATCGGCACGGTCGAAAAGATCATGGGCGGACTGCTGATCGTAACCGGCATACTGATCATGACCAACCAGCTTGCCGTTATCGGTTACTGGCTGCTCGACCTGTTTCCCGAATGGGGACGGCGCGGCTGAGCCCGTCAGCGCCCGGGACGCCCCAGCCTGCGGCGGAGAAAATCCACCATCGCCCGCACCTTGCG
>JALXAG010000184.1 GCA_026992315.1 Sneathiellales bacterium | reverse complement strand
ACGGTCAGCCATCTGACCATGGTCACGGCACTGAAGCAGATCGACCGGGAATTCGAAGCGGTTTCCGCCTCCCTCAAAGTGCCGTTCTACCGCACCATGGCCCGGGTTCATGTTCCCATCTGCCTGCCTGCCATATCGGATGTGGCGATCTATCTGTTCGTCAATGCCATGACCACCGTTTCGGCCGTGGTCTTTCTCTATTCGCCGGAAACCAAGCTCGCTTCCATCGCCGTGCTCAACATGGACGATGTCGGCGACCAGGCACCGGCCGCGGCCATGGGCATGCTGATCGTCCTGACCTCGGCCATCGTGAAACTGCTGCATTTCGTACTGATGAAGGCAACGAACCGCCGGGCCAATGCCTGGCGGATGCGCGCACGGAACTGATCCGCCGGCCCGGCGCGCCTGCGCCTGCAGGAGCAAAGCATGACCAGCCGCACCCCGCCGCCCCGCCAGAACATCCCGCCGGCACCGGCCGAAGGCGATGTCAATACATCGCCGCGCCGGCAGGCCTGGCAAGAGCAACATCTCGATACGGCCTGCCGCGCCCTGCTGGATCGGGATGCCGCCCTATTCCTGCATCAATCCGTTTCGACCCCCTGCCTGAACGCCATCCGCCGGGCGGAGGGCATTTATATCGAGGATATGCAGGGCCGCCGCTATATGGATTTTCACGGCAACAATGTTCACCACATCGGTTACGGCCATCCGCGCCTGAAACAGGCGATCCGCGAACAGATGGAGGCCCTGCCCTTCACGCCGCGGCGCTTCACCTGCGAGCCCGCCGTGGCCCTGGCGGAGAAACTCCGCGCCATTGCCCCCGGCGATCTCGGCAAGGTCCTGTTCACCACGGGCGGGTCGGATGCGGTGGAGGTGGCGATGAAAATCGCCCGTGCCGCAACGGGACGGTTCAAATTTCTTTCCTTCTGGGATGCCTTTCACGGTGCCGGCTTCGGCGCCGCCAGTATTGGCGGCGAGCAGCTTTTCCGCAGCGGCCCCATCGGGCCGCTGCTCGGCGGCTGCGAACATATACCCCCCTTTGCCTGTTACCGCTGCCCCTATGGCTTCGCCACCGATGAAAACGGACAGCCCGATCTGCAACGCTGCGCCATGGCCTGTGCCAATGCGCTGCGCTACGTTCTGGAAAAGGAAGGGGATATCGCCGCCGTCATCGCCGAACCGGCCCGCGCCGTCCCCTATCTGCCGCCGCCCGGCTTCTGGTCCGCCGTCCGGGAGACCTGCAATGCCCATGGCACCCTGCTGATCTTCGACGAAATACCGACCGGACTGGGCAAGACCGGGCGCATGTTCGCCTGCGATCATGACGGCGTGACACCGGACATCCTGGTCATGGGCAAGGCGCTTGGCGGTGGCATGCTGCCCATTGCCGCCACCATCTGCCGCCCGGACCTGGACGTTGCGGGCGATTACGCCTTCGGCCATTACACCCACGAGAAAAACCCGATCACCGCCCGGGCGGCGCTGACCACCATCGACATCATCGAGGAGGAGGGCCTTAGCGAACATGCGGCGGAATTGGGCGCCTATGCGCTGGAACGCCTGCACGACATGAAGGACAGGCATCCCTCCATCGGCGATGTGCGCGGGCGGGGCCTGCTGCTCGGCATCGAACTGGTCCGCGACCGTCAGGATCGCATCCCGGCCGCTGAACAGGCCGAAGCCGTTCTTTATACCGCCTTGGAAAACGGCCTCAGCTTCAAGACCACCATGGGCAATGTACTGACCCTGACGCCGCCGCTGATCACCACCAGGGCGGAAATGGATCGGGCGCTGAACATATTGGAACAGGCGATCGGCGACAATGCATGATATAAATTATACTTATAATTAATATATGAATTAACGATTTGAGTTATTTGTTGTTCCGGGGATGATGGTCCCTGCCACCGATCGTTGGGAGACCCGGATGAAAGACGATGCCATTCCCCCTGCCAATGCCTGCAACGGCGACGATCGCAGGGATCCCTGGCTGCTGACACCAGGCCCCTTGAGCACGTCGATGCGCACCAAAAGGGCGATGCTGCATGACTGGGGCTCCTGGGACAGCGATTTCAAGGCCGTTACGGCCGATATCCGCCGCCGCCTGCTGGCACTGATCGGCGATGCCGGTGAATATGACTGCGTCCCCATGCAGGGCAGCGGCACCTATTGCATCGAAGCGGCGCTGGCCAGCTTCATCCCCCGCGACGGCAAGGCGCTGGTCCTGATGAACGGCGCCTATGGCCAGCGGGCGGCACGCACCCTCGATTATCTCGGCCGCGATTATACGGTTCTCGACAAGGGCGATTACCTGCCGCCGATGCCCGAAGAGGTCGACCGGATCCTCAGCGCCGATCCGTCGATCAGCGATGTCGTGCTGATTCATTGCGAAACCAGCTCCGGCATACTCAACCCTCTTGAGGGGATATTTTCAGTCGTCGAAAGGCATGGTCGCCGCCTGATCCTCGATTCCATGAGCGCCTTCGGCGCCATCCCGATCGATGTGCGGAAAATGCCCGTCGAGGTTATCGTTTCCTCGGCCAATAAATGCATCGAGGGCGTACCCGGATTCGGCTTCATCCTCGCCCGGAAATCGGCACTGCAGCGCGCCGAAGGCAACAGCCATTCCCTCAGCCTCGACGTGCACGACCAATGGCGGGTGATGAATGCCACCGGGCAATGGCGCTTCACCCCGCCGACACATACGGTGGTGGCCTTTCGCGAAGCGCTCCTTCAGCATGAGGAGGAGGGCGGCATTGCCGGACGGCTGGCCCGCTACAGCCGCAACCGCGATGTCCTGATCGCCGGCATGCGCGAAATGGGCTTTCGTACCCTGCTGGACGATCGCTGGCTATCGCCGATCATCACCACCTTCTTCTGCCCCGATGACGAGAATTTCACTTTCCCGGGCTTCTACGAAGCCCTGAAACGGCGCGGTTTCATCATCTATCCCGGCAAGCTGACAGAAGCCGAAAGCTTCCGTATCGGCACCATCGGCCAGGTGAACGAGACGGTCATGCGCAATCTGCTTGCCGCCATCGCGGAAACGATACGGGAAGCGGGCATCCGCAACTGCGCCCCCGCCCCCGGGATCGAACCGGCCGGGACCGGTCATTCCGACAACAGCAAATCTTCAGCAAAATAAGGCAATCGACATGACTTCATCGGATTACGTTTATCAGCGCAGCTATCGGGGCAAGGTCAAGGGGCTGGTGCTTGATTGGAGCGGCACCACCGCCGACGCCTATGTCATCGCCCCTGCGGTCGTTTTCGTCGAGGTGTTCAGAAACAAGGGCGTCGAAATCAGCATGCAGGAAGCCCGCGGCCCCATGGGGCTGCGCAAGGACCTGCATATCAAGATGCTGACGGAAAATCCCGCGATCCGCGAACGCTGGAAAGAGGTGCACGGCCGTTACCCGACCCAGCAGGATGTCGATGAAATGTTTGCCGATTTCGTGCCCGCACAGGTCGCCTGCCTGCCGCAATACAGCGATCTTCTGCCCGGCGTCGCCGAGGTGACGCAAAGGCTGCAACGGGAATACGGCATCAAGATCGGGGTTTCCACCGGCTTCACCCGCGTCATGGTCGATGTCTTGCTGGATGCCGCCCGCAAACAGGGGTTCAACCCCGACGCCACCGTCGCCGGGGATGAGGTCGTCCACGGGGCACGGCCAAAACCCTTCATGGTGTACCGCAATCTCGATCTCATGGACATTCACCCCATCCAGGCGGTGGTCAAGGTCGACGATACGGTTTCCGGCGTCGGCGAAGCGCTGGAGGCAGGCTGTTGGGGGGTCGGTGTCGCCCGCTACAGCAACTACATGGACATCGACAGCATCGAACAGGCCGAAAGGATGAGCGAGGAAGAAATCGCGCGCCGTCTGGAACACAGCCGTGAATTGCTGCGCAAATCCGGGGCGCATTACGTGATCGACAGCATCGTCGAACTGCCCGCGGTCATCGACGATATCAATAGCCGCCTCGCCCGGGGCGAAAAACCCTGACCCCCCAAACCGGAACGTGTGTTCTGCATCCCCCCGCAGCAGTGGGGGGATACATACGCTTTCCCCTGTCTTGCGCCTGTCCGTCAAAGCGAATAAGCTGAACCATCCGGTTTTCCGGAATGGCGACAATCCCATGGTCATCGGTGAAGATGGCTCAGAACCGGCATGATGCGAACCGCATGATACGAACCGGCAAACTGGGAGATGCATAGGGAGGGGCTCGATGAGCACGCAGAGAAAACACCGTTCCTTCGGCCTGCGGGCGATCTGCGCTCTGGCCGTTCTGGCCGTGTTCCTGATGCTGAACATGCCGCAGGCATCGGCGCAGACAAGCGGCCGGGATGTCCGCCCGCCGGACATCAACAGCACCACCCTCGCCGAACCGTCGGGACCGTCGAACGCCCTGGGCGATAAGAGCGATTCCGATTTCTGGCGCCAGATCCGCCGCGCCAATCCGGGCAAGGTAACGATCCCGGACCGTCAGGCCGCCGTCCTCATTCAATCCGACGGACAGAACTGGCGGGCCGTGCGCACGGGGCCGATCAAGGTTTACGGTTCCTGGATCCTGGCTGCCGTCGTCGTCATTCTCACCGTCTTCTTCGCCATCCGCGGACGTATCAGAATTCAATCCGGACGCTCCGGACGGGTGATCATGCGCTTCACCCTCAATCAGCGCATCGTGCACTGGTTCATTGCCGTGCTGTTCATCTTCATGGCACTGACCGGCCTGATCATCCTTTACGGCCGCGACGTACTGATCCCGCTGATCGGCAAGCCGGCCTTCTCGGTCATCGCCAGCGCCTCGAAACAGGGGCACGATCTGTTCGGCCCGCTGTTCCTGCTGGCGACACTGGCCCTGTTCGTCAGCTTCGTGAAAGGCAATCTGCCCCAGCGCGGCGATCTGAAATGGATCCTCAAGGGCGGCGGTTTTTTCGGCGGCCATGCCAGTTCTCACCGTTACAATGCCGGCGAAAAGCTGTGGTTCTGGTGGGCCGTTCTCTTCGGGCTGCTGCTGTCGCTGTCGGGGCTGACGATGCTGTTTCCGACCGTCATACCCGAACTCGGCAATCTGCAGCTTGCCAACCTTCTTCACGGCATTGCCGCCATTCTGGTCATCGCCTTTGCCATCGGCCATATCTATCTGGGCACCATCGGCATGGAAGGTGCGCTGGAAGCCATGACCGACGGGTATGTGGATGAAAACTGGGCCAGGGAGCATCACGATCTGTGGCACGAGGAAATGCGCCGGAAAGGCGAAATCGAACCGGCGCTGCCGCCATCGGGCGGCCGTGGCATGAGCGCCCCGGCTTCCGGCGAATAGGCTTCTTTAACGCGGGGGTGGAAACATGAGTTTTCTCGGTTTTGTCGAAGGTCCTCTCTTCACTGTCGCGGCGGTCGTTTTCGTCCTCGGCGTGATATGGAAACTGGCCGGAATACTCTTTCTCGGTATCAGGCCGGATTATGCCACCCCGCGCGGCTCCGCCCTTGGCGGGGCCGTCATCACCAATATCCGCCACCTGTTCCCCCGGCGGATCTTTCTGGCCAACGGGGGGCTGTTTCATTTCCTCACCGGCTATGCCTTTCATATCGGCCTGTTTATCCTGCTGATTTTCGCGCTGCCGCACATGACCTTCCTCAAGGACAGGATTTTCGGCTTCGGCTGGCCGGCCTTGCCGCGCTGGGCCTTTATCGTCATGGCTGAGCTGGCGCTCGGCGGTCTGTTGCTGCTGTGGATACGCCGCCTGTCCGATCCCGTGCAGCGACTGGTCTCCGAACCGGCCGATCATATCAGCACCGGGCTGACGCTGCTGGTCATGCTGACCGGCTGTTTCGCCCTGCAGATATCCCACGACGTGCTGCGCGCCATTCACATGCTGCTGGCCGATCTGTGGCTGATCTATTTTCCCTTCGGGCGGCTGATGCACAGCTTCACCTTCCTGTTCAGCCGCGGCATGACGGGGGCAGCCTATGGCAGAAGGGGAGTTGCGCCATGAACACGACCGCAGACAACGCCGCCACGCCACCGGCAGGGGATGCAGAGACGGCCATTGCCCTGTTCCTCGAAAAAACCGGCGCCAGGGCCGCCGCCTATCTGGATGCCTGCATCCGCTGCGGTGCCTGTGCCAATGCCTGCCATTACTATCAGGCAAGCGGCGACCCCCGCCATGCGCCGGTGAACAAGTTCCGTATGCTGGAGAAGGCCTATCGCCGCCACAAGGACCCCTGGGCATGGCTGAAGCGCCTTTCCGGCTTTGCCCCGGCGGATCCCGATATCGGCGACATGCAGGAATGGCAGGAACTGGTTTATGACACCTGCAGCATGTGCGGCCGCTGCACCCTGGCCTGCCCCATGGGCATCGACATCGCCCAGCTGGTCGCCATCACCCGCGCCGGGCTCACCGCGGCCGGCCTGGCGCCGGAACCGATCCGCAGCATGGCCGCCGCCGCCCGCGACGTCGGCAGCCCGCTGGGCATCGATGCCGCTCAACTGCGCGACATTCTGAACGAATTGTCGGAAAAGCATGGCGTACCAATCCCGCTGGACAAGGAAAAGGCGGATGTTCTGCTGATCGATTCCTCTTTGGATTACAAGGTGTTCCAACCGACATTGGTGGCCATGGCAAAAATCCTCGATGCCCTCGGTATCGACTGGACCTTCTCTTCCAAGGGCTACGAGGCCAGCAATCTCGGCCTGTTCACCGGGCAGGAGGATGTGGCCAAAGCCATGGTGGAGCGCATCGTTACCGCGGCCGAAGATGTGGGCGCCTCACTGGTTCTCGCCCCTGAATGCGGCCATGGCTACGCCTCCATCCGCTGGGAGGCCGCCAACATTCTGGGGCGCGAACTGCCCTTCGAGGTGCTGCATATCAGCGAATATCTGGCCCGCCTGCATCGGGAGGGCCGCTTCGGGCTGCGCCCGCTCGATCATCCCATCACCTATCACGATCCCTGCAAGCTCGGCCGGCGCGGCGGCGTCATCGAAGAACCCCGCGACATTCTCCGCGACCTGGCCCCCGATTACCGGGAAATGGAACCATCGGGTGTGGAAAACTGGTGCTGCGGCGGCGGTGGCGGTGTCCTGCTGCTGGAAAGCGCTGCGAAAACGCGGCTGGAGGCCTTCCGCATCAAGATGGATCAGGTGGAAAGGACAGGGGCTGAAGGCGTGGTGATGGCCTGTGCGTTCTGCCATCACACCTTCGATAACGGGGCGGAGCACTTCAACTGGGACCGCAAGGTCGAGGATCTGGTCCAGCTTGTCGCCGAACACATGATCCTGCCCGGGAACGGGGCCGCAACCGGCCATCCGGCCGGCCACTGATCGCTCAACGCAAGCAGGCGAAGTCCGGCCTCAGGCGTTGAACAGTTCCAGTTGCCAGGCCAGTTCCTCGCTGCTCAGGGGATAATCGACGCCATTGCGCGCGTTGAGAATTTCACTGCCGGTAAGACGGAGCACGTTCTGCTGAATGATGACGGCCGTGCGCATGCTCAGCCCCGCCTTCCAGACCAGGGCGGAAACGGCCTTGCCGCTGCGCGCGCGCATGATCTTGCGCACCACGCTGACCGGCAGCTCCGCCATATGCGCCAGCGAGAATTCGACCAGATCCTTCTTGCCCGCCTTGGCCCAGCCGGACACCGCCTTTTCGTTCAGTTTTCCCTTGGCAATCAGCGCTTCGACCTGTTTGCGCGCCTCATCGGCCGGATCGGCAGCATCTTCCTTGTTGATGCGCTCGCGCACCGCCCGGTTAAGGTCGTCCACGACATCCTGCGGCAAATCGTGTTTTTCCACCAGCTTGTCCACCAGCGCCAGGGCCACGAATTGCGAAATCCGTTTCATGGCCCGGATGGAAAGCTCCGGACGCATGACCAGCGGTTCGTGCAGGGCCTCGAATTCCTCTGCCTGGTCGATGATGCGATCCAGCGTATCCTCGCGGATCTGGGCGGATGGATTCAGCAACAGGGCCGAAACGGCCGGCACATCCAGCGTCGCCACCACGGCATCGGCCACTTCGGCGCTGAGATTTTCGCGCCGTGCCACCGCCGGCAGCGCCCCTTGCGCCACCCCGGCGACAATGATCTCGACCAGATCCTCGTCGCTCAGCAGCGGAGAATATTCCAGCACCGGCGCCGCAACGATGGCTTCGACGTCCCGTGCCAGACGCATGATGATTTCCTTCGGCGCGTTCAGTGACGTTTTCAACTCCTCCGCCAGCAGGGCGCGCACCCTGGTCAACTGATCCTGCGCCAGCACATCCAGCGTCTGCAGGGTCAGTTCCTGCACCTGGGTTTTCGCATCCTCCGCCAGATCCGGCAACAGGCGGCTGATTTTCAGCGCCAGCGCCGCGCGCACCTCGTCATCCTCGTCGCGGGCCAGCAGCAGATGGGCATGGGGCGGCGTGGCCTCGTTCTCGACGATGGCGCGCCGCACCCGCGGATCGTCGTCCTCGGCCAGGTAATAAAGGATTTCGGGGCGGACATCGTCACGCGCCGCCAATGCCTTGCGGACGCGCGGATCCTCGCTTCGGGCCAGTTCCTTGGCCTGTTCGTAATTGATCTCCCCTTGCGGCAGGACCTGCTTGCCGCCGCTCTCCGCCCGTTTTTTCTTTTTTCCGAACAGCTTACTCAGCATCTGCATTCTCCGCAGTACGGCCCGCCGCCGGTTCGGCAAAGCGGAAACACCCCTTCCCGGCCGCCTTGGCCGCATACATCGCCCGGTCGGCGGCATCGATCACATCCCGGGGCCGATACAACCCGGGCCGGCATACCAGCGCCACGCCGATCGACACGGTCAATGCCGGCTGCAGTTCCGGCATCTCACCGGCCATGGCTGCCGTCGCCTCCAGGGCACGGCGGGCGGCGGCCTCGGCCCCCTCCTTGTCGGCGCCGTCGAGCCAGACGGCAAATTCGTCGCCGCCAAGACGCGCCAGCAGATCGTTACGGCGCGAAGAGCGGCGCAGCGCCGTAACGAAACCCTTCAGCACCTCATCGCCCTTTGCATGGCCCAGGCGGTCGTTGATCGGCTTGAAATTGTCCAGATCGAAATAAAGCAGGGCGCCGGTCTGCATCAGGCGGCCGTCACGGCAGCGTTCATCGAGACCGGCCATCAGGGCGCGGCGATTCAGCAGGCCGGTCAGCCCGTCCGTGTTGGACAGCCGTTCCAGCGCCTCCGTATTCTCTATCTGCACCAGGGCGATGCCGAGCTGGGCCGCCGCGCGCAGCAGGATGCCCTTTTCATCGCCGTCGAAGGGTGGGGCATCCCCAGCCATCAGCACCGCCAGCAGGCCGGGACAACGGTCCTGAAACCGGCAGGCCACGCCATAGGCGGTAAAGTCATCCATGGCGATACGGTGAATATCGGCTTCGTCATCCCGGCCGCCATCGTTTAGGCGGCGGCAAAGATCCTGCTGCAATGCTGACGGCGGATCGCCAAAGGCACCGCCGATAAAGCATTCCCCATCCCGCCGGCGCAGGATAAGGGCATAACGGGCGCCCAAGGCCTCCCCCACCGCCGCAGCGGCAACATCGAGCATGTGGCGGGGATCGGCCTCGCTGCGAATGGCATCGGCTATGGCACTTTCCGTTCTGGCCCGGCGTTCGGCATTCATCAGCGCCCTGGCCGCCCGGCGCTGCTCGGTAACATCGCGGCAGACACCGCGCACCCCGCCGGTCGGCCTGCCGCCGCGTTCCACCACCGGCACCGCCGATACCAAAAGACAGGCCCGCCGCTCGCCGACGCAGAGCCAGACCTCGCGCTCGAAAACCGGCTCTCGGGTGGTGAAGGGATTGCCGCCTTCGGGCTCCTCCTCCAGAAGCTCTGCCGCCTTCAGGCCGTTGAGCTGCCCGGCATCCAGCCCCAGAAGACCGCGTTCGGAAACATAGATGAAACGGCCTTCCGCATCGGTTTCCCAGGAAAAATCGGATGAGCAGCGCACCAGATCCTTGAACATCTGGCGTGACTTCATCAATGCCGATACCAGATTCTGATCGGTGGTGATATCGATCAGTTGAACCAGAACCGCCCCATCCACCGGGGTAAAAAGCGCATCGAAATAGGCCGTACCGCTGCCAAGCCGCAATCTTTCCCGCCGTGCCCCGGCTTCGCGCGCGGCCTCCGCCGCCATGGGCAGCAGCGCCTGGCGTGCCAGATCCCGCAACGGGCCGAGGGCCAGAAACGGCTCGTTTTCCGCCAGCACGGCCCCGTCGGGGCCGACGACCAGCGCCGGAGAGGGACAGGCATGAGCCAGCGCCGTACAACCATGCGCGGGCATGGCGGCATCGCTGCCGTTGTCCTGATCCCGTCGCTGGGCGAACGGCTCTCGTCGCTGGGCGAAACGGAGGAAAGAAGAGGCGAGGCCCATAAAACCATCCCGATCGTTCGTGTGCTCCGCCTCACCATACGGGGCGGCCATTAACAGGGCGTAAAATTGACATCTTGCCGCCTGTGCCGATCCGCGCCATCTTGTCGCCATGAACGAACACAGCACCTCCGGCCCTGCCGCCGCCGATCTCGCCGCGCGCGATGTCTGGATCTTCGATCTGGACAACACGCTCTATGCCGCCGGCAGCCATGTCTTCCCTCAGGTCAGCCGCCGCATCGGCGAATATGTGGCCCGCCGTCTCGGCCTGAAGATGGAAGAGGCCCGCCAGGTCCAGAAGCGCTATTTTCACCAGCACGGCACCACCCTGCACGGGCTGATGATCCACCATGACGTCGATCCGATCGATTACATGAACTACGTTCACGATATCGACCTCGGGCCTATCGGCGCCGATGCGCGCCTGAACGATGCGCTGGGCCGATTGGGCGGCCGCAAGATCGTCTTTACCAACGCCTCGACCGCCCATGCCGAACGGGTTCTCAATCATCTGGGCATCGCGGAGCATTTCTCCGCCATCTTCGATATCGTCGCCGCCGGTTTCCTGCCCAAGCCGCACAGGGATTCATATCTTCGCCTGCTCGATAGGCACGATATCGACCCCGGCAGCGCTGTGATGGTCGAGGATATGGCGAAAAACCTTGTCCCCGCCGCCGCCCTCGGCATGACGACGCTTTGGGTTGCCGGCAAGGAAGACTGGCAAAGCGACGGCGCCGGAGGGGATCATATCCACCATGTCACCGACGACCTGCCCGGCTGGCTGCAGAACATCTGCGCGGAGGCCGGGTGTTGACACCCCCCATGGGCAGGCTACATTCCCTGAAACCGTCATTCACACAGCCACGAACCCGCGGAAACGACCGCTGACAAATCATCCGAGCAACCATTACAGGAAAGCGAATATCAATGGACACCGCCGCGCTGCAGACCGCCATAGAGAACGCCTGGGAACAACGCGACACCATCACGCCGGCCACCACCGGCCCTGTGCGCGATGCCATCGAAGAAGCCCTGAACGCCCTGGACAGCGGCACGCTGCGCGTCGCCGAAAAGGGGGAAAATGGCTGGGTGGTCAACCAATGGCTGAAAATGGCCGTTCTGCTGTCCTTCCGCCTGAACGACATGCAGACGATCCCCGGCGGCCCCGGCGGCGATGCCCCGTGGTTCGACAAGGTCCCGTCGAAATTCGCCGGCTGGGACGAAAACCGTTTCCGCGCCGCCGGTTTCCGCGCCGTGCCCAACTGCGTCGTGCGCCGCTCCGCTTATATTGCGCCGGGGGTGGTGCTGATGCCTTCCTTCGTCAATCTCGGCGCCTATGTCGATGAAGGCACCATGATCGACACCTGGGCCACCGTCGGTTCCTGCGCCCAGATCGGCAAGAACTGCCATATCTCGGGCGGGGCCGGCATCGGCGGCGTTCTGGAGCCGCTGCAGGCCGGACCGGTGATCATCGAGGACAACTGCTTTATCGGCGCCCGTTCCGAAGTGGCCGAAGGCGTGGTGGTGGAAACCGGCTCCGTCCTTTCCATGGGCGTCTATATCGGCGCATCGACCAAAATCATCGACCGCACCACCGGCGAAGTCCATTATGGTCGCGTTCCCGCCTATTCGGTGGTGGTGCCCGGCAGCACCGGCGGCAAGCCCCTGCCCGATGGCAGCGCCGGACCGTCGCTTTACTGTGCCGTCATCGTGAAAAGAGTGGATGAGCGCACCCGCTCGAAAACCTCGATCAACGATCTGCTGCGCGACTGACATGCCCGGAAAGGGGACATGATGGATTTCACGCTTACGCTGGCCCGCGATCTGATCCGCTGCCCCTCGGTCACGCCGGAGGATGCCGGCGCGCTCGGCGTGCTCGAAGAGGCCCTGAAGCCGCTGGGCTTCACCTGCCATCGCCTGCCCTTCTCACAGGAGGGAACCGCCACCGTCGACAATCTTTATGCCCGCCTCGGCACGAAGGGACCCCTTTTCTGCTTCGCCGGACATACGGATGTGGTGCCCGTCGGCGATGTCGCGGCCTGGAGCTGCGATCCCTTCGGCGGCGATATCCGCGACGGCTTTCTGATGGGGCGCGGCGCCAGCGACATGAAGGGCGCCGTCGCCGCCTTTTGCGGCGCCGTCAAATCCTTCACCGAACGGCGGGGGGCGGATTTCGGCGGCTCCATCGCCCTGCTGATAACCGGCGATGAGGAAGGCCCGGCGATCAACGGCACCCGCAAGGTGCTGAACTGGATGCGCGAGCATGGCGAAAATGCCGATTTCTGCCTGGTCGGGGAGCCGACCAATCCCCGGCACATGGGCGAAATGGCCAAGATCGGCCGCCGCGGCTCCCTGACCGGGGAGCTGACAGTCCTCGGCGCCCAGGGCCATGTCGGCTATCCGCATCTGGCCGACAATCCGGTGCCGCGGCTGATACGCATTCTCGATGCGCTGATTTCCCGCAGGCTGGACGAGGGGACGGAGCATTTCCAGCCCTCCAACCTGGAGGTGACGACCATCGATATCGGCAACACCGCCAGCAATATCATCCCCGCCCAGGCCTTTGCCCGTTTCAACATCCGCTTCAACACCGAACATGACTGCGCCTCGCTGGAGGATTGGATACGCGGCGTCTGCGAGGATAGCGGCGGGGCCTGTAAGCTCGATTTTCACTGCAGCGGCGAACCCTTCCTGACCCCGCCCGGGCCGCATAGCGAGATGATCGCGGATGCGGTCGAGGCCGTGACCGGCAGACGGCCGGAGCTGTCCACCACCGGCGGCACATCCGATGCCCGATTCATCAAGGATATGTGTCCGGTGATCGAATTCGGCCTGGTGGGGGAAAGCATGCACAAGGTCGACGAACATTGCCGTCTTGCCGATCTCGAGGCGCTGGAAGCGATCTATGACGGCATTCTGGAGCGGTTCTTCACCGACACAGCGCCATGACGGCGGGCGATGAACTGCGCGCCAGCCTGGCCGGGCTCGTGGCCCTGCTGCGTCTCGACCGCTCGGCCCCGGCGCGTTTCAATATCAGCATCGAAGGATTCTGGCGTTCCTTCTATCTGGCCGCGCCGATCGCCTTTGTCCTGCATTATCTGGCCCAGGCCCTCTATGGCGAGGGCGATATGGGCAATCCGCTGCTGCGGCTGCTGATCTTCGCCCTGGCCTGGATATCCTTTCCCCTGGTCATGCTGGCATTGGGCGCCGTTCTCGGCCTGAATGCCCGTTATGTGCCCTTTATCATCGTTTACAACTGGTCGCAGCTTCTGCCGGCGATCGTCACGGTTCTGATCGGTGCCGGGCACATGCTGGGGCTGGTTTCCCCCGGCGGGATGAGCAGTCTTCTGCTTGTTCTGATCGTGCTCAAACTGGGGCTGACCGCCTATATCGCCCATCTGACGCTGGAAACCGGTCCGGGCACGGCCTTTGGCATCGCCCTGGTCGATCTGCTACTGGAATTTGTGCTTGCCATGGCGCTCAGCGACTGGCTGTAGCGCCGCTGCCCCTTGTGGGCGGCATCGGCTCAGAAGGGGCTCAGATGGGCGGCTGGCGCGGCGGATCGCCGGGATAATCGGCGCCGAGGAAATACAGCCCCCATGGCGGCGCATTCGGCCCGGCGGCCTGCCGGTCGCGGGCAGCGAGAATATCGCCGATCCGGCTCACCGGCCAGCGGCCGCGGCCGATCTCGGCCAGCGTGCCGGTCATCGCCCGCACCTGATTATGCATGAAGGAACGGGCGGCGGTATAGATCAGCACCTCTTCGCCCCGGCGACAGACCTTCAGCACATCCAGGGTCTTGACCGGCGATTTCGCCTGGCACTGCGCGGCGCGGAAGGATGAAAAGTCGTGCCGGCCGATCAGCCTGGCCGCCGCCTCGTTCATGGCATCGACATCGAGCGCCGGCGCAACATGCCAGATGCGTTCGCGATCCAGCACCGGCGGCGCCGCACGGTTGAGAATACGGTACAGGTAATGGCGGCGCAGGGCAGAAAAACGGGCATGGAAATCCTCATCCACGATCCGGCATTCCCTGACGCAGACGGGATGCGGCTTCAGATGATAATTCAGCGCCATCATGACCTTATCGGCCGGCCAGTCGCGCTGCAGATCGGCATGGGCCGTCTGCGCCAGGGCATGCACCCCCGTATCGGTGCGCCCGGCGGCGAACAGGGTCACATCCTCGCCGCAGAAGCGCATAAATGCCTCCTCCAGCGCCTGCTGCACCGCCAATCCGTTGGGCTGACGCTGCCAGCCGACGAAGCCGGTGCCGTCATATTCTATTTCCAGACGATAACGCGGCATGTTCAGCCCAGCCGCGTGCCGGCAGCCACAGGACGGCCGCGCAGCA
>JALXAG010000183.1 GCA_026992315.1 Sneathiellales bacterium | reverse complement strand
ACCGCATGCCGCTCGGCCCGCTGACGGGGATATTCGGCATGCGCCGGGGCTGGATATTGCTGACCCAGGCGGTGCTGATCGCCGCCACCCTGATCCTGGGGTTCAGCGATCCGGCGGAAAATCTGGCGCTGGTGGCGGCGATGGCGGTTTGCGTGGCCTTTGCTTCCGCCTCTCAGGATGTGGTGATCGATGCCTATCGGGTGGAGGTGCTGCCCCCCTCGGCGCTGGGGGCCGGGGCGGCGGTGCTGGTTTACGGTTATCGCATCGCCATGCTGGTTTCGGGGGCCGGTTCGCTGGTGATTGCCGAATTCGGGGGATTTTCCCTTGCCTATGCGGCGATGGCGGCATTGCTGCTGGTCGGGGTGGTCACCGTTCTGCTGAACCCGGAGCCGAAACATCCGCCGCAATTGCGCCATCCCGCGGCAGGCGGGATCGCGGCGGTGCTGCGCGATGCGGTGGTCGGTCCTTTCGCCGAGTTTCTGCGCCGGCCGCATGCGGTGCTGATCCTGCTGTTCGTGGTGCTGTACAAATTCGGCGACAGTCTGGCCGGGGTGATGAGCCTGCCCTTTTTCCTGCAAACGGGCTTCAGCAAGGTGGAGATTGCCGAAATCGCCAAGTTTTTCGGCTTCTGGGCGACGATGGGCGGCCTGGCGCTGGGGGGGTGGCTGATGGCGGCCACCGGGCTGTACCGGGCCTTGTGGATTGCCGGGATTCTGCAGCTTCTGTCCAATCTCGGCTTTGCCCTGCTGGCGATATGGGGCAAGGATCTCACGGCGCTGGCCGCGGTGATCGCCTTTGAAAACCTTGCCGGCGGCATGGGGACGGCGATTTTCGTCGCTTACCTGTCTTCCCTGTGCAATCTGGCCTATACGGCAACCCAATATGCCCTGCTGTCTTCCTTCATGGCAGCGGCGCGGACCCTGCTCAGCTCTTCCGGCGGTGCCATGGCCGAGGCGCTGGGCTGGCCGCTTTTCTTTACCGCAACGGCGCTGGCGGCCCTGCCGGGGCTGGTTTTGCTCGCGATGATCACCCGCCGGCTGGCACCGGCCGCTGCATCCCCGGCGAAACTGTAACCTGCCCGCCATATCAGGGACATGAGGCTGTCATGTTGTTTGGTCATATTCCCGTGTGAAATGGAATCACCCCTGAAGGAATGACCGATGTCCGTATCCGCCACCCTGCCGCAGCCCTTTGAGGCGCCCCGCGCTTTTCCTTCCCCCCGCCCGGCCGTTCATGTGCGCCTGGCGTGCAGCCGTGCCGATCTCCTCGGGGCGCAGCAATTGCGTTACCGCGTTTTCTATGAAGAGATGGGGGCGGTGCCGGGGCCTGCCGTCGCTGCCTGGCGGCGCGATTACGATGCCTATGATGCCATATGCGATCATCTGATCGCCGTGGCGGAAGAGGGCGGACAGGAACGGACCGTCGCCACCTGCCGCCTGCTCGGCCACGATATGGCCCTGCGCCATCAGGGTTTTTATTCGCAAGGGGAGTTCGATCTTTCCGGGGTGCTGACGCTGGGGCGCTGGATGGAGGTGGGCCGCTCCTGCATCGCTGCCGCTTATCGCGGCCATGGAGTCATTCAGAAATTGTGGTCGGCCATTGCCCGCCATGCCATGGCATCGGGCGTTGGCGGGCTTTTCGGCTGTGCCAGCCTGCCCGGAACGGATGTAAACATCCTGCGGTTAAGCCTGAGCTATCTGTATCACTATCACCGGGCGCCGGCGGAATGGCGGATAACGGCGCGCGGGGAACGGGCCGAATATGCGCTTCTGCCCCGAGGCGAAATCGATCCCAAGGCCGCCTGGCGGTCGCTGCCGCCGCTGCTCAAGGCCTATCTGCGCCTTGGCGGGCTGGTCGGGGCGGAAGCGGTCATCGACCGGCAGTTCAATACCACCGATGTTTTCATCGCCGTGCCTTTTTCGGCGCTTCGCCCCCGTTACCGCAGGCATTTCATGCCCGCATGAACGGCATCGTTTCGAGTTAGGGTCCGGACCCTAGATAATATATTCCAGCTGCACCGGTTGTCTGGGCAGATCGATGCTGACGCAGGTGCCTTTTCCGGGCGCACTTTCGATGCCGAGCGTTCCGTTGTGCAGTTCCGTCATGATCTTGGCGATGGGCAGGCCGAGCCCGGCACCGTCATACTGACGGGAAAGCTTGCTGTCGATCTGGCGAAAGGCATTGAGGGCAAGAGAGATTTCTTCCCCGCTCATGCCGATGCCGTCATCCCTGACGGTTATCCGCACGGCAGAATCGTCGCCGGTCAGGGTAAGGGCGATATTGCCCTCCTCCGGGGTGAATTTGACGGCGTTGGAAAGGATATTGCCGATGATCTGGCGCAGCTTGCGGCGGTCGCCGGAAATCGTGCCGGGATCTTCCGCCGTTTCGATGGTCAGCTTCTGGTGTTTTTTCCGGATTTCCGGCTCGTGCTGGCGGGTGGTTTCGCTGATCAGTTCGTTCAGATCGATGGTTTCCAGATTGAGCTTGAGCCCGCCGATTTCCGATTTCGTCAGGTCGAGGATGTCATTGATGATGTTCAGAAGATGGCGGCCGCTTTTCAGGATATCGCCGGCATAATCGACATATTGCGGTATGTTGATTTCACCGAACATCTGCTGATGGATGATTTCGGCGAAACCGATCACCGCATTCAGCGGCGTGCGCAGTTCATGGCTCATATTGGCCATGAATTCGCTTTTCGCCCGGGCCGCCGCCTCGGCCTGGTCATTGGCTTCGGATAATTTCCGGTTGGTTTCTTCCAGTGCCTTTTCCTTGGCCTGCAGGGCGGCGATGTGCTTTTTCAGTTCGTCCTGATGATATTTCAGCTTGCTGATATCCTGGCGGATCAGCACGGTATTGCCGTCGGGCAGGCGGGTTTCCGATACCCGGATCCAGTAGGGGCCGTATCCCTGCATCTCATAGGGTTTGCCGCTGCCTTCGCGAAAGGCGCGCAGGCGGTTCTGGACCTGCATTTCTATCTCCTCGGGCGGGGAGATGGTTTTAAACAGCGGTGCGATCACCTTGCGCAGAAGGGTTTCCAGCGTCATCCCGGGGCGGATGAGGTCACCTGTCGGATACAGGGCGGGAAAGGCCTTGTTGCAGTAAAGCAGGCGTTCCTGCGGATCGAAAATGGCAACGCCCGCATTGGCCGCTTCCAGCGCATTGCGGAAGATGGAGGCCATCTCGGCGCTTGAACGCTCCTCCTCCGGAACGAAGGCTTCGGATTGGGTTTCGTTTTTTCCGTCTGGTTGCACGTGTTGTTCCCGTGTGCGCCACATGGCGCCCTCCCTCACCCTGCATGCTGAAAAGGCGGTTCCCGATTCAGGCAGATATCAGGATAGGAAGGGGAAAATTAATCCTTTACTAAAAAGTAAAGAAAAACTTCACCCAGGGTTGTGCTTTTTTGTATCTATTCCCTTCTTCCGGCATCATAGGCGGCGAGAGCGGCGCGGTTGACCAGGTCGGAGACGCTCGATCCCATCGGCACGACCTGGGCGGATTTGGACAGGCCGACCAGCAGCGGTCCGATCACCGAGGCCCCGCCCAGTTCATGGGCCAGTTTCGAGGCGATATTGGCCGAATGCAGTGCCGGCATGATCAGCACATTGGCGGGGCCTGACAGGCGGCTGAAGGGATAAAGCGACATCAGTTCCATGTTCAGGGCGACATCGGCGGAGATTTCGCCTTCATATTCGAAATCGAGATCGCGTTGGTCCAGCAGCTTGACCGCTTCGCGCAGCCGGTCCGATGTTTTCAGCATCGGGTTGCCGAAGGTTGAATAGGACAGCAGCGCCACGCGCGGTTCATGGCCGAGATGGCGCGCCACCTGAGCGGCCTGAACGGCGAAATCGGCGATTTTCTGGGCATCGGGCAATTCATGCACGCTGGTATCGGCCATAAAAACGGTGCGTTCCTTGGCAATGATGACCGACAGGCCGAAGACCTGCTTGCCCGGCAGCGGGTCGATAACGCGGCGGATATCCTTGAAGGCGACCGAGAAACGCCGGGTAATGCCTGTGATCATCGCATCGGCATCGCCGGTGGCGACCAGGCAGGCGGCAAAGACATTGCGGTCCTGATTGACCATGCGCACGCAGTCGCGGAACAGGTAACCGCGCCGCTGCAGGCGCTCATAAAGATAATTGTAATAGATGTGCAGGCTTTTCAGCCCGTCGCGGGCATTGAAGATTTCGATATTCTCCGGCGGTGTGATGCCCAGGTCCCGGAACTGCTCCTCGATGACATTGCGCCGGCCGATCAGCACCGCGGTGCCGTAGCCGGCATTGGTGAAGGCGACCGCGGCGCGGATCACGCGCTCCTCCTCGCCCTCGGCGAAGACGACCCGTTTCGGATTCTGGCGCACCCGGTCGAAGATCATCTGCAACTGGCCGACCGTCGGGTCGAGGCGGGCCGAAAGGCGCCTGACATAGGATTCCTCGTTTTCGATCGGCCGGCGCGCAACGCCGGTTTCCATCGCCGCACGCGCCACCGCCGGCGGCACATGGCTGATCAGGCGCGGATCGAAGGGTGCGGGAATGATGTATT
>JALXAG010000182.1 GCA_026992315.1 Sneathiellales bacterium | reverse complement strand
CAGGGCGCCCGCATCACCGCCGCCGTGCGCGATCCGGAAGCGGCCCTGTTTCTCAAGACCATGGGCAATGTCGGCCAGATCGCCATCCGCCCGGCATCGGTCACCCGTCCGGACACGGTGGCGGCGGTTACCGCCGGCGCCGATGTGGTGGTCAATCTGGCCGGGATTCTCAGCCCCGGCGGCCATCAGGATTTCCAGGCCGTCCATGTCGACGGTGCCGCCAATGTCGCGGCGGGCGCGCGCGATGCCGGTGCCAGGCATCTCGTTCATCTTTCGGCCATCGGCGCCGCCGCCGATGCCCCGTCGAAATATCTGAGAAGCAAGGCCGCGGGCGAGGAAGCCGTCCGCGCCGCCTTCCCCGATGCGGCCATCCTGCGCCCCTCGCTGATTTTCGGGCCCGAGGACCGCTTCTTCAACCTGTTCGCCGCCATGGCCCGTTATTTCCCCGTGCTGCCGATGCCGAATAACGGCGCCACCCGCTTTCAGCCCGTTTATGTCGGCGACGTCGCGGCAGCGGCGGCCTGCGCCGTTCAGGGCACCGGGGCCGGGCAGACGCTGGAACTGGGCGGGCCGGAAATCCGCACCTTCAGGGAGCTGATGGAAATCATGCTGGAGGTGATCGAACGCCGCCGTCTGCTGTTGCCGCTGCCCCTTGGCCTGTCGCGGCTGCTGGGCAGCGCGATGCAGATCATGCCCGCGCCGCTGCTGACCCGCGATCAGGTCGAAAGCCTGACCGTCGACAACATCGTCAGCGGGGAAAACGGCCTGGACCTCTGCGGCATCGAACCGGCAAGCCTGGCCGTCATCCTGCCGACCTATCTGGCCCGTTTCCGCCGCGGCGGCCATTCGCACCGCCCGCAGGCCGGCATGCGGGCGGCGGGATAGATTCCGCCTGCACGCCGCCGCCGCATTCAGCGGGCATTGCGCCCGAAGGAATGACATCGCCGCCGCCACCGCTTATTGTGGCGGCGGTTTTCGTTGTGCCGCCCCAAAAGCCAGAGCCCGGGCCTGAGATCAGCTATAGGCAAGCACCAGCAGCAGGATGCCGAACAGCACCCTGTAGACGACAAAGGGAAGGAAGGTACCGTGCTGCAGCCAGCGCATCAGCACCCACAGCACCAGCAGCGCCGAAAGAAAGGTAATCGCCACCACCAGCAGGGCATCCATCCCCAGCATGACGTTTTCGGCGCGAATCAGCTCGATCACCGCGAGAAGGCCGGTCGACATGATCGCGGTGATCGACATCAGCATTGAAAACCGCGCCGCATCCACCCGGTTCAGCCCCAACAGCCGCCCCGCGGTGATGGTAACACCGGAGCGGCTGGTTCCGGGCACCAGCGCCAGTATCTGGGCAAAACCGAAGACCAGCGCCCCGCCAAGGCGCATATCGCCAAGGTTGCGCTCGGTCGGTGCCAGGCGATCGGCGGCATAAAGCACGATGCCGAAGCCGAGCATGGTCCAGCCGATCACCTTCATCGAACGCAGCGCATCGCTGAGGCCGCTGTAATAGAAGGCCAGCCCCGCCAGACCCAGCGGTATGGTTGCCACCACCACATACCAGAACAGGCGCCGGTCGGCGGCCGCCCGTTCATCGCGACGACCCAGAACCGCCGTTACCATGGCCAGCACATCCTTGTTGAAATAAAGGATGACGGCCAGCAGCGTGCCGACATGGGCGGCAACGTCGATCAGCGGCCCCTGATCCGGCCAGTCCGTGAATTGCGGCACCAGAATGAGATGTGCGGAGGAACTGATGGGCAGGAATTCGGTAATTCCCTGAACCAGGGAGAGAACAAGAATATGCAGAAACGACATCGCTACGACCCCTGAAATGGCACGCCCGGCCATGCCGGGCTGGGCATGTTTATATCACCGCCAAAGCGGATAGGAAAAAGGCATTACGATGAAACCCATCAGAAAATAGTTCCGATATGAGACTATTTATCCTGAAGAATTGGCGCGGACAGCCACATGTCGGGCCCTTCAGCCGGGATGCAGAAAAATATAGGTAACTTATGCTGACCTATATGGCTTTTTTTGCTCGCCTTGGGGCAAAATATATTCTATACAGCACGGGCGTTTTCGTATCGCATCCGTCTTCAGGGCGGGAACCTGCGTGGCAGACCACCGACAATGTCGCGCACGGCAGGCTGCTTTCCTGCCTGCCCGCCCCCGGTCCATCCGTTCCCTCCGGTTCGTCATCCGGTGCGCTTCGGGTCCGTAGGGACCCGAACCGCGAAAGACGGCGGCGGCGAAAGGCGCGACACGGGCGGCATCTGTTCCGCAACCGGCCCGGGCGGATTGAAAAGCGCAGGACAAAGCGCGGCAAGGCACGAACAGAAGGCAAGGCTGCATGGCTGAAAAAATGTTGAAATTCATCGATATCCCCCAGCGCATGCCGGAAAAGCGCGATACCGATGAACGGCGCCACGATTTTAACGAGATCTACCGGGAATTCGACGATCAGGAAGCCCGCACCCAGGCGTCGCGCTGTTCGCAATGCGGCATTCCCTTCTGCCAGGTGCACTGCCCGGTTCAGAACAATATTCCCGACTGGCTGCGCCTGACGGCGGAAGGCCGGCTGGAAGAAGCCTATGCCGTCAGCCAGGCGACCAATAATTTTCCCGAGATCTGCGGACGCATCTGCCCGCAGGACCGCCTGTGCGAGGGCAATTGCGTCATCGAGAAGGGTTTTCATTCGGTCACCATCGGCTCGGTGGAAAAATACATCACCGACACCGCCTGGGAAAAAGGCTGGGTCAAACCCGTTACCCCGGCGCGGGAACGGGAGGAAAGCGTCGGCATTATCGGCGGCGGGCCCGCCGGTCTGGCCGCGGCCGAGGAACTGCGCCGGCGCGGCTACAAGGTTACGGTCTATGACCGCCATGACCGCATGGGCGGGTTGCTGATCTACGGCATTCCCGGATTCAAGCTCGAAAAGGACGTGGTGATGCGCCGCACCCGCCTGCTGGAGGAAGCGGGCATCGAACTGAAAAGCAATTTCGCCGTCGGCCGCGATGCCGGCCTCGATGAACTGCGCCAGCGCCACGATGCCGTCCTCATCGCCACCGGGGTGTACAAGGCCCGCGACCTGGAACTGCCGGGCAGCGGGCTCGGCGGCGTTCATCAGGCACTCGATTATCTGATCGCGGCCAACCGCAAGGGACTGGGCGACAAGGTCCCCGAATTCGATTCGGGCCTGCTGGATGCCCGGGGCAAGCATGTGGTGGTCATCGGCGGCGGCGACACGGCCATGGATTGCGTGCGCACCGCCATCCGTCAGGAGGCGGCGTCGGTAACCTGCATGTATCGCCGCGACCGCGAGAACATGCCCGGCTCCATGCGCGAGGTGCGCAATGCCGAAGAGGAAGGCGTGCATTTCGAATGGCTCTCCGCCCCGCGCGCCCTGCTCGGCGACGACAGCATCAGCGGCGTGCGCGCCATCCGCATGCGCCTGTCCCGCCCCGATTCCTCGGGCAGGCAGACCCCCAAGCCCATTCCCGAGACCGATTTCACCCTCAGGGCCGACATGGTGATCAAGGCGCTGGGCTTCGATCCGGAGGATGTGCCGCGCCTGTTCGGCTGCCCCGAACTGGAAGTGACCCGCTGGGGCACGGTGAAGATCGATCACCGCAGCATGATGACCCCGCTGGAAGGCGTGTTCGCCGCGGGCGACATCGTGCGCGGGGCCAGCCTGGTCGTCTGGGGCATCCGCGACGGGCGCGATGCCGCGGAAAACATTCACAAATATCTGCTGAGCCGCCGGACATTGCAGGCCGCAAGCGCCTGAAGGCAGGAGAAGAGACATGAAATTCATCGACGATTGGAAAAAGAACGCCGCCCTGCTGGAAGCGGAGGGCATGTACGACCCGGCCGATGAGCATGCCTCCTGCGGCGTCGGCATGGTCGCCGCCATCGACGGACAGCCGAGCCGCCGCGTCGTCGAGGCCGGCATCCGCGCACTGAAAGCCGTGTGGCACCGCGGCGCCGTCGATGCCGACGGCAAGACCGGCGATGGCTGCGGCATTCATGTGCAGATCCCCCAGGATTTCTTCAAACAGCATATCGCCCGCACCGGCCATGCCATTTCCGACGGCAAGCTGGCCGTGGGCATGGTGTTTCTGCCGCGGACCGATCTCGGCGCCCAGGAACGCTGTCGCTCCATCGTCGAGCGCGAGATTCTGCGCTTCGGCTACCATATCTATGGCTGGCGGCAGGTTCCGGTCGATTCCTCGATCATCGGCGAGAAGGCCAACGCCACCCGCCCGGAAATCGAACAGATCATGATCGACAACCGCGCCGGGCTGGACGACGAGCGCTTCGAGCGCGACCTCTACATCATCCGCCGCCGGATCGAGAAACAGGCCCTGGCCGAACATATCAGCGAGTTTTACATCTGCTCCCTGTCCTGCCGTTCGGTGATCTACAAGGGCATGTTCCTGGCCGAGCAGCTCAGCGAATTCTATCCCGATCTGCAGGACGAGCGCTTCGTCTCCAACTTCGCCATCTATCATCAGCGCTATTCGACCAACACCTTCCCGACCTGGCGGCTGGCGCAGCCCTTCCGCATGCTGGCCCATAACGGCGAAATCAACACCCTGCGCGGCAATGTCAACTGGATGAAAAGCCACGAAATCCGCATGGTTTCCGAAGCCTTCGGCGAACGCGGCGAGGACATCAAGCCCATCGTGCAGGCCGGATCCTCCGATTCCGCGGCGCTGGATGCGGTGTTCGAGGTGCTGGTCCGCGCCGGGCGGCAGGCGCCGCTGGTGAAAACCCTGCTGATTCCCGAATCCTGGTCGAAAAGCACCACCATGCCCGAAAGCCACCGCGCCCTGTACAGCTATTGCAACACGGTGATGGAACCGTGGGACGGCCCGGCCGCCGTCGTCGCCACCGACGGGCGCTGGATCGTCGCCGGCATGGACCGCAGCGGTCTCAGGCCGATGCGCTACACCATCACCGATGACGGCATGCTGGTGGTCGGTTCCGAAGCGGGGATGGTTCCGGTACCGGAACAGAAAGTCCGGGAAAAGGGGCGTCTCGGCCCCGGCCAGATGATCGCCGTCGATCTGAAGGAGGGCCGCTTCTATCACGATCAGGAAATCAAGGACGAACTGGCCCACGAACACCCTTATGAGGAATGGGTGCAGAACATTGTCCATCTCGATGCGGAACTGGCGGAAACGCCGGAAGAGCCGCTGTTCAGCGATGAAGAACTGAAGCGCAAGCAGATCGCCGTCGGCCTGACGCTGGAAGACATGGAAATGGTCCTCCAGCCCATGGTCGAGGATGCCAAGGAGCCGATCGGCTCCATGGGCGACGACACGCCGCTGGCGGTGCTGTCGAAGAAATATCGCGGTCTGCACAGCTTCTTCCGCCAGCAGTTTTCCCAGGTGACCAATCCGCCGATCGACCCGCTGCGCGAATACCGGATCATGAGCCTGAAGACGCGGCTCGGCAATCTCGGCAATGTGCTGGCCCAGGATTCCAGCCAGACCGATATTCTGCTGATGGAAAGCCCGATCCTGACCAATGGCGAATTTGCCGCGGTCCGGGCCCGCATGGGCGATTCGGTCGCCGAAATCGACTGCACCATGCCGGCGGGGAACGACGACGAAACCCTGCTGCAGACGGAAATCGCCCGTATTCAGCGCGAGGCGGAGGACGCCATCCGCGGCGGATGCGAACATCTGATCCTTACCGATGAAAACACCGGTCCCGACCGTGTCGGCATTCCGATGATTCTGGCCACCGGCGGCATCCACACCCATCTGGTGGACGAGGGGCTGCGCACCTTCACCTCGCTGAATGTGCGCGCGGCAGAATGTCTCGACGTTCATTACGCGGCCGTTCTGATCGGTGTCGGCGCCACCACCATCAACCCCTATCTGGCACTCGATGCCATTGCCGAACGCCATGCCCGCGGCCTGTTCGGCGATCTGTCGCTGAAGGAATGCGTGCGCAATTACAAGACCGCCATCGATCAGGGCCTGCTGAAGATCATGTCCAAGATGGGTATTTCGGTCATCAGCTCCTATCGCGGCGGCTATAATTTCGAGGCCGTGGGACTGTCGCGCACCCTGGTGGCGGATTTCTTCCCCGGCATGCATTCGCGCCTGTCCGGCATCGGTCTGACCGGCATTCAGCACAATGCCATCCGCCAGCACCGCATCGCCTATGGCGAGGAATTGCGCACCCTGCCGGTGGGCGGCATCTACAAATTCCGCGCCCGGGGCGAGGAGCATTCCTTCAACGGGCCGCTGATTCACATTCTGCAGCAGGCGGTCAGCCGCGAATCCTATTCGCTTTATCGCAAATACAGCGACGGGCAGAACAACCTGCCGCCGATCAGCATCCGCGACCTGCTCGATTTCAAATCCGACCGCGAACCGATCTCGATCGACGAAGTGGAATCGATCACCTCGATCCGCAAGCGCTTCATCACGCCGGGCATGTCGCTCGGCGCCCTCAGTGCCGAGGCGCACGAAACCCTGACCATCGCCATGAACCGCATCGGCGCCCGTTCGGTATCCGGCGAGGGCGGCGAGGGGCCGGAGCGCTTCCGCCCGCGCCCCAACGGCGATAACGCCAATTCGCCGATCAAGCAGGTGGCCTCGGGGCGTTTCGGCGTCACGGCCGAATATCTCAACAATTGCAGCGAGATCGAAATCAAGATCGCCCAGGGCGCCAAGCCCGGCGAAGGCGGGCAGCTTCCCGGTTTCAAGGTAACGGTGGATATCGCCCGGCTGCGCCATTCCACCCCCGGCGTCACCCTGATTTCGCCGCCGCCCCATCACGACATCTATTCGATCGAGGATCTGGCCCAGCTCATCTACGATCTGAAGCAGATCAATCCCGATGCCCGTGTCTGCGTGAAGCTGGTGGCCGAAAGCGGCATCGGCACCATCGCCGCCGGCGTCGCCAAGGCCAAGGCCGATGTCATTCTGGTTTCCGGTCATAACGGCGGCACCGGCGCCAGCCCGCTGACCAGCATCAAATATGCCGGCATTCCCTGGGAAATGGGCCTGACGGAAGTCAACCAGGTGCTGACCCTGAACCGGCTGCGCCACCGGGTGACCCTGCGCACCGACGGCGGCATCAAGACCGGCCGCGACATCGTCATGGCGGCGCTGATGGGGGCGGAGGAATACGGCATCGGCACCATTGCCCTGGTGGCGATGGGCTGCATCATGGTGCGCCAGTGCCATTCCAACACCTGCCCCGTCGGCATCTGCACCCAGCGGGAGGATCTGCGCAAAAAATTCGACGGCACGCCGGAAAAGCTGGTCAATCTGTTCAGCTTCATCGCCGAGGAAGTGCGCGAGATCCTCGCCGGACTCGGCTACCGATCGCTGGATGAAATCGTCGGACGCACCGATCTGCTCTACCAGGTCAGCCGCGGGTCCTCCCATCTCGACGATCTGGACCTCAACCCGCTGCTGACCCTTGCCGATCCGGGCGAATACCCGCGCTACAGCATTGTCGAGGGACGCAACGAAGTCCCCGAAACCCTGGATGCGCAGATGATCAACGATGCCGAGGCGGTATTCACCCGGGGCGAGAAAATGCAGCTTGCCTACAATGTGCGCAACACCTACCGGGCCATCGGCACCAAACTGTCCTCCAAACTGGTGCGCCGCTTCGGCATGACCGGGCTGGACCCGAATCATATCACCGTGCATCTGCGCGGCTCTGCCGGGCAGTCATTGGGGGCGTTCGCGGTGCAGGGGCTGCGCCTCGAAGTCTTCGGCGATGCCAATGATTATGTCGGCAAGGGGCTCTCCGGGGGCACGATCGTCGTCCGTCCCGTTCCCTCCAGCCCGCTGAAATCGAACGAAAACACGATCATCGGCAATACGGTCCTCTATGGCGCGACCAGCGGCAAGCTGTTCGCCGCCGGCCAGGCGGGCGAGCGCTTCGCGGTCCGCAATTCCGGCGCCACCGCCGTGATCGAGGGCTGCGGCGCCAATGGCTGCGAATACATGACCGGCGGCCGGGTGGTCATTCTCGGCCCCGTCGGGGATAATTTCGGTGCCGGAATGACTGGCGGCATGGCCTTTATCTACGACAAGGACGACAGCTTCGCCCATCACGTCAATCAGGATTCGATCCTGTGGCTGC
This sequence comes from Sneathiellales bacterium, assembly GCA_026992315.1. Lineage (GTDB taxonomy): Bacteria > Pseudomonadota > Alphaproteobacteria > Minwuiales > Minwuiaceae > JALXAG01. Next base: position 6,761 of record JALXAG010000182.1, on the reverse strand, counting down.
GCCTGTCCTCCGCCTATTGGGAGAACGAACTGCTGGCGCTGATCCGCGAACATGCGCGCGAAACCCAATCGGCCTTTGCTGCGCAGCTTCTCGCCGACTGGGACATGGCCCGGCGCCATTTCTGGCAGATCTGCCCGAAGGAAATGGAAAGCCGTCTGGATCATCCGTTGCGGGACGAAGAAGAACGCATAACCGCCTGAACCCGTTCGGGCGGCTCCTCGGGCGCGGCTGGCCCTGTTCCCGGCTGCGCCCTTCTTTTGCCGGCTGCGCAGGCATAAAAAAACCTATGCCATGTTCCGCACCGGTCAGGGTTCGGTTACACTCCGCGCCATGCGAATCCTTTACCATCTGCCCTTGTCCGCCCATTGCCGCCAGGTGCGCATCAGCCTGGCCGAACACGGGCTGGAGGCCGAATTGTGGCCGGAAAAGATCTGGGAACGCCGTCAGGAATTTCTGGCGCTGAACCCGGCCGGGGAAGTGCCCGTTCTGGTCGAGGACGGCGGCGCGCCGGTCTGCGGCGTCTGGGCCATCTGCGAATATATCGAGGATGCCTATGGCAGCGGCGATAACGGCGACGGCGGCAACGGCCCGTCCCTGCTGGGCCGCGATCCGGCGGAACGGGCCGAAACCCGCCGCCTTGTCGATTGGTTCGCGCGCAAATTCGACATGGAAGTGACCGAAAATCTTGTCGGCGAGAAACTGCTGAAGCGCTTCATGGGGCTGGGGCAGCCCGATTCGGCGGCGATCAAGGCCGGACGGCACAATATCCATTATCATCTCGATTACATCGCCTGGCTGACGGAACGGCGCAACTGGCTGGCCGGGGAACATTTCAGCCTCGCCGATATCGCCGCGGCGGCCCAGATTTCCTGCGTCGACTATCTCGGCGATGTCCCCTGGGCGGATCACGAACTGGCCAAGGACTGGTATGTGCGGGTCAAGTCCCGCCCCTGCTTCCGCTCCATTCTCGCCGATCTGATGCCCGGCTGCCCGCCTCCGGCCCATTATGCCGATCTCGACTTCTGAGCCGGACGGCGATACGGCACGCCGGGAGATCGAGGCGTTCGCCCGCGCCCAGGGCTTCGATGCCTTCGGCATCGCCACCCCCGATGCCGTGACCGGCGCCGGCGCGCGCTTCATGGAATTTCTCTCCCTCGGCCGTCACGGCGACATGGCCTGGCTGGAGGCCAAGGCCGAACGCCGCCGCCATCCGCGCCATCTGTGGCCCGATGTCCGCTCCATCGTCATGCTGGGGCTGAATTACGGCCCGGCCATGGATCCGCTGGCCAAGCTTGGCCATGGCGACCGGGGCAATATTTCCGTCTATGCCCAGGGCAGCGATTATCACAAGCTTATCAAATCGGCCCTGAAACGGATCGGGCGCCGGATGGTCGAACGCTGGGATTGCGAAATCAAGGTTTTCGTCGATACCGCCCCGGTGCTGGAAAAGCCGCTGGCGGCGGCGGCAGGTATCGGCTGGCAGGGAAAACACACCAATATGGTCTCGCCGGAATTCGGCTCCTGGCTGTTTCTCGGCGCCATCTACACCACGCTGGACCTGCCCGCCGACCGGCCGGGGCGAAACCGCTGCGGCTCCTGCCGCCGCTGTCTCGACATCTGCCCGACCCGTGCCTTTCCCGCCCCCTATCAGCTCGATGCGCGCCGCTGCATCTCCTATCTCAGCATCGAATATGGCGGCCATATCCCGCTGTCCCTGCGCCGGGCCATGGGCAACCGCATCTATGGCTGCGACGATTGCCTGGCCGTCTGCCCCTGGAACAAATTCGCCCGCCGCAGCCGCGAAGCGAAATTATTCGCCCGCGCCGAACTGGCCCTGCCGCGGCTGGCCGATCTCGCGGCCCTCGACGATGCCGCCTTCCGCGCCCTTTTCACCGCCTCGCCGGTCAAGCGCAGCGGCCGCGGGCGGATCCTGCGCAATGTCCTGATCGCCATCGCCAACAGCGGCCGCGCCGATCTGATTCCGGCAGTGCTGCCCCGGCTGGAGGACGAGAACCCGCTGATCCGCGCCATGGCGGTCTGGGCACTGGCCTGCCTCGATCCCGAACGCTTCGCTCATGAACGCGCTGCAAGGGCCGCAGTGGAACGGGATGCCGGCGTATTGGCCGAATGGGACCGGAAACCGGCACCTGCACCTGCCGATTCGGGCCCGATGTCCGGTTGAAATGGCGACCGGCAACCTCCTTGACAAAACCGTAGCCATGCGGCGATCCTTAAGAGAAATTAACCATCGGTGGGGCATCGGGCCATGTTTTTCCGAAACCCGTGTAACTTGGTTGTTAAGCTTTTTCTTGCCGCGGGCATTCTGCTTCTGCCCGGCCCCGCATCTGCACAGGGCAATAATGTCCTTTTTATTCTCGATGCCTCCAATTCCATGTGGGGGCGGGTTGACGGCGAACCCAAGATCGAGATCGCCAGACGCGTACTCACCCGAACCCTGGTGGAACTGGAAAAAGGGACATCGACGGGGCTTGTGGTCTATGGTCACCGCCGCCGCGCCGATTGCGGCGATGTCGAACTCATGGTCCCCCTGGGCAGTGCGGAAGCCGGCGCAATCCGCAAAAAGGTTTCCGCCATCGTCCCCAAGGGCAAGACGCCGATTGCCGCCTCGCTCTCTGCGGCGGCCAAGGCTTTCGCGGGGCGGGAAGGGGAAGCCAACAACATCATCCTGATTTCCGATGGGATCGAGACCTGCAAGGGTGATCCGTGCAAGGTTGCCGCCGACCTCTCGAGCCGTGGCATCGCCACCCGCATCCATGTCGTGGGCTTCGATGTGGACGCAAAGGCCCGCGATCAGCTCCGCTGCATCGCAAAGAAGGGCGGTGGGCGCTATTTCGACGCCGCCGATGCGGGGGAACTCGATGCCGCCCTGACCACGGTGAGGAAGGAAGTCAAGGCCGTTGCGGCAAAACCCGTCAAGAAAACCCCGCCGCCGCCTGAACTGCAGACATGGCTCGAGGATGATTTCGAAGGCGATGCCCTCTCGGAAAAATGGGAGGTGATCCGCCCCGACCGGGACAATCTCGGCCTCGGCGAGGGCATGCTGACCCTGATCGCGCCCGATGGCCTCAGGGCCACCCTGGCGGAAGGGCGGAACATCCTGCGCTACCGGGAAGCGGTGCCCGACGGCAACTGGCGTATCACCCTTCGTTTCCGCATTTCCGCCCGCAGTTTTGGCGAGGTCGTCCGTCTCGGAATGAGCAACGGCAAAGACGGCGGTATCTTCGCCTCGCTGCGTATGGTGACGGAAAACTATGTAACGACCCGTGCCATGCTCGGGATCGAAAAACGGGGCAGGGGCAAGCCCGCATATTTTTCGAACACGGTATTCGAGATTTCCGGACGCAACCTTCTGCAGCGCAGCCGCGCCTGGGAAAAACGCATCACGGCTGCGGAACTGCGCCTTGAGCGCAAGGGACGCAACTACACGGCTGCGATCCGGCTGCTTGCGCCTCCCGGTGCCAAGACAGCGGCGAAGTGGATCGCGACGCGCAGGATTTCTTCCCTTCGCGCCCCCGGGAACGAGCTGGTGATCCTCTTCGGTTCCGAACCTTCGAACTACCTGCCGCGCAAGGGCGAAGGCGTGATCGATATCGATTGGGTGCGGGTCGAGATGCCCTGAGGCGGACGGTCCCGATGAGGGGGATGCACGGAGGGGCGCAGGAAAAGCCCGAAACAGCAAGGGGAGGAAAGACATGAAAAACATATGGCTTGCCCTGGGCATGCTGGGGTGTTTTCTGTTCACGGGAACGGCAAATGCCGAGGTCTGGTTCGAGGATCAGTTCGAAGGGGATGAGCTGGGAGCCGACTGGACGATACGCAATCCCAACGAGGAAAACTACCTCGTGGAAAACGGGGTGCTGACCATCCTTGTTCCGGACAAGACCCCGGGCAATGCCGAAAAGACACCCAATATCCTTATGCTCAAACGGCCGGCGCCCAAGGGCGACTGGACGATGACGGTCCATTTCCGCTTCAATCCCCAGACCATGAGCGAGGAATTGTGGACCGGCCTCGCGAAAGAAGGGGGCAACGGCCTGTTCGGCATTTTCTACCTCTATACGGACAACTACGCCCGGACAACCGCTTACGTGCAAACGTTCAAGCAGATAAACGGCAAGAGCAGCAAATTCGACAACAATCTCTTCTGGATTGAAAGCCGTAACCTGCAGACTCGTTCGAAAATCTGGACCGACAATGTCGAAGCCGTGGAACTGCGCCTCTCGAAGAAAGGCCGCAGATACGAGGCTGCCGTGCGCCTGCTGCCGGCCAGCGGCGCCAAAAACGGCCCGAAAGGGGAATGGATCCCGACCCGGCCGATTACCAGCCTGAGGCCGCCGGGAGATCGCTTCGTGCTCTTTTTCGCTTCGCCGTCCAGCGGTTACATACCCAAGGGCGGGGAGGCACTGGTGGAAATCGACTGGGTGCGCATCGAAACGCCATGAGCGCCCGCCGCCGCAGGAAACACCTTCTGTCCGGACTCAGACAATGGAGGGTCGCGGCACAGGGGCTTGTGGTGGCATTCCTTGTGATATTTCTGACAGTGCCTGCGCCGCGGGCAGAGAAGATCTCCGTCGCGAATAGCTGGAAGCAGACGCTCACAGCTGCAATCGAGCGCATGGACGGCCTTCTCTATGCGATCGAAAAAGACGTTTCCCGCCTCGAACGCGAGCAGGGCGAAGCCGGGCGGCAGGCCGGAAGCAACCCGCAATGCTTTCGGACGGATTGCGCCGCTCTTCTGGATCTGCTGAACAGGGCCATGCAGGCCGACAGGGATATGGCCGATGCCCAGAGCCTTGCCCGGGTGGCCAGGGAACATTTCGAACAGGTGATCGAAAGCGACGAGGGTTTGCAGAGGCGCCTCGCCGGGATACTGGGAGACGTCAAAGGCACGCAGGCGCTGCGGCGGGTTTTCGTAGAGGCGGGCAACATCGCAGGCGCAATTCTGGCCAGCCAGCTGACCGGCAAACCCACTGATATCAGCCAAGCCATGAAACAGGCGGCCGCGGCACTTCTGGATTATGGGGTGGCCAAGGGCGCCGATTACCTCACCGGGGTGCCTTCCGCCGTGGGGCAGGCCGCCGGCAGAACCACGGAGAATGCCGTTCTCTCCGGCATGGTGCGGAGCCTTTCGGCGAATGCCGTCACGCCTGGCGGCTTCAGGGTCGAAAAGGGGCGCTTCCTGTTCAGCCCCCGTCTGGGTGCGTTCGATGTGAACCCCCGCCGCAAGGAGGTGATCGATCCCGGTGCCGTGGTCAGCGCCACGATCGAAGCGCTGATCGCCGGGCTGACGGAGGGCAGCATCAGGGCCGGCGCCAGGGACATACGCAAGGCACAGAAGGCGCTCGCCGATGTGTTACGGCTCCGCGCCGACTATGCTGGCGCGCTCAATGCCCACCGCACACTCGCACCGCGCCTGAAAGCGCTCAGAATGCGCTCTCTCGATCTCGAAAGCCGGCTGAGGCGCCTTGCCGAGGCATGCCAGGAAAACGGACGCGCGACGCGGGCGGCGCGCGCCTATTCCGAGGCAATGGCCGCTGCCGCCCGTATCCGGGATGCCCGCATTGAAAAGGCCGAAAAGCAGCTTCGCCGGGCAGCGGATCGTTTAAGGGCGCTGAAAGAGGAACGCGAACGGCTCTGGCAGGAGCGTTTCCGTATCCACAGGGAGCGCATGCGCAAGAAAGGCGCGCTTTCACAGGCCGAATCGCTTTGGGAAAACCGCGAAACGGATCGTGAGATCGCCCAAAGCCCCTATGCCAGCGCCGGAGCGCGCAAACGCGCCCTGACCCGGCTGGAGGAAGCCCGCCGCCTTGGCCGGCCGGAGGATCTTCGCCGGGAAGTGGCCGCGCTGGAACGGCGCAAGCAAGAGAACCTGACAAGGATGAAGGCCAATGAACAGGCGCTGCAGGCGGCAAGAAAAGCATTGAATCGGGCCAGCGAACAGGCCCGCAGGGAACGACAGGCCGCAAGGAAGGCATGGCGGGATGCCGTGACCCGCGCCGAAGGGGAACGGATCCGCTCCGCCGCGGGGAGGCCGGTCGTGCCCGGCCGTGATTACAAGGCAACGCGCTACGAGGACCTGCGCCGCCGCTTCGAACTGGATGCCCGGCGCGATGACCGTAATCTGGTCACATTACCCACCCCGGAGGAGATCTTTGCCGCCAGCCAGGCCTCGTTCGAAGCGCTGCGCCAGGCCGTTGCGGCAACGCATCTGAAGGTGCGCGGAAAGAATGGGGAAGGCTGCGGGCCCGATGAAGGCACAGCGGCCCGGGATGGCGCCCCCCCCGCCCCGAAGGAGCTGGAAGGCCGGGGCGGCGGCGTTCTCGGTACATTCCGCTTCCGGCTGGAAGGGGCCGTGCAGATTTTCGCAAATGTCATGCTTGACATCGATCCGGCAAGCTGTAACGGGTGCAGGGGCATGATCCGCATGCTGGTGGATAACGATCTCGACGGCACCTTCGCAGAAGCGGGCGAGATGAATGCCGTCTTCGCGCGAATCGACGAACAGCTCCTCAGCAGCCCCGCCATCGTCCCGGCGCAACAGGGAAAATTTCGTGTCGGTCACGTTTCCGCCCGCGATTTTGCGCTGCGCATTGTGATCGAGGGCGTAAAGCTCGATTCCCTGCGCTGGCGGCTGCGGGTGGAAGATGAACGCATCTACCCCGCGGAAGAGGCCGCGACGGTCCCGGCCCTGCCGGTTCCGCCCCCGGTACCGGCACCGACCATCGGCATGCCGGCTCCTC
>JALXAG010000181.1 GCA_026992315.1 Sneathiellales bacterium | reverse complement strand
GCACCCGCCAGTGCCCCCAGTGCAAGAACGGCCGGCAAGACCGCGGCCAGGGGCCAGGAGAGATAATGAAAAAGAAACAGCGTGGCGAAATTGGCCAGCGCGAAGGTCGCACCCAGCGACAGGTCGATCCCGCCCGACATCACCACCAGTGCCATTGCCAGGGCGACAAATCCGAATTCTCCGAACACCCTGGCGGTTTCGCGAATGTTGTAGGCGGACAGGTAATTGTCGATGTTGAACGCAAAGAACACCACCAGTCCGACCATGATCAGGAAGGGGAAGACGGCTTCCATCCAGCGCTTTGACAGCAGGTCCGACAGCAAGAGCTGAAGCGACCAGTCCCGGAAACGCACGCGCATGCGCTCACGCAGGGTACCGCGGCTACGCGGCGGGCGCAGGAAGACCGAGGGGCCGGCACCGGCCGGATTCTGCCCGTACGCGCCGGTCGCCTTGCTGGCGGCAGGCACGGATCGAAGGGTATCAGCCACGATATGAATTCCTTCCCGAAAGGAGAGAGAAGATCCGCCCGGCGGTCCCCGGCCGCGGGTGCGGCCGAAGCCGCAACCGCACCGGGAGGAGCGGGTTTTGGCGTTACTGCCCGGGCATCTGCCAGCAGGCGCCGTCGGCATTTTCGGCCGTGATCATGCGCGTATCCGAATAAAGCACGGTTCGCAGATCGCCCGGCGCCGCGCCTGACTGAAGGATCATCTTGACGGCGGTCATGATGTCATGGCCTTGCAGCTTGGCATCGAAGCTCCAGTATTTGTCGATCAGCCCGGCCTTGATGCTGTCGCAGATGATCTGCGGGCCGCCGCCATTGGAATAATTCAGAACCTTGCCGGTGAGGCCCGCCTCCTTGATCGCCTGTCCGGCACCGAGCTGCATGATCCCCCAGACGCCATAGGTCGCGCACAGGTCCGGGTGCTGCGTCAGAACGGAGGCAGTGATCTCCCGTGCCTTGTTGGCATCCCAGTATCCCGGCTGACTGGACACCACCTGGATGTCGGGATGGGCGGCGAATACCGCCTTGGCAGCCGTGACCTGTTCCATGCTGACCGAGGATGTCGGATCGCCCTCGACGATTGCAACCTTGCCGGAGCGACCCGATCCCGCACCGCATTGGGTTACGATATCCTCGGCTGTTTCCTTGCCGATGCGGTAGAAATCCGCCCCGACATAGGCCGAGGTCGGCGTGTTCGAGGCCATGTTGATCTGAACGACGTGGATGCCCGCCTTTTCGGCCTTTTTCAGCAGTTTCGCCAGCAGTTGCACGCTGGGATTGTGAACCACCATGACATCGGGTCTTTCGCCGATCAGCGCCGATACCGCCTGGGTCATCGCCCCCATGTCCAGATTGGGATCGCGCAAAACGAATTTCATGCCCAGTTTGCCAGCTTCGCGTTCGATCGTGTCCTTCCAGGTGATCGTCAGCGGAACGCCCATGGTGATGGGAACGAAGGCGATCGTCTTGCCTTCGAAGGCCGCATTGAAGCGCCGGCGGGCCTCGACAGCCGCGCGTGAAGCGCCCAGGGCCTCTTCGGCACCGGCAGATGCCGGCAGCGAAGAGGCGCCGGCCACCAATGTGCCTGCCGCCAGCGCCCCGGCCAGTAAGGTTCGCATGGTTGTTCCGATCATGGACTTTCTCCCTTGTTGGTGTCGGGGTTCTTGTTATTCGCAACCGGGGGCTCCCCCTGATAGCCGAGGGCCGCGAGGATGAAGCGGATCACCTCATTGCGGGCCTGTTCCACGGTGCGTTGGCGGCGGTATCCCCAGCCGCGCATCATATGGGCCATGACCATGTGCATGACATAGGCCGATGTCAGCACCGGGTCAGGCACGTTGAAACAACCTGCCTTGTTGCCGCGCTCGATCAGTTTGCGAAAGGCGGTGTTGTACATCGCCTCCTTGCGCAGGATGGTGCTGAAATGGCGCTCGCTCAGATGGCGGGTTTCGGTATAGGCGGCGATGGTTTGCTTGTAATACCCTTCCGAAGCGGCAAAAAGTCCCTCGATGATCTCGACAAGCTGCTCTGCCGGATCCTGATCGGGACGGGTATGCACGACCTCGACCACCGGATAATAGCGATTGTGCATATGCAGGTAGAACAACAGAAGGATGTCGTCCTTGCCGCTTATGTACTTGTAAAGATAGGAAAGTTCTATGCCGGAGGCTTCCGCGATCTCGCGCATGGAAGTCTTGTTGAAGCCCTTTTCGGCAAACAGCAGGATCGCCGCTTCGACGATCTGTTCGTGTTTTTTCCGGACCAGTTCCTGATTTGCAATTTTTGTCGCGATCAGTTGGCTCGTCATCCTATCCTCCTCAAATATCGCCTTGGCGCATGACCTCTTCATCGGTCGGATGAAGCGCGTTGTCGAGAAGAATGGCACCAAGCAGGACCAATCCTTTGACGATATTCTGAACCTCGGCGGACAGGTTCATGATGACCATGCCGTTCAGCAGCGTTCCGATCAGTGCGGTGCCGGCAAGCACACTGCCGATGCCGCCACGCCCGCCCGACAGGCTGATACCGCCGAGTACGACCACGAGAATGGCGTCGAAGTTGAGGGTCGAGTTGATGATCCTGAGATCCACGCTGGCCGATGAAGCGGCCATGATCAGACCGGCCACATAACCGGTCGCTGCACAGAGCGCATATTCCAGAAGTGTCAGCGGGCGCACCGGGATGCCTGTCAGCCGCGCTGTCTCGGCGTTGTCGCCATGGGCGTAGATAAACCGGCCAATGCTGGTCGCCGACAGCAGAAAATGTGCCGCTGCAGCCATTGTGGCGAAGACGAAAACCGGGATCGGAATGCCGAATATCCCTTCCTGACCGAGAATCTGCAGGCTCTTGGCGCTTTCGGGCAGATAGACGAGCATGTCACCGCCCAGAAGGCCGGTACGCACCGCCCCGAAAATCAGAAAACCCATTGCCAGGGTCACGAACAGGGCCGGCATCTCCACATAGGCGATGAGAGCGCCGTTGATCAGCCCGATCAGCAAGGCAAGAACAAGCCCGGCCAGCAGCGCCGCCCAGAGCGGCAGGCCGCCAGGCATCAGTTTGAGCGCCCAGGCGGAGGTGGCCGCCATGGTTGCAACCTGCGACAGATCCAGCCCGCGCGCGATCACGACGATGGCCATGCCGGTTGCAAGAATGCCAAGCACCGACACGCTGCGTACCAGTACCACCGCATTTGCCAGTGTGGCGAATCCGTCCAGCAGAACCGAGAACACGGCGACCGCCACCACCGTTACCGCCGCGACGATGACCCCCTGGCCGATATGCGTTTCCCGTGCTGTCACAGATTGCCTCCCCCATTAACGGCGTTGACCGCCGTATTTGCCAAATAAATAACAACAAGCGTTGTTTGTTGCAAGTTGAAAATATCTGCGCTATTAGCGGTCGGCAGGCAGCGCCAGGGAATCAGCCGCGCCACCAGGATGCAAAAGGGACAGGGAACAAGAGACATGACAGCATTTATTTTCGATGCCGTGCGCAGCCCCCGTTCACGGGGGAAGGCGTCCGGTACGCTTCACGAGGTCAAGCCGGTTCGCCTGGCCGCCGGTATCCTGGAGGGGCTGCGGAAGCGGCACGATCTGGACACGGCGCAGGTGGACGATGTGATTCTGGGCTGCGTCACGCCAATCGGCGATCAGGGATCGTGCATTGCCAAAGCGGCGGTTCAGGCCGCCGGCTGGGACGAATCGGTGCCGGGCGTACAGCTCGACCGTTTCTGTGCCTCGGGGCTTGAGGCCGTGAACATGGCCGCGGCCAAGGTGGGGTCCGGGCAGCAGGATCTGGTGGTTGCAGGCGGCGTCGAGAGCATGAGCCGGGTGCCGATGGGCTCGAACGGAGGAGCGATGCTGACCGATGCCGAATTCGTGCTGGAACGGCTTTCGGTGCCTCAGGGAATCGGGGCCGATCTGATCGCCACGCTGGAGGGCTGGAGCCGCGAGGACGTGGATGCCTTTGCGCTGGAAAGCCAGAAACGCGCCGCACGCGCACAGGCCGAAGGGCGTTTCGCCCGCTCGGTGCTTCCGGTGAAAGATGAAAACGGCTTCACGATCCTGGCGCAGGACGATTTTCTGCGCCCCGATACGACGATGGAGGCGCTCGGTGCCCTCAAGCCTTCCTTCGCCGGGCTCGGCGGGCTGGGTTTCGACGAGATGATACGCACGCGCTATCCGCAGGTGCTGGAAATCGACCATGTGCATACACCCGGCAATTCATCGGGCATTGTCGATGGTGCCGCCGCGGTTCTGATCGGCAGCGAAAAGGCCCGACGGGATCTGAATCTCGAGCCGCGGGGGCGCATCGTTGCCGCTGCGGTTCTGGCCACCGATCCGGTGATCATGCTGACGGGGCCGGGGCCGGCGGCAAGGAAATGCCTGGAAAGGGCAGGGCTCGAAGTAAGCGACATCGACCTGTGGGAAATCAATGAGGCCTTCGCTTCCGTCGCCCTGCGCTACATGAAGGATCTCGGGATCGGCCCTGAAATTACCAATGTCAATGGCGGCGCCATCGCGCTGGGCCATCCGCTGGGCGCGACCGGAGCCATGCTGATCTCGACGGTTCTCGACGAACTCGAGCACCGTGGCGGGCGCTACGGCATGATCTCGCTCTGTGTCGGCGGCGGCATGGGGATCTCAACCCTGATCGAGCGTATGTGAGAACGAAAGGACAGGTCATGAACGGGAAAGACTGTATCGACTACGCGCATGCGCCCGACGGGATCGTCACGCTGACCGTCGCCATGGAAGGGCCGGCAAACGTGATCAATGAAGCCTTCATCGAAAATTTCCGCAACGCGGTAGACCGGCTTGAGAATGAAAAGGATCTCAGAGGCGTGATCCTTGCCTCCGGGCGCGAGCATTTTGCGCTGGGAGGGGATATCGACATGCTGTTTGCACTGAAACCCGGTGACGAGGCACATGTCATGGACCTGCTGTCCCGGCTCAAGGACGCCAAGCGACGGCTGGAACGCCTGCCGGTTCCCGTGGTCGCGGCCATCGGCGGCACCGCACTGGGCGGCGGCTATGAACTGGCACTGGCCTGCAACCGGCGCATTGCGGTGGACAGGCCGGGCCTGCGCATCGGACTGCCGGAAGTGGGGCTTGGACTGATCCCCGGTGGCGGCGGCGTGGTGCGGCTGACGCAGATGCTGGGGCTGGAGGCCGCGATGCCGTTCCTGCTCGAAGGCCGGCAACTGACGCCGGCACAGGCGCTCAAGGCAGGGTTGATCGACGAGACCGTATCCGATGCCGGCGCTCTTCTGGCGCGGGCGCGCGCCTGGATCGAGGAGGTGGCCGGCGATGCACAGGCCGCCCTTCAGCCCTGGGACCGGAAGGGTTACCGCATTCCCGGGGGAAGCGCCAACAGCCCGGCCAATGCCGCCAGGATCGCGGTCGGCGCGGCCATGCTTTACAAGAAGACGTTGGGCCTTCAGCCGGCGCCCGGGCACATCCTGGATGTGATGACAGAGGCGGCAGGACGGCTCGATGTGGACAGTGCCCTCAGATACGAAAGCCGCAGATTCGTTTCGCTGGTCAACCGGCCCGAAACCAAGAACATGATTTCGGCCCTGCATTACGACATGCGCAAGGTGGCTCGCGGCGAGGGGCGGCCCGAAGGCATCGCACCGGCCCCGGTCGAGCGGCTGGGTGTGATCGGCGCCGGCATGATGGGCCACGGCATCGCCTGGGCCGCGGCGCGCGCGGGTATCCGGGTGGTTCTGAGCGATCGGACATCCGAAGAGGCCGAGCGCGGCCTTGCCGCCTGCCGGGCACTGGCCGAAAAACGCGTCTCGCGGGGACGCCTGAGCCGTTCCGAAGCCGAGGCGATCATCGCCCGGATCCGGCCGTCGGCCGATACCGGCGATCTTGCCGGCTGCGATATGGTAATCGAGGCGGTGTTCGAGAAACTCGACGTGAAGGACGCGGTGCTGGCCCGTCATGAGCCCGTGCTCGATAAGGGTGCGGTCTGGGCCTCCAACACCTCGACCCTGCCGATCACGCGCCTCGCCCGCAACGCCCGCCGGCCGGAAAACTTCATCGGCCTGCATTTCTTCTCGCCTGTGGACCGGATGCGTCTGGTCGAGATCATCACGGGGGAAAAGACCTCTGAGGACACTCTCGCCCGTGCCTATGACTTCGTGGCACAGATCGGCAAATTGCCGGTACTGGTCAAGGATTCGCCCGGCTTCTTTACCTCGCGCGTGATCAACACCAAGGCTGCCGAGGCGCTTGAAATGGTGTGGGAGGGCCTCGACCCGGCACGGATCGAGAATCTGGGCCGGCAGGCCGGTTTTCCGGTCGGCATGCTGACGCTGGTGGACGAGATCGGCCTGACCCTGCCGGTGGACATTTTCGACACGAATGTCGCCATGGGCCTGATCCGGGCCGAGGACGACCCGACTCCCGGCGCGCGAGCCCTGCTGCGCGAAATGGCGTTCACGCTCGGGCGCAAGGGCAAGGCTGCAGGCGGCGGCTTTTTCGACTACCACCGGAACGGAAGGAAATCGCTCTGGCCCGGGCTGGCGCGCTGGCGCAGGGCCGAACATGCCATTCCCGACGACGACATCAGGGACCGAATGCTGTTTCGCGCGGTGATAGAAAGTCTCAGATGCCTTGAAGACGGTGTGATCGGACATGCCTGTGACGGCAATATCGCCTCGCTTCTGGGCATCGGCGCACCTATGCACACGGGCGGTTACATCCAGTTCGTCAACACCTACGGCCCGGAACGCTTCGTCGCCCGTTGCGATGAACTGGCCGCGGCCTACGGTCCGCGCTTCACGGCACCGGGGATCGCCAGAAACCACGCCAGAACCGGCGAACCGATCCTCTGATTATCGGCGGGGAAGTGATCGCCTGGCCATCTGCAGCCGGGCAGATCATTGTCGCTTCGGACCGGACGGTGGCAAAGGTAACCGCAGCCTTCAGCCCCTCGGTCCGGAGCGTACTCAGGTGGCTTGCCCGATTCAAAAAAGGCGGCACGGCAGGCATCAATGCCAAAAAAACTCATCCGTGTCTGAAGCCCTCATAACTCGTCCAAATGCTTCTCGTCGGCTGCATCTGGCGATATTTCTTTTCCTATCGTCCTGACCAAAAACATAAAATTTGAGATTAATTCCTTATTGTATATTATATGCCCTAATAAAGTGTGATTCATTTTCAATGACCGCAAAGGGGAGCGGCATGGCAGAAATAAAAAATATAATGCAATTAATTGTATCGTGGCCAATGGTGGCCATTGTCGGGATTTTTGTTTTTCGAAGTCATATAAAACTTTTTGCTGAAAGATTCAAAAATTCGGAAAGAGCGAAAGCCCAAATAGGTCCACTTAAAGTTGAAGTTGATGAATTCGTTAACGAAGGACGGCAAGCAGTACATAACTTGAACCGGCTGAACCTGCTGATGGCAGAATCAAGATTGCTTGAACTTGAGGTTACACAAAGTTTATTTGCTAATGGATTTACAACTGAACAAAGAAAAAGAATGGAGAAACATATTAAAGAAATGAGAAAGTTACTGGAAACAAATAATAACTTATAGAAATACTGATAAGTTTAAAAAATGATTTTCAGTACGAGGATGTATGCACTTAACCTTTTTTTCACAGGATACAGTGAGAGGAGATTAAGTGAACAGATTAAGAATACAGGTAAGCAGTTTGGGCAGCCTATACCGGTGATCTTCGCGCAGCACCGCCTTCCCGATCCCGAGAGCATCGCGGCCGGATACGGAACGCCGTCTCATATCCACGGCTTCATATCCACGGCTTCATATTCACGGCTTCATATTCACGACTCCGTATCCATGCCCCGCAAGGGATCAGGGGGCGTCGCAGAACCGGTCTGTCCGGTTTGGACCGGGATAAATGGCGGATGGGGTGGGATTCGAACCCACGAGACGTTCGCACGCCTGCCGGTTTTCAAGACCGGTGCCTTCAACCGCTCGGCCACCCATCCGCGGGAATTTGTCGGGTTTCCCCTTCATTTCCTTTGGCGGATTTTTTACCTGTCCCGCCCGCTGCCGTCCAGCATCATTTCATGGGCGGGTGAGGGGGAATAAGCGGAAAAGGGCAGGGGAGGCGATTTGTCTTGACTTATGCGCAGAAAAGGCGCCTTACTGTCGCCAGCGACACTCCCACCAAGGTCGATACCGATCGCTCGCCGGTTTGCGGATCAATTGAATTTCCATCCCACCGGCTGATTTTTCACGACATATTCGGGCGTTTCGTCAGGCGGTTTCCCGCCATGGGCGCGATTCTTCGCGGCCTGTGGCGTGGCGCGGCCGGAAAGCCTGCATAATGCCGGCACGCCTGCATCCGTCGGATGGGGGCGCATCAAAGTTTACAGAGAGATAATTTACCCCATGAACGAATTCGCTGGCCTCAACCTGGCCCAGCCCATCCTTCGCGCCATTGCCGATGAAGGATATACCGAACCCACCCCCATTCAGGCCAAATCCATCGCCCCGCTGCTGGCAGGGCGCGATCTGCTGGGCGTCGCCCAGACCGGCACCGGCAAAACGGCGGCTTTCGTGCTGCCGCTGCTGCACCGCCTGGCGGAAGGCAAGTCCCGCGCCATTTCGGGGCGCCCGCAGGCACTGATCCTGGCGCCGACCCGCGAACTGGCCGGGCAGATCGCCGACAGCCTGCGCAGCTACGGCCGGCACATGCGCCTGCGTTCCGCCGTCGTCTTCGGCGGCGCCTCCATTCGCCCGCAGATCAATGCCCTCAACCGCGGCGTCCATATTCTGGTGGCGACGCCCGGGCGCCTGCTCGACCTGATGAACCAGCGGCATCTGCACCTTGATGCGGTCGAAACCTTCATCCTGGATGAAGCCGACCGCATGCTCGACATGGGCTTCATCCACGATGTGAAGAAGATCGCGGCCAAGGTGCCTTCCTCGCGCCAGACGGTCCTGTTTTCGGCCACCATGCCCAAGGCCGTGCAGGGGCTGGCCGGCGGCCTGCTGCGCGATCCCGTCCGCATCGAAGTCGCCCCTGCCGCCACCACCGCCGAAAAGGTCGAACAGCATGTGCTGTTCGTGACGAAGGAAAAGAAACGTGCCCTGCTCGGCGATCTGATGCTGAACAAGGATATCGAACGGGTGCTGATCTTCACCCGCACCAAACGCGGCGCCGATAGGGTGGCAAAACATCTCGATCAGCAGGGCATCCGCACCGACGCCATCCACGGCAACAAAAGCCAGAACGCCCGCCAACGGGCATTGCGCGGCTTCCGTAACGGCCATATACGCGCCCTGGTGGCCACCGATATCGCGGCCCGGGGCATCGATGTCGATGGCGTCACCCATGTGATCAATTTCGAGCTGCCGCACGAGCCGGACAGTTACGTCCACCGCATCGGCCGCACCGCCCGCGGCGGCGCCAGCGGCATCGCCATATCCTTCTGCGACCGCGAGGAACGCGCCCTGCTGCGCGATATCGAGCGGACCATCCGCCAGGATGTGCCGGTCAATGCCGATCACCCCTATCATGCGGAGGACATCGCCAACGATCCCGGCCATGCCCGCCGCGCGCCCGCCCGCAACAGGAAGCGGCCTGCCCAGCGCCGCCGCGGCAACAGCCAGCGCGGCGGACGGCCCACACACCGCGCCGCCTGAACGCGGCGGGCAATGCGTCGCCATGCCGGATGCGCATGCGGATGAGCAGATGAGCGAATGCATGAACGGGGCCCCGGCGGCCCCGTTTTCATTGCCGGGCGTCGCCCTCTTCCGGCAGGCGGCGGGCAACCAGCAGCAACCCGCCGGCAAGAACGGCCAGCGCGGTGCCGATGACGGCCGGCAGAACCGTTTCCGTAAATGCGATCAGCAGGCCGCCGATCACCAGCAGCAGGGCGGCAAGACCATTGGCGCGGCGTTTCGTCAGTTCCGGCACGTTTTCCTCTCTGTCCATTGCATCGCCCGGCAGCGGTTGCAGGCGGCGGTGTCTTTGTCCTATGGTCAGGTCCCACAGCATAACAGGGATTGCCAGGAGACAACATTGTTCCGCAGGTCTTTCAGAAAAGCCATGCTGCTGTCGTTTCTGGCGGCCGCGCCGTTTTCCGCCACCCCCGCCATGGCACAGCAGAACGCAACGGCTGGTGAAGAGGCCATGAACGGCGATTTTCAGGCCTGGCTCGCCGATCTGCGCCGGGAGGCCCTGCAGAAAGGCATCTCCGAGAAAACCCTGAACAAGGCCCTGACCGGCCTCAAGCCGCTGCGGCGGGTCATCCATGCCGACCGCAATCAGGAGGAATTCACCCAGACATACTGGGATTACATCGCCCGGCGCCTGACGCCCGCGCGCATCCGCAAGGGCCGGGAAATGCTGGCCCGCCACCGCAAGCTGCTGGCCCGGATCAGCGCCCGCTACGGCGTGCCGGCAAAATATATCGTCGCCTTCTGGGGGCTGGAAACCAATTACGGCAGTTACAAGGGCAAGATTCCGATCATCGGCGCCCTGGCGACCCTGGCTTTCGACCGGCGCCGGTCGGATTTCTTCCGGGTTCAGCTTCTCGATGCGCTGCGCATCATCGACCGCGGCGATATCGAACCGGAACGCATGGTCGGTTCCTGGGCCGGGGCCATGGGGCATATGCAGTTCATTCCCTCGACCTATATCGCCTATGCGGTCGATGGCGATGGCGACGGGCGGGTCGATCTGTGGTCCAGCCTGCCCGATGCCTTTGCCTCTGCCGCCAACTACCTTTCCGGCATTGGCTGGCGCGCCGATCAGCGCTGGGGGCGCGAGGTTGCCCTGCCGAAGAATTTCGACTGGGAAAAGGCCCGTCTCGATTACTGGCGGAAAATCGAAGTCTGGGCGCGGGAGGGGCTGAGACGCCCCGGCGGTCTGCCCCTGCCGCTTGCCGATTTCAAGGCGGCGGTGGCCCTGCCGGCCGGGCATTGGGGGCCGGCCTTTCTGGTTTACGGCAATTTCACCGTCATCATGGCCTGGAACCGCTCTGTCAATTATGCCCTGGCGGTCGGGCAACTGGCCGACGCCCTGGTCGGCCAGTGGGGCGGTCTGCAACCGCAGCCGGAAAACTTCAGGCCGCTGAAATACAGTGAAATCAAGGAAATACAGAGGCGACTTAATATGCTCGGTTACGATGCCGGACCGGCGGACGGCATCATCGGCAGCCGCAGCCGCAAGGCCATCCGCGCCTATCAGAAAAAGGCCGGCCTGCCCGCCGATGCCTATCCCGACGTTGTTTTGCTGGAACGGCTGAGAAAAGAAACCTCCTGAGCCGGGGCCGATTTCGTCTCTCCGGCGCAAGACGGCCATTGCCGCAGACAAAAAGGGCCGTTACATTGCCAAAAACCCGTGGATGAAGTCGAAACGATGGAAAGGGTAAGATGTTGGCACGTCGGTTTTCTGCCGCCGGTCTTTTGGGGGTTTTGTTCCTTCTTTCGGGCTGCGCGGAAACCAAGCTGGCTTTTTTTGCCGCCAAACAGATTGCCCGTTCCCAGGATGAGATTCCGACATCCCGGCTCAACACGCCGGTCAAGATCGGCAAACCCTATCAGATCAACGGGGTGTGGTATTATCCCAAGGACGATCCGGAATACGACGAAACCGGCATCGCTTCCTGGTACGGGGAGCCGTTTCACGGGCGCAAAACCGCCAGCGGCGAAATCTATGACATGAATGCCCTGACCGCCGCGCACAAGACCCTGCCGTTGCCGAGCAGGGTACGCGTGACCAATCTGGAGAACGGGCGCAGCATCGTCGTCACCGTCAACGATCGCGGCCCCTTTGTGCCCGGGCGGATCATCGACCTGTCGCGCCGGGCCGCGCAGCTTCTGGGCATGGTCAAGAATGGCACGGCCAAGGTGCGGGTTACCGTCCTGCCGCGCCGTCCGGCAGGAACCGCCGTTGCATCGGGCAAGGGAGGGGCGAAAAAGGGCGATGAGGTTTTCGTGCTCAACCAGAAACCGATCACCAGGGAAGAGCAGAAGAAGGTCTCCGCCGCACCACAGGCCGGCGTACAGGTTGCCACCCTGGCCCCGCCGCCCGGAACCGCACCCCCTGCCGATGCGAATGCATTAGCCGAGCCCGTAAAACCCAAAACAACGGCAAAGACGGCAACACCCGCTGCGCAAAATGCGTCGGCCCCTCTGGTCGAACAGGTGCCGGTTCCCGGCAACACCAATATTTACATACAGGCAGGGGCGTTCACCCGTTTTGAAAATGCCAACCGCCTGCGGGCGAAGCTGTCGCCGCTGGGTCCGGTAAGGATCGATCAGACATTGGTGGAGGATACGGATTTCTTCCGCGTGCGCATCGGCCCGATAGATACGGTGGAAAAGGCGGATGAGCTGTTGCGCAAGGTGTTTGACATGGGCCAGGCCGGGGCGCGCATCATTGTCGATTGAGCGCATTGCAGGTCGCCGCATTGTCGCCCAATTGGCGAAGAAGATTTACGGAAAGCCCTTCACCCATTTGAGAAACGAATAGTGCGATGAAAGCAATCAGAAATTTCTTCCTGTCCGCGTGCTCCGTTATTCTGGCTTCGGCGGTGTTTGCCGCGGCCCCGGCCCGGGCGATCGAAACCCCGGCCGAATATGCGCTGATGATCGATTACGATACCGGCGCCGTGCTGCTGGAAAAAAATGCGGACAAGCAGATGTATCCGGCATCCATGACCAAGATGATGACGATCTATCTGCTGTTCGAACGCCTTGCCAACGGGGCGATCAGCCTGGACGACACCCTGCCGGTCAGCGAAAAGGCCTGGCGCAAGGGCGGTTCGAAAATGTTCGTGAAGGCAGGGGACCGGGTGCGCATCGACGATCTGATCCAGGGCATTATCGTTCAGTCGGGCAACGACGCCTGTATCGTGGTTGCCGAAGGCCTGGCAGGGTCCGAGGATGCCTTCGCCACCCTGATGAACGAAAAGGCGCGCGAGCTGGGGATGACGAACAGCAATTTCAAGAATTCGACCGGCTGGCCGGATCCGGAACATGTGACGACGCCACGCGATCTGGCAATCCTGGCCGTGCGTCTGCTGAAGGATTTTCCCCAGTATTTCAAATATTTCTCCGAAAAAAGCTTTACCTATAACGGCATCAAGCAGGGCAACCGCAATCCGCTGCTGTACAAAAACATGGGCGCCGACGGTTTCAAGACCGGCCATACTCAGGAATCGGGTTACGGTCTGGTCGGCACGGCCAAGCGCGGCGACAGGCGGATCATTCTGGTGATCAACGGCCTGCAATCGGTCCGCCAGCGGGCCAGCGAAAGCGAACGCCTGATCGAATGGGGCTTTCGCGAATTCGGCAATTACAAGCTGTTCGATGCCGGTGCGGTGGTCGAACAGGCCGATGTCTGGCTGGGGGACAAGGCGACCCTGCCTCTGGTCACGGAAAAGGAAGTGAAGATCACCATCCCCCGCCTGGCCCGGCGCAAGATGACGGTCAAGGTTGTCTATGAGGGGCCGATACCGGCGCCCATCGCCAAGGGTACCCCCGTGGCCCGCCTTGTCGTCAGCGCGCCGAATACCGAAGAAATCAGCTTTCCGCTGGTTGCCGGCGCCGATGTCAACAAGCTGGGGCTGTTCGGGCGCATCGGTGCGGCCATCAATTATCTGGTCTGGGGGGCGGCATCGGCAACGGTGGATGCGGTAAAGAACTGACCGTGGGCAGCAGGGCATATTTCATTACCTTCGAAGGCGGGGAAGGGGCGGGAAAGACCACGCAGATCAACCGTCTTGGCACTTTTCTGAAAAGCCGGGGGATCGATGCGCTCACCACCCGCGAACCCGGCGGCTGCCCGGAAGCCGAAAGGATCCGTGCGCTGCTGCTGGACCCGCAGGCGGCCTGGGATCCGTTGAGCGAAACCATGCTGCATTATACGGCCCGGCGCGAACATATCCGCCAGACCATCGCCCCGGCCCTGCAACGGGGCCGCTGGGTGCTGTGCGACCGCTATGCGGATTCGACCCTGGCCTATCAGGGATACGGCCTGGGAGTGGCGCGCCGGGATATCGATGCCCTGGCGGCACTGAACGGGGGGATATTGCGCCCCGATCTGACCATTATCTTCGATCTGCCCTATGAAGTGGCGCGCGAGCGGTTGAAAAACCGCCCCGGCGCGGCCGATCGCTACGAACAGATGGATGAGGGCTTTCACCGCCGCCTGCGCGATGCCTTTCTGCAGATCGCCCGGGACAACCCCGAACGTTGCGTCGTCATCGATGCCTCTGCCGGTGAGGAAACGGTTGCCGGCGAAATCGCCTCCCTGATCGGAAAACGGCTGCTGTCATGAACACCGTGGAAGAAGAGGAGGGGCCGGACTGCCGCCCCGGTTGCCCCCATCCGCGCATGCGCCAGGGGCCGATCTATGGCGCGGAGGCGGCGGAAGCGGCATTTCTGGAAACCGTGGCGGCCGGACGTCTGCACCATGCCTGGATGATTACCGGCCAGCCCGGTTCCGGCAAGGCGACGCTGGCCTACCGTATCGCCGCCTTCATGCTCTCCGGCGGCATGTCCGGCGATGAGGCCGGGTTATTCGAGGCGCCTTCAGCACAGCGGCTGGAGGTCGATCCCGCCCATCCGGCCCTGCGCCTGATCCGCTCCCGCGCCCATCCGGGCCTGAAGGTGCTGTGCCGGCGCCCGCGAAAGGACGGCAAGGGATATTACGGCGTCATCCGCGTCGATGAAGTGCGCGAACTGGCGCCGTTTTTCGGCCTGACGGCGGAAGGCTGGCGCATCGTCATCATCGACGCGCTTGACGATATGAACATAGCCGCCCAGAACGCCTTGCTGAAAATGCTGGAGGAACCGCCGCAGAACAGCCTGTTTCTGCTGGTCTGTCATGCACCCTCGGCCATATTGCCGACCATCCGCTCCCGCTGCCGCCGTCTGGCGCTCAAACCCCTGAAGGATGCGGAACTTGCAGCCGTCATCGCCGAAACCCTGCCGTCC
>JALXAG010000180.1:11561-15014 GCA_026992315.1 Sneathiellales bacterium | reverse complement strand
GCGCTATTGCGCCGTCATCGGCGATGAGCTGAGGCTGGAGGCGGAAAAAATCGTCTGCATGGCCGGTGAAGGCAATGCGGAACTGATCGCCCGGGCGGGGGCGGGGGGCACGGTGGCCACGCAGCGTCGGCCCCTGCACATGCTGATGCTGCGCGATGCCCCGGGCGATCTGTATGCCCATTGCCTGGGGCGGGGGTACAGCCCGAAGCTGACGGTCACCACCCATTACGACCGCCATGGCAGACGGATCTGGTATATCGGCGGCCAGATTGCCGAAGACGGCGTGGATTGGGACGAGCAGACGCTGATCGCACGGGGCAGGGAGCGTCTGGCCGCAGCCCTGCCCTGGCTCGATTTTTCTGCCTGTGGCTTTGCCGGGTTCCGTATTGCCCGGGCCGAACCGAAAACCCGTTTCGGCCATCGCCCCGATGCGCCGGTGGTGCGGGAATGGGGTAATCTTCTGTTCGCCTGGCCGAGCAAGCTGGCCTTTGCCCCGGCCCTGGCCGAAACCATCGGGCAAAGGGTCGGCCATGCCGCCGCCCTGAACCGGGAGGATCTGGCCGCGGCCCTGAAGGTCCTGGATGTGCCGGATGTCGCCGCCCCGCCATGGGAGGGTGCGGCATGGAGATGAGGCCCATTGCCGATACGGGACTCCGGGTCAGCGTCATCGGACTCGGCACCGTCAAGTTCGGGCGCAATCAGGGGGTGAAATATCCTCATGGTTTCGATCTGCCCGATGAAAAATCCCTGGCCGATCTGCTGGCGCTGGCGCGCGAGGAGGGGATCAATCTGCTCGACACCGCGCCGGCCTATGGCAGCAGCGAGGAGCGTCTGGGGCGTCTTCTGAGCGGCCGGCGGCAGGATTGGGTGATCTCGACCAAGGCGGGAGAGATATTCGAAAACGGCCGCTCGCGTTTCGATTTCACCCCTGCCGGGCTGACGGCAAGCGTCGAGGAAAGCCTGAAGCGGCTCTGCACCGATTATGTCGATATCCTGCTGGTGCATTCCGACGGGCGGGACATGGAGATTATCGAGCGTGACGGCGTGATCGATACCCTGACCGAAATCAAGCGCCGGGGGCTGGCACGGGCCATCGGATTTTCCGGCAAGACGGTGGCGGGTGCGTTGAGGGCGCTGGAAGAAATGGATGTGGTGATGGCGACCCTCAACCCCGTCTGGCGCGGCGAATGGCCGGTTCTGGAGGCGGCGGCGGCACAAGGCAAGGCGATATTGGTCAAGAAGGCCTTCGAGTCCGGCCATGCGGCAGTGCAGGGCGGGGTGGAGGAGGCCTTGCGCCTGTCCCTGACGGCGCCGGGGGTGGCCAGCGTGGTCTGCGGCACCATCAACCCGGCTCATCTGTCGCAGAATGCTGCCCTGGCGCGAAAAATCTGTTCCGGCGTCTGAACCCGGCGTCTGAAAAGGCGCCCGGCGTTCAGCCGGCAGGGCTGCTGCGCTCTACCGCGCGGTCGATGGCGGCGATGACCTCATCCGGATGGCTGTAGGGCAGCAGATGCCCGGCGCCTGCGAGAATACGCAGCCTGGCCGCCGGCGCCGCGGCGGCCAAGGGACGCGAGTGGATGAGGAGCGATACCACCCGGTCGCCGTCGCCATGAAGGATTTCCACCGGCATTTTCAGTGCCCCGTAATGGGGTGAAACGGACCGCAGATAGGGTTTGAGCAGGCGTACGTCTTCCGCATTGGCACGGAAGGAGGCCGGGCGCAGCGCCAGCTCCAGCGGGCCGTCGCTGAAATAGCGGGGCGAGACGGGATCGGGGGCGAAGGATTCGGCCACCGCCGGGCGCGCCAGGATCAGCCCCGCCGGCATGACCAGCGTTTCGGTCAGCAACCGTCCGATCAGCGGCCAGGTGGGCAGATACCATTTGGCATCGACCGGGGTGGGCCAGGGATAGGTCGCCCCGGCGATGCTGACCAAGGCGGCGGTTTCATCGCCCCATTTCAGGCCATAGGTGGTGGCAATCGCGCCGCCCCAGGAGAAGCCGACGATAACGGGGCGGCTGACCCCGATTTTCTGCAGGGCGGCATGGATGATTTCCGCCTGATCGCCGGGGTCGAGAGGACGGCTTTCATCGCGCTGGCTGTATCCGTGACCGGGGCGGTCGATGGCGATGACGCGGTATCTTGCCGCCAGATCGTCGAAGACGGTTGCGCGGAAATCCTCCAATGTGCCATTGGCGCCATGGATCAACACGACATCGCGTCCCGTTCCCTTGACGATGTAATGGATCTTCACCCCCCTCGCCGTGACGAACTGGCCCGATGGCGGCAGTTTTTCTTCTGCTCCGGCGCTCAGGTAACGGGTGGCGAGAAACAAGCCCACCAGGATGACCGGCGGCAGGAGGAGGATTACGGCAATGGCTTTGGCGAACATGCGGATTCCCTGAGCGGTTCCTGTACCTTTTCATCGAGGAAATGGCGCCCCTGCCGATCCTCGATCTCGACGATCCAGATATCGGGATCCCGGGCCGCCTGCCGTTTAAGCAGGGCGTCGGCCTCGCTTTCCGGGACGGGCGCGGGGCCGGTGATCGTCATCCATTCCCGTTCCCCCTCCGGTGACCATAAGCCGCTCAGCACCCAGGCGGTGCCATCCAGCGGGGCAATCTTGATCAGCGTTGCGCCGGCCTGTTCCTCGCCCTTCTGGACGATCGCGCCATAAGCCCCGGCTGCATATACGCGCCTCAGCAAAGCCTGGATCCATATATCCGTGCGTAGCCGCATTTTTCTTCCTGCTCCGTTGCTCGTTTTCCGCTGATGGCACCGCCATTGGTTCCGGCGCCTGCTCATGCTATCATCGTTTCAATGTCTGCCGGTAATGAGCAGACGCTTCCGGCATCTTCGTTTCTGCCCTGACGGGCAGGCAGAAAAGGCACGACAATAACCGTGCCGCAACGATAAACGCTTACGGGATCGGCCGGAAGGAAAACGAACAATGGCGGGAGAACGGAAAGAACAGCGTCATACGGGGCCGCGCCGCCCCTTTTTCCTGTGTTCTTCGTCACGGTTCGGGCGGTTTATGCCGCCCTGCTGATCCCCGCCGGTTGCTTCCCCGTATAGTTGTTCAGAAAGGGTTGAGCATTATCCCGATGGGGGAGGTGCTTTCGCCCCGATGCCATTGCGAGGAGAGGACCATGAAGAAAAAGATCATCGACAGAACGGCGGGCGCAATGCTTTTTGCCGGGGTACTGGTTGCGTTCTCTTCCCCTTCGGCGATGGCGCAGTTCATCCCCGTGGAAACCGGGGTCGATCGCGGAATCGCCTATGACGATCTGATCAACAAGAAGTCGGCGCCGCAGGAAGATCTGTTTGAAACCGATACCAATGCCGGGCTGGCCGATGGCGGCGGCGGTGGCGGCGGCGGTGCCGGCGAAGGCGGTGCCGGCGGCGGCGAAGGCGGCGGCGGTGGTGGCGGCGGTGGCGGCGGATCCGGCTGGTGAT
>JALXAG010000180.1:0-11551 GCA_026992315.1 Sneathiellales bacterium | reverse complement strand
TCCCATGGCTTGTGCAAAGTTGAGCAGGCGGCTTTTTCCGCTTCTTCTTTTGCTGCTGGCGGCCTTTACGGTTCCGGGGGGCTTGCCCGCACGGGCCGGGGCCCCGTTGACGGAATGCGATCTGCTGGCGGCCCATCCGACCGATCCCGACCGGGTTTCCCTTGGCGTTTACTGGAATGTCATGGACGGGCGCAAGGCCATGAAGGCCTGTGCCGAAGCCGTGAAGCAATATCCGGACAGCCTGCGCCTGGCCTATCAGTACGGCCGCAGCCTGATCCGCATGCGTCTGGTCGATGAGGCGCTGCCCTATCTGTTTGCGGCCGCCAATGGCGGCTACAAGGCAGCCTATGCGACATTGGGCGGCACCTATCAGTACGAGCTCGGCAATTATGGCGAGGCGCTGCGCTGGTTCCGCGCAGGGGCCAAAAAGGGATCGGCGGCGGCCATGCAGCATCTGGGCGATCTCTATGACGGTGGCTATGGCGTGAAACGGGACCGCGCCACGGCGCTTTCCTGGTATCGCAAGGCCGCCCTGCAGGGCGATCCGGTCAGCGAAAACAATATCGGCTGGTATTACGAACGCGGTTTTGCCGTCGATAAGGACGAGGGCGAAGCCGTGCGCTGGTACCGCAAGGCGGCGCTGAAGGGTTTCGGGCGGGCGCAGATCAATCTTGGCCGGGTTTACGAATTCGGCATCGGCGTCGGGCGCGATCTGAACAAGGCCTTCGACTGGTACAGGCGCGCCGCCATACAGGGCCAGCCCTATGCCCAGATCTTTCTCGCCCGGATGCTGGAACGGGGCAAGGATCCCATTGCCCGCGATTATGCCGGGGCCTTTTTCTGGTATCGCCTCGCCTCGCGCGCACCGTACCGCAAGGCGGCGGCAGAGGCGCGCGACGGTGCCGCGCGGGTGGAAAAGCGCCTCGATCGTGCCGCGGTTGCCGCGATCGACAAGAAGGTGACGGCATGGGAAAGGCAGGATCCGCGCCAGACCGTCATCGATCTGTTGCCCGCCGAAGAACGGGCGCGCATCGCGGCGATGATGACAAAGCCGGTTCAGGCGCGCGCCGATGCCGCCCCGCCATCCGTGAGCGACAGGGCCGCCGAACGAGCGGTTGAGGAAACGGCATTTCCCCCAACGGCTGCCCGGCCGCCCGAAAGCAGTACCCCGGCGGGGCAGGGGGCTGCTGCCACGGATGATTTCGAGCCCATGCTGGAGGATATCACCCTGCTGTCGTCCGTCGCGCTTTACGGTGCGCCCGATGCCGAAGCGGCGCCGGTTGCAACCCTGCCCAAGGGGCAGATCGTGACCGCCATGGCCCGCGATGCCGAAGGCGGCTGGCTGATGGTGGCCGATGCGGGGGCTTTTCTCGGTTATATTCGCCAGCAGGATCTGAAGAGCGGCGAAACCCGGCTGGCGGCATTGCCGGCGGATGTCACCCCGCAGCCCCGACCGAAACCCCGCATCAAGGCCGAAAAGTCCGAAAAAGGCGAAGCGGAAAAACAGCCCGAGGCACAGGTGACGCTACCCCGGCAGGCGGCCCTTGTCGCCCCGGCGACGCGCGAAAAGGCCCCTGTCGCTGACGAGGGAATGGAAGAAGTATCCTTCGGCAATTATTATGCTCTGGTCGTCGGTAACAACGATTACAAGATTCTGCCGCCCCTGCGCACGGCCATCGCCGATGCCCGGGCGGTGGCGGAAATTCTGCAGAAGGATTACGGCTACAAGGTCACCCTGCTGATCAATGCCAGCCGCGCCGATATCGTCGGTACGCTCGACCGCTTACGCCAGACGCTGCAGGAAGATGACAATCTGCTGATCTATTATGCCGGGCACGGGGTTCTGGATGCCGCTGCCAATCGTGGTTTCTGGCTGCCGGTGGAGGCATCGGACGAGACCATGGTCGATTGGGTTTCGACCGCGACCGTTACCGACGCCCTGAAGGCAATGGAGGCCCGTCAGGTGATGGTCGTTGCCGATAGCTGTTATTCCGGTGCGCTGACCCGCTCGGTCAAGGTGCGGGTCAGCAGTCCTTCCTATTACCGCAAGATGCTGAAGAAACGGGCCCGGGTGGTGCTGTCCTCCGGCGGGCTGGAACCTGTGCTGGACGGCGGCGGCGGCAAGCATTCGGTCTTTGCCAAGGCGTTTATCGATGCGCTGAAGGAAAACGACGGGGTGATGGACGGCAATACGCTGTTCAACAGGCTGCGCCGCCCGGTCATGCTGAATTCGACACAAACGCCCGAATACAGGGATATCCGTTTTGCCGGCCATGACGGCGGCGATTTCCTGTTCGTTCGGGTCAATTAGAAAAACCGGGAGAGGGTGAAATGATCAAGACAGCCGGACTGAGCCTGCTGGCGCTTGCCGGCCTGAACGGCCTTGCCATGGCGGAGGGCATGAAGATGCCGGCCCCTGGCAGTGTCTATAAATTCGATTGCACCTTCGGCGACGGCACCGCCTTTACCCAGGAATACAGGATCGAGGCGGTCAACGGCGACCGTGTCACCGTTGCGGTGCGCGACTGGCAGGGGGAGCACCGCTACAGCAAGCCCTATTTCCTGACCGGCAGCACATTGTTCAACGAAATGAAGGAGCAAAACCGCAGCAGCCGCATGGAAGGGGATCTGGCCGATTTCTCCGGCCTGTCGGAACTGCCGGTCGGCTACAAGGAAAATGCCTGGATCAAGGAGGTGCGCCGCAAGGACGACGGGCTGCCCAAGGCCTTCAACTGGAACTATACCCTGACCGTGACGGGGCGGGAGAACGTCTATAATCGTGCGGTCGGCGACAGCGAGATCTACGTGATTCAGGAGGAACGCTGGGTCGAGGAATATTCGAGCAAGATGTTCACCCATTACGCCCCCGCCCAGGCCTTTCCGCTGTTCTGGCAATACGAGGATTCCAATGGCGTCGCCCTGGAATGCCGCCTGTCGGCGGTAAGCCTGGCAGCGATCATGACCGCCGCGACGAAGGGGACACCGGCGGCCTCTGCCCCCGACACGGCGGTCCCGGTAACGCGCCTGCCCGCCCCGCGGCCGCAGCGCCTCGCCGTGCTCACCCCGCCGCGCGGCAAGACCCCGCCGGCGACCGTCGCGCCCCGCAAGGCGAAAAAAAGCACGGCCGAGCGCATCGCGCGGCTGGACATGCTGCTGTCGCGCGGTCTGATCACGAAGAGCGAGTACGACAGCAAGAAAGCCGAAATCATGGCCGAGCAGGGGCAGGACCGCTATGCCATCGCCCTTGCCGATCTCAGCCGGAAGTTCCGGCAGAAGGAAATTTCGCCCGATGCCTATATCAAGGGCAGGGCCGCCCTTTTGGCAGAAATCGCCCCCGATGCGATGAAGATCGAGGAGGCGCTGGCCGTGCTGAAGCGTCTGTTCGAACGGCGGCTGATTTCAGAAATCGAATATGCGCGCAAGCGCCAGGAATTTCTCGATTCGATATAGGGCCGCAGGGCGGTGACGCTTCTTTTTCGGGTCCTTCGGGCATGGCTCTTGCCGGCCGGCGTGTTGCTGGCGGCTTTGCATGCCGCGCTCCCTGCAACGGGGACGGCGGCGGAAAAGCCGTCCCCGGCGCTGGATCGGGTATGGGCGGAAACGCGCATCGGACTGCCTGCCGCCATCACCGGGCGGCTGCCGGTTTTCGGGCGGGTGCGCGACCGGGCGGTGGCCGCCTATCTCGAACGGGGTGAAAAGGGGGCGCAGGGCAAAAAGGGTGTGGATGCCGGGACGGATGTCAAACTGCCGGTCGTCGTGGTGCTGCATGGTTGTACCGGCATCGGGGCCGAGGCCGAATCCTATCGCTTCACCCTGCCGTTTCAGGGCTTTGCGGTTTTCATTCCCGACAGTTTCGCCCGGCCGGGACGGCGGCCGAATTGTAACCCTTACCGGCGCACCACCAATCTGACCCCGGGGGTGGAGAAGCTGCGCCTCGAAGAGGTCGCGGATATTCTGCACCGCCTTGCCGCCATTCCCTGGGTCGATTCCCGCCGCCTTTATCTCATCGGCTTCAGCGAAGGCGGGGTGGCGGCCGCGCAATATGCCGGGCGGGCGTTCCGGCGTATCGTCATCACCGCCTGGCATTGTCACGGACGCGACGGTGCCAGGGGCATCGCCATCCCCCCCGATATTCCGCTGCTGACGATTATCGGCGAAAACGATCCCTGGTATCGCAGCCGCCCGGGGCGCGACTGCAGCGCCTTTTTCGCGGGGCGCAGGCAGGCCCGCGCCCTGCGGCTGCCGGGTTCGACCCATGCCGTTCTCACCTCGGTCAGCGGCGCCGATGCCGAAACCGCCCGCCGGGCGATCGGCGAATTTCTGCGGGAAGACAACGATTGATATCGCCGGGCTGGCCTAACGGGCGGAATCTTCCTATCTTGTGCGGCGACAGGCGAAGATGCTGCCACGGGCTACGGGGGGCCGCGGCTGCCAGGATCGATACCCCGGTGGCGGGAAGGGATACAGGAGAGCTGCATGCTGCTGACCGACGGCCAGATAGAGGAATATCTGGATGAAGGGCGGATCGTGATCGATCCCCGCCCGGCATCGGAGTTCATCAACGGCATATCGCTGGATTTGCGCCTGGGTCGTCAGTTTCAGGTGCATCGCAACTATCAGGCGCCCTATCTGGATATTTCCGGACCCAAGGCGGAAATCCAGAAGCAGATCGCCGGGGTCATGGGCAATATGACCGAACCGGCGGAGGGCGAGGCCTTCTACCTGCAGCCGGGCGAGCTGGCACTGGGGGCGACACTGGAAACCGTGACGCTGCCCGATGATGTCGTCGGTTCGATCAATGGCCGTTCGAGCCTGGGGCGCCTTGGCCTGATGGTCCATGTCACGGCCCATATCGTCGATCCCGGCTGGAACGGGCCGCTGGTGCTGGAATTCTACAATGCCGGCAACCTGCCGCTGGCCCTGCGCCCGGGCATGCGCATCTGCGCCATCAGCTTCACCCAGCTCGACCGCCCGGCGCTGCGCCCCTACAACAAGCGCGCCAACGCCAAATATGCCGACCAGCGCGGTACCGTCGGCAGCCGCATCGACCGCGACGAGGATCGCTGAAGCCCCGCCTCCTCGCCTGCCGCTCAGTTCAGGAAGATCAGGGCGGAGCCGGCGACGCTGAGAACCGCGCCCGCCCAGGCGCCCGCCAGATACATCTCGATCAACGCCTCCTCGACCGTGCCACGCACCATCTCGCCAAGGTGGTCGCGAATGCGCGCCTCGTCGATCTGAATGACCTCTCCCATCCCTTTGGGCTTCTCGTTCTCGTCCATTCTCAGCTCCTCTCAGAAAGTCTGAAAGGAACCCCCGTCAAAAGCAAATGTGCGAAAAATTCTGTACGTTATCGTGCGAAAAATTCTTTACATTATCCGAGCTGGTGACCGTTTCGGTTAGCGGCTATGGCGCCACCACCTGTAACCAGGCCAGCGCGACAGGCTATCGGCCTATATCGCCCGGTTGAAAAATGAGATTACCAGCCGGGAGAGAGGTGTCAGATGGGGACCTAATTTTAATAGGGTTTTAGGCGTTATGCAGGTATATTTATCAATTCACCTCAAAATGGCTCCCATGCTCCCAGGAAGACAAATTTCCGATGGTAGCGAAGATAGCGTTCCAAACGGCCCGGCATCATTCTGAGGCGCATATCGGGATGGATGCCCAAGCAAAGAATAATGTCTTGATCGATTGCATCGGAGATTCGAATTCTTCCCTCGGCATCAAAGGTAATTAAGCCATCGTCGAAAAGGGCATCCAGATTGGGGATCAGTGCAAGCCCATTATGTGGGTCAAGTCGCTCTTCGTTGTTGGCGATTTTTCAGGGCTTGACATGAGATGCTAGGAGCACTCGTGGATCGGTAATGCCGGTCACAGCGCAACCCTCCCAAAGCTGAAGAACGTTACGACGGAAACGACCTTGGCCAACGCGGCTTTGTACTACGGCTTTTCGTTCTGTTTCAGCTAATGTCTCAAATTCTTTTTTATGCTGTTCGACGTCCTCGAATGGGTCGTGTTTGGAAGTTTTGGAAAGAGAATCGACTCGGAAGATGAAGCTACTTGGAGCATCAGTCCGTTGCTCGTAGCTAAGCAACGTGATTGAACCGAGATAAGTAAATGGAAAATGGTGGCGCTCACGATAGAAAAGATGGATCTCATCGCCATTTTTTTTCGCATTTATGATCCGATTATCGCTACCATGTTTTTCCTCACCTTCCCAGTTCAGGATGTCATTCTCAATGCTGTCTTGATATTGGGGGAGGAATATTTGCTTTTCTTTTGTTACAAACAAAATGATGTAACGGGTTCCCTTGGGGGTAATGACTCCCCGTGAGATAGCGTGGTGGCTAGCATAGCCCCAATGCTCTGCCAACAGGGGTCGTTCGTATTCATCTCCGATATTCAAGTCATTTAATTTTATAGGCATTTATCAAGTTTCCATTGAATACGTTATCACTGTTTGAGCCGTGATGACCTGCCCCCGAACTTTCATCCACTTGAGATCAGAGCCCATTGGGTTGTGAAGCGCTACCCATCTCTGGACCAGCGTTGGCCAGAGTTTTCCGGCTTTCATCGGGATAACGGGCTGGCTACGTTCCCCGATTTTGTCAGCATGATCGGCGACTTGTTCCCAATCGCGCTGTGTGGCCGTTCCTCATTGTAGTATCTACGCCAAGCTTCCACTTTTTCACGGGCATCCGCAAGGCTCATGAACCAGTACGTATTCAGGCATTCCTGCCAGAGCCGACCATTGAAAGGATTCAATGAAGGCATTACCGGTCGGTTTGCCCGGTCGCGAGAAGTCAAGGGGCACGCCACGCTGATAGGCCCACAGATCCATGTTGCGCGAGATGAACTCACTGTCCTGGTCGACCCGGATCGTCTTCGGATACCCGATCTGGGGGAAATCCCGCGGCAGTGAACTGGCAGGTCATTTTTATTTTGTGTGTTGTTTTTTCTTCGCCAGCCGCTGCCCTGCTTCAACTTGTTCCGGGGTCATTTTTTTCAAAAGCATATTGAGTGCCTTTAACGCATCTGCATCTCCGCCTGTAGCGGATAAAGTCAGCCAAGCATACGCTTTGATGTAATCTTGCTGAACGCCAAGCCCATTGGCATAGGCCTTGCCAAGAAAAAATTGTGAGATTGTCTCGCCTTTTTCAGCCGCCTCATGCCACCAATTAACTGCCTTGGTGTAATTTTTTTCAACACCCAAGCCTCTGAAATACATTAAGCCAAGATTGAACTGAGCATAGATGTGCCCCTGTGCGGCTGCTTTATTATACCATTTGACAGCTTTCGCATAATCTTTCTTCACGCCTTCTCCGCGAGCATACATCACACCGAGATTGAACTGTCCCTCTGCGTTTCCCTGTTCAGCAGCCATACGCCACCATTTCATTGCTAGAGTGTAATCCTGGTTTACGCCCCGACCTTCGAAGTATAACATTGCAAGCCTATTTTGAGCTGCGGGACTTCCCTGTAGGGCAGCTTTTTGGTACCATTTCGCGGAGCGGGCGTCGTCTCTGGGAACTCCATCTCCGTCGGCATATATTCGGGCTAGGCCGAGTTCGGCCTTAATGTTCCCTTGTTCAGCGGCTTTCTCCCACCATTTTATCGCTTCAGAGATGTTGGGGAGGACGCCTTGGCCACTCCTGTACATGCGCCCGATTAGAAACTGGGCTTTTGCATTCCCATTATTGGCGGCCTTAAGAATCCACTCTGCGGCTTTTTTATTGTTATGCTCTACACCTATACCTGACAAATATGAAAGTCCAAGAAAATATTGTGCTTCAACGTGTCCCTGTTTAGCCGCCTTTCTGAACCATTTGACGGCATCTACGTAGTTTTGCGGCACGCCTTGACCATATTCATACATTATACCAAGCAAATATTGAGCTGGGGAGTATCCTTGCCTGGCGGCCTTACGATACCATTTTGCTGCTTCAGCAAAATTTTGCGCAACTCCTTCTCCATTATCATAAAGAAAGCCCAAAAATGTTTGAGCTTTCGCATCGCCTTGATCAGCTAAATTTCTCAGCTCTCTTAGGGCAGATGCATAATCTCCACGCATATATGCGGCTACACTGTCATCATAATTAGCCCAAGCCGGCATAACATACGAAAACATCATTATGATGTAGATCATCAAGGGTTTCATGATGGTGCTCATTCATATCGCAATGTTAAATAGTGGTTAATATCATTAGTTTCCATTATGACAATTTTATGGTTTGCCTAATATGTATTCTTAACCTTCTTACCATGCTATTCATGGGAAGGAGGACCGAGAATGGGACGTACATCGACAGTCAGGAAAGGTAGGTCGCGTGATGCGGCGACGAAGGAAACGGAGCATCGCCTGAGCGTGCTGGGACTGGTAAAGAAACTCGGCAACGTGGCCGGAGATGGCCGCTCAGTTCAGGAAGATCAGGGCGGAGCCGGCGACGCTGAGAACCGCGCCCGCCCAGGCGCCCGCGGCCGGGGCCCTGCCGGTGACGGTCCAGATCAGCGGCAGGATCATCACCGGCGTCATCGCCGAAAGGGTGGCGACGATGCCGACCTCGCCGTCGCGCAGGGCATAGACCACAAGCGTCATGCCCACCACCATGTTGATGAAGCCGCTTAACGCCGTCATCCCCGTCACCCGCAGATTGAGGCGGTTGTTGCCTGCCCGGCCCCGCCTGTGGGCCATCATGGCCAGAAGCAGCACCATGGCCACGCCGACCCGGACGGTGGAGGCGGTAATGGCGTCGATGCCCTCCAGCAGCACCGGCTTGGCGACGATCGAGCCGACCGACTGGCTGGCCGCGGCGACGATGCCAAAGGCAATGCCGGGCAAAAGCAGGGAGGGATCCACCTTTTCCCATGCGTGGTTCCGGTCGCGGCCGCTGCCGAACATAATGGCGAGGACGACGCCGCTCATGACCAGAAAGACGCCGGTCAATGCCTGAAGCGAGAGGGTTTCCCCGAGGAACAGATAACCGAGAAGGGCGCTGATCGGCGCATTGGCGGCAAAGAGAATGGCTGAGCGCCGCGGCCCCAGCCGGGTGAGCGAGGCAAAGAGCGCCGTGTCTCCGAGAAAGATGCCGATCGCCCCGGAAAGGGTGAGCAGCCAGAGATGCTCCGCCGTCAGCGCCTGCCAGCCGCCGGTATAAAGGCTGGCGGCGGCGAGCATGAAGAAGACGAATGCCATGCGCAGCCGGTTGAAGGCCAGCGCCCCGAGATGGCGGGCCGGCGCGGTCGACAGCAGACCGCCCGCGGCCCAGAGGGTGGCAGCCCCCAATGCGGCAAGTTCTGCAAGCATGCGCGGATACTTTCCGAATGATGCAGTGGCCCGAATGATGCAGGGGCGATCCTGCGGGAATGGTTTTTTTACAGCTCGCCGGTGATGACGTAGCGAAGGATGCGGACCACCTGTTCCGGCGTCTGGGCGGTGGCGTTGGCGGCGGCGTCGATCTCCTTCAGCGGGTGGTTTATCGCCGGATCGTGCAGCACGATCAGCGGCGTGCCCAGCGCGGCGGCATAGCCGGCATCGAAGGCGGCGTTCCACTGCTTGTATTTGTCGCCGAAGCGCACCACGACGATATCGGCCCGTTCGATCAGGGTGCGGGTGCGTATGGCATTGATGCGCGCGCCCTTGTTGTCCTTCCAGAAGGGATCGGCCTCCGTCCCCAGAATATCGGTGCCGCAATCGTCGCTGTCATCGTGATCGGTGACCGGCGCGGTGAAGGTGACCGGCAGGTTCAGATCCCGCGCGCCCTGTTCGATGCGCTCGCGCCAGTCGGTGTGAATCTCGCCGGAGAGATAGACGTTCCAGTTTTCCATCGGGGCTGTCCGTTGCTTGCATGACAAATGACGGCGGAGCCTATAGCAAAAGGTGCACCCTGCCAAGGCCGGGCGTCTGTACCCCTGCGGTCGTATCAGCCCAGGCGGCCGTTACGGTAATCGTCCATCGCCTGCAGGATTTCTTCCCGGCTGTTCATGACGAAGGGACCGCCGCGAAAGACGGGTTCGCCGATCGGCCGGGCCGCTGCCAGCAAGAATCGGGCCCCTGCCGCCCCGGCCTGCAGGAAGATGCCGTTTCCCGCGCCGAGCACGCCAAGCTGCCCGGCCGCAAGAGTGAGGCTGCCTCCCGCCGCCGCCGGGACCTCGAGCGATCCCTCGAAAACATGGATGAAGCCGTTATGTCCTGTGGGCAGGGCGGTGGTGAAGGCGGTTTGCGCCGGCAGGCCGACATCCCAGTAGAGCGGATCGGTCAGCGGCTGCTCCACAACCCCTTCGGTGCCCCGATCCGTCCTGCCGGCGATGACGCGGATGACGGTGCCGTCGCTCCGGCTTTCGACGGGAATTTCGTCCGGGGAAAATTCCTGATAGGCGGGCGGATCCATTTTGTGGGCGGCGGGCAGGTTGATCCAGAGCTGGAAACCGGCAAGCCGCCCGTCGGTCTGTTCGGGCATTTCCGAATGAACGATGCCGCGCGCAGCGCTCATCCATTGCACGCCGCCGGGTTCGATCACCCCCTCGTGCCCGGCGCTGTCCTTGTGGCGCATGCGCCCGGCCAGCATATAGGTCACGGTTTCGAAACCCCGATGCGGGTGGGCGGGAAACCCGGCGATGTAATCGTCCGGCCGGTCGGAGCCGAAGGCATCGAGCAGCAAAAAGGGATCGAGCATCTCAAGCCCCGGCTGACCGATCAGCCGCGTCAATGACACGCCGGCGCCATCGGTTGCGGGCAGGCCGCGGGTGACCCCTGTAACCGGCCTGAAACCGTTTTCTGCATTGCTTGTCATCCGATCCTCCTGAGCCTTGCTCTGATAATGGCGCCCTGCCCCGGCAATGAAAGCCCCGGTTGCGTCAATTCACCGTTACCCTCACGGCAACAATCCACACTCAGAATGCGGAAGGCCACAGGGCGGAGAGCAGCCGCAGGGCGATCAGCGTCAGCACCGTTTTGAGGATGAGGCGGAACGCCCGCTCCGGCAGCCGGTTCAGAACATGTCTGCCGGTCCAGGTGCCGGCTAGGCCAAAGGCCAGCAGGCCGGCCAGCAGCGGCAGCCAGGCGGCAAAGGAGAACCCCAGCAGGGCGAAGGCGATCAGCTTCAGCAGATGCTGCACGGTCATGAGAACGGCATGGGTGGCGGCGATCTGCTGGCGGCTGGTGCTGGCGGCGGCGATGAAGGGCAGGATCAGCGGGCCTGTGGCGCCGACGAACATCGTCGCCAGCGAACTGGCCAGGGCGAGGATGAAAAAAGCTCGTCTCCCCGGCTTGCGGGCCCGGAATCCCGGCGCCCATACGCTATAGAGGATGAAGGCGCCGAGAATGGCCTGAAGCAGGACAACCGGTAGGGTGACAACCAGTTGCCCACCGATAAGGGCGCCGATGATGCTGCCGAAAATGAAGGCGGGCAGGACCGGGCGCAGAACATCGCGGCGCATCAGGACGGCGCGTCCGGCATTGGAGCCGAGCTGCACGGCGCCATGCAGCGGAATCAGCGCCGCCGGCGGGATGAACAGGGCCAGCACCGCCAGCATGAGCATGCCGCCGCCAAGG
>JALXAG010000179.1 GCA_026992315.1 Sneathiellales bacterium | reverse complement strand
TATGCGGCGTCCAGCTTCCCCAGCACATCCGCTCCAGCGTAACGCCCATGCTCATCGACATCTGGGTGCCGAAACGGCACCATTCCTTGCCAACACAGGTTTTTACCGTGCGCAGGGATTTGCCATATGCATGGCCCGACACCATGCCAGCGCGGTTCAGATCGGCCCATACGCCGGGCAGATCCTGTTTTTGCACCCCCAGCAGATCGATCCGCTGGCCGCCGGTGACCTTTACGGTCGGGATATCGTATTTCTCGACCACATCGGCGATGGCGCGCAGTTCATGGGCATTGGTCAGGCCGCCCCACATGCGCGGCACCACCGAATAGGTGCCGTCGCGCTGAATATTGGCATGGATGCGTTCATTGATGAAACGGGAACGGGCATCGTCCACATATTCACCGGGCCAGGCGCAGAGCAGATAATAATTCAGCGCCGGGCGGCAGGTGGCGCAGCCGTTCGGCGTGCGCCATTCGCATTCCTGCAGCACTTCGGGAATGCTTTTCAGCCCGCGCGCCAGTATCAGCCGGCGCAGATCGTCATGGGTCAGGGCGGTGCAGGAACAAAGCGGCTTTTCCGTTACCGCCTCGTATTCCCCGCCCAGGGAAAGCGCCAGAAGCTGTTCCACCAGCCCGGTGCAGGAACCGCAGGAGGCCGAAGCCTTGGTATGGGCGCGGACCTCTTCCAGCGTGCTCAGCCCCTTGGTGGAAATGGCGGCAACGATTTCGCCCTTGCAGACCCCGTTACAGCCGCAGATCTCGGCATTATCCGGCAGGGCCGCCACCATGTGCCCCGGCTCCCCGGCATCCGCCGCCGAACCGTCGGCAAAGGCCTGACCGAATATCAGCGTATCGCGCATGGCGCCGATATCGGTGTGATCGCGCAGCAACTGCAGATACCAGCCGCTGTCGCTGGTATCGCCATACATGACGATGCCCTCGATCACATTGTCGCGCAGGATCAGACGGCGATAAATGCCGCGGGTGGCATCGCGCAGGGTGACGTCTTCCGTACCCTCGCCGCCGGTGATGTCCCCGGCGGAGAAAACCTCCACCCCCGACACCTTCAGCCGGGTGCTGACCTGCGAACCGGTATAGACCGCGTCCTCATCCCCGGTCAGCCGGGCGGCGAGAATGCGGGCCATGTCGTAAAGCGGGGCGACAAGACCATAGGTGACGCCGCGATGCTCCACGCATTCGCCGACGGCAAGGATATCGGGATCGTCCGTGCATAGCCCGTCATCGACGACAATGCCCCGTTCGGTGCGCAGCCCGGCCGCCGCCGCCAGCGCCGTATCGGGGCGGATGCCGACGGCCATCACCACCAGATCGGCCTCGATTTCCCGCCCGTCCTTCAGGCGCAGGGCACGGACGCGCCCGTCGCCGATAATTTCCTGCGTGTCGGCACCGGTCATCACCGTGATGCCGCGGCTTTCAAGCTCCCGCCGCAGCAGATAGCCCGCCGCTTCATCGAGCTGGCGTTCCATCAGCGTATCGAACAGATGCACCACCGTCACATCCATCCCCTTCAGCGACAGGCCGTATGCCGCCTCCAGCCCCAGCAGGCCGCCGCCGATCACCACCGCCTTGCCGTAGCGGCGGCTGGCATCGAGCATGCGCCCGACATCGTCCATATCGCGGAAGGTGACCACGCCTTCCAGATCCCTCCCCGGCACCGGCAGGATGAAGGGGGATGACCCCGTTGCCAGCAGCAGCTTGTCGTAAGTCACGCTCAGGCCGTCGCGGCTGTGCACGGTTTTTGTCGAACGATCGATCCGTTCAACCGGATCGCCCGCATGCAGGGTGATGCCATTGTCCTCATACCAGGCCCGGTCGTGAATGACGATGTCGTCGAATTCCTTTTCCCCCGCCAGAACCGGCGAAAGCATGATGCGGTTGTAATTGACCCGGCCCTCCGCCCCGAAAACAGTGATGTCATAACGGCGGGGATCGCGCTTGAGCACTTCCTCAACGACGCGCATGCCTGCCATGCCATTGCCGATGACCACCAGACGTTCCTTCATTCCAGGCTCCCTTCGCTACAGGCCGGTTCACCCCCTCGTGCGGGATCTGTCACGCTGCATTGCAGCATTCATGCCAGTTGGCAGGCGGCAGGTTTTGTGCGGCGCCTGGCCGGAAAAACAGCGGATATCGTTCCGGCCGCCGCCCAATATTGCGCCCGTATGATTAAATTTTAATCATATGATCATGTTGCATATATTTTATGCATTTGTTGATCATATCGGCAGCAGACCTGCTGCTTGCCGGTAACGGTCAGGGGTATATGCCGCCTCTGCCGCCGCAAAGACGTCAGCTTCCGTCATCTGGCACGCCCCCTGCATATTGCGTTGCACAATCACTGGCCGTTCGGGAACCGGGTCAATGCAGCACCGGCTGCAGAAAAGAGGATGGAATGAACGTGAAGGATACGAATGAACCCGCGGCGAAAATCAACCTGTTCTCATTCAGGGGGCGGATTAAGATCCTGCATCTGACCTGGCTTGCCTTCTTCATCAGCTTTTTCGTCTGGTTCAACATGGCGCCGCTGATGGCCGCGATCAGGGAAACGCTTTCCCTGTCGGATCAGGAGGTCAAAACGCTCCTGATCCTGAATGTGGCGCTGACCATTCCGGCACGCATCGTCATCGGCATGCTGGTGGATAAATTCGGCCCCCGCCTGACCTATTCGCTTCTCCTGACGGTTTCCGGGGCCCTGTGCATTCTCATGGCCACGGCATCGAGCTTCGGTCAACTGGCCCTGTTCCGCTTCCTGCTGGGCTTTGTCGGTGCCGGTTTCGTCATCGGCATCCGCATGATCGGCGAATGGTTTCCCGCCCGCCAGGTCGGCCTTGCCGAAGGCATTTACGGCGGATGGGGCAATTTCGGCTCCGCTGCCGCGGCCATGACCCTTCCCGCCATTGCCGTCATGTCCGGACAGGCCTATGGCTGGCGGATCGCGATGGCCGCAACAGGCATCATCGCCATCGTTTATGCCGTCATTTACTATCTGACGGTCACCGATACGCCGAAGGGCGCCACCTATTTCAAGCCGAACCGCACCGGCGCCATGGAGGTTTCGAACCGCAAGGACCTGCTGCTTTATGCCATCCTCAAGGCGCCGCTGTTCCTGGCGCTGGCCCTGCTGACATGGAAGCTGGGGGCTCATAATCTGAAAATGATCGGCCCGGCCGCGGAGGCTGCGGTTTATATCGCCCTCGCGGCTTTGTATTTTTACCAGCTCCACCACATGATCAAGGTGAACAGGGGCGTGTTTCACGAGCCCGTCGCCGAGATCGACCATTACCGTTTTCGCCAGGTGGCGGTGCTGAGCCTTGCCTATCTCGTTTCATTCGGTTCCGAACTGGCCGTGGTTTCCATGCTGCCGCTGTTTTTCGCCGATACCTTCAGGCTGCCGATGGTCACCGCCGGTCTTCTGGCCTCCGGCTTCGCCTTCATGAATCTGCTGGCCCGCCCCGGCGGCGGCCTGATCTCGGACCGTTTCGGACGGCGCAGAAGCCTGCTCATTCTGCTTGGCGGCCTCGTCTTCGGTTACCTTGTCCTCTCACGGATCGGCAATGGCTGGTATCTGCCGCTGGCAGTCGCCGCCACAATGGCCTGTTCGTTCTTCGTCCAGGCAGCGGAAGGGGCTGTGTTTGCCATGGTGCCCCTGATCAAGCGACGCATGACCGGGCAGATCGCCGGCATGGTCGGTGCCTACGGCAATGTCGGTGCGGTGCTGTTTCTGACGGTTCTTTCCTTTACGGCGCCGCAGGTCTTCTTCATGGTGATCGCGGCAGCGGCGGCGCTGACCATGCTCGGCGTCTGGCTGTGGCTGGACGAGCCCTCCGGTGCCACGGCCGAAATACGCCCCGACGGTACCGTGGAAATGATCGAGGTATCATGACAGCCACTCCGGACATCGCCATCGGCCAGCATTCGATCGCCGGCCGCAAGGAGGAAAACCAGGATTCCTACGGCATCCTGCTGCCCGATGGCGACCTGCTGGCCTTCAAGGGCATGGCGGCGGCGATTGCAGACGGTATTTCCGGCAGCGCCGCCGCCAAGGAGGCCAGCGAAACCTGCATCAAGAACCTGTTCACCGATTATTTCAGCACCCCCGAAAGCTGGAGCGTCGCCACATCGGTCGGGCGGGTATTGGGGGCGCTGAACCGCTGGCTGTTCGCGCAATCCCTGTCGCGTTACGGCAGCGAGGGGGCGATGATGTCGACCCTGAGCTGCCTGATCCTGAAGGAACGCACGGCCCATATCTTCCATATCGGCGACAGCCGCATCTGGCTGTTGCGCGACGGACGCCTGCGCCCGCTGACCCGCGATCACCGCCGGCCGCTGGCCGGGGGGCACGGGCATCTG
Source organism: Sneathiellales bacterium (assembly GCA_026992315.1). Taxonomy (GTDB): domain Bacteria; phylum Pseudomonadota; class Alphaproteobacteria; order Minwuiales; family Minwuiaceae; genus JALXAG01. The sequence goes on along the minus strand of JALXAG010000179.1, from coordinate 222 downwards.
CTGCGCGCCATGGGCGGAGAGGCCAATATCCGCATCGACACCGCCGCCCACGAGGTGCGGGAAGGCGATATTTTCCTGTTCACCACCGACGGGGTACACGATTTCATTTCCCCGGCCGACATGGCCGCCGTCATTGCCGGCCATGAGGGCGAGGAAGAGGCGGCGGCGCGGGAAATCGTCCGCATGGCCCACGAAGCGGGCAGCCCCGATAATCTGACCTGC
>JALXAG010000178.1 GCA_026992315.1 Sneathiellales bacterium | reverse complement strand
CGATGGTATAGGCAATGCCGCTCATCCCGGCGCGGCCGGTGCGGCCGATGCGGTGAACGTAATCCTCCGGCGAGGTCGGCACGTCGAAATTGAAGACATGGCTGACCGCCGGAACGTCGAGGCCGCGGGCCGCCACATCGGAACAGACCAGCAGCGGCACTTCACCATTCTTGAAACGTTCGAGGGTCTCCATGCGCGATGTCTGATCCATGTCGCCATGAAGCTGCACGGCATCGAAGCCGTGTTTGGTCAGGGATTTGTGCAAAATCGCGATATCGCGCTTGCGGTTGCAGAAGATATAGGCGTTCTTGACGTTTTCGTTGCGCAGCAGCTTGCGCAGGGCTTCGCGCTTTGCTGCCTTATCGACGATGACCAATCCCTGGATCACGGTCTTGGCCGTCGTGGCGGGCGGGCTGACGGAGATTTCCTTCGGATTGTCGAGAAACTTCGATGACAGTTTGCGGATTTCCGGCGGCATGGTGGCCGAAAACAGCAGCGTCTGGCGCTTGCGCGGCAGCAGCGAGACAATCTTTTCGATGTCCGGAATGAAGCCCATATCCATCATGCGGTCGGCTTCGTCGATCACCAGGATTTCGATCCCCTGCAACATGACGCTGCCCCGTTCGATGTGATCGAGCAGCCGCCCCGGCGTGGCGATCAGCACATCGACGCCTTTCTGCAGGTCCTTCTGCTGATCTACATAAGAAACGCCGCCGATCAGCAGGGTTTTGGTCAGGTTGTGGTATTTGCCGTACTGATCGAAATTTTCTGCGACCTGAGCGGCCAGTTCGCGCGTCGGTTCCAGGATCAGCGCCCGGGACATGCGCGCCTTGCCCTTGCCGACGGCGAGAATATCGATCAGCGGCAGGGTGAAGGAGGCGGTCTTGCCGGTTCCGGTCTGTGCCGTGGCCAGGACATCCCGCCCCATCAGAATGGGCGGAATGCCTTTCGCCTGGATAGGGGTTGGTTCGGTGTATCCGGTATCGCTTACGGCTTTGAGAATTTCGTCGCTGAGACCAAGTTCGGCAAATGTCATTTTTTCACGTTCTTGCGGAAGGGTGGGGGGCATGGTTCCGCCCGTGTCCGTTCATGGTTGGAATATGGCCTATCCCCGTCATCCCGAGATGATGCCCGGCGCCCTGCCGGAAACTGCCGCCGATGCGCCATTCCGGTATAGGCGGCGCCCTAAGGAACGTTTCCCGTTGCCGGGTCCGTACATAGAACCACTTTATCAAGCTGCTAACTAGGCATATTGTCGGGAAGTGTCAATTACTTTATGGATCCTGCCTGCCCGGCATCCGTCATGGCCGCCGCGGTCGCGTCGTGGCCGGGCTGAGGGTGAGGCGCGGCGAAAAGTGCAGGCCGTCAAAACGGGGATATGGGAAAATGCTGCTTGATCGTGATGACTCAGTCCTACTGATCGTCGATATTCAGGAACGCCTGCTGCCGGTCATTGCAGGCGGGGAGGCGGTCGTTGCCAATGCGGCCATTCTGATCCGGGCGGCGCGCCGGCTGGGTATACCGCTCATGCTGTCCGAACAATATCCGCAGGGGTTGGGCCGTACGGTTTCCGATATTGCCGCTTTATGTGCCGATACCCCGGTATTCGAGAAGATTTCCTTTTCCTGTGCCGGCTGTCCGGCACTGATGGAACATCTGGATGCATCGGGGAAGAAATCGGTTGTCATCGCCGGGACGGAGGCCCATGTCTGCGTGCAGCAGACGGTGCTGGATCTTCTGGCGCGCGGTTATCGCTGTCATGTGGTCGCCGATGCGGTATCCTCGCGCACGGTGCGCAACCGCCGCCTGGCGGTGGCGCGGATGCGCCAGTCGGGCGCCGATATCGTTACGGCGGAAATGGCCGTCTTCGAATGGCTGCGCCGCGCCGATGACAAAGCCTTCAGGGAATTGAGCGGTTTGATAAAATAAATTTTGTAAAGGCAGAGCTTAAGTGAAGAAAAAGAAACCTCTGGTTCTGATACCCGGCCTGCTGTGCGATGCCACGCTGTGGCAGGCACAGATCGAGGAATTCTCAGCCATGGCCGAGATCATGGTTGCCGATCATACCCGCCATGACGATATCGCCACCATTGCCGCGGCCATTTTGAGCGAGGCGCCGGATCATTTTGCCCTCGCCGGCCTGTCCATGGGGGGCTATATCGCCATGGAAATCATGCGTCAGGCACCGGGGCGGGTAACGCAGCTGGCGCTGTTGGATACGACGGCGGCGCCCGATCCGCCTGAACGGCAAAAGATGCGCCGCATGCTGATGGCGCAGAGCGAAAAGGGCAAGTTCAAGGGGGTGACGCGCAAATTGCTGGCCGACCTGATCCATAAGGACCGTCTGCAGGATGAAAAGCTGACGGGCACCATCATGCAGATGGCGGAACGCATGGGGCGCGATGTTTTCCTGCGTCAGCAGAAGGCGATTCTCGGCCGCCCGGACAGCCGCCCCGACATGCCGCATTATCATTGTCGGACCCTGATCCTCTGCGGCGAGGACGATGCCCTGACTCCTGTGGAGGCGCACCGGGAGATGCATGCGCTGATCCCGCATTCCTCATTGCGTATCGTTGCGCATTGCGGCCATCTTTCGACGCTGGAGGATCCGGGCACGGTCAATATCGCCATGCGTTCCTGGCTGCTGGGCGACGGGTGATCGCGCTGTAATCCGGGCCCGGGTCTTACGGGCGGGGAGGGGGCTCTTCCCGTTATCCTGCCGTCGTTATCGGGATGTCCACCGTTTGGCGAGCTTGCGCGCCTTGGCCATTTCCTTGGGCGACATCTCCCGGGAAAGGGTGCGCAGCATCTCCCTGGCCGCGTCGTCCCCTCTTTTGGCGGCGGCAGTCTGCCAATAATAGGCGGTCACCAAATTACGGGGAACGCCTTCTCCCTTGTAGTATATCGTGGCCAGCGTTTTCTGGGCATGAATATTGCCGCGGCTGGCCGCGCGGCGGAACCACCTTATCGCCTCGTCCGGATTTTTGTCCACGCCCTGACCCTGGAAATACATGGTGCCGACAATGCTCTGGGCATCGGCATGATCCTGATCCGCTGCCTTGAGAAACCATTTCAGGGCTTTGCGGTAATCCTTGGGCATGCCGCGACCCTCGTAATAGAGAAGGCCGAGATTGTATTGCGATTCGGCGCGTCCCTGCTCCGCCGCCTTGCGGAACCATTTCGCTGCCTCGGCGTAATTCCGGGAGACGCCGAGGCCGTTGAGATAGAGAAAACCGAGATTGTGCTGAGATTCCTCCTTGCCCTGCTCCGCTGCCTTGCGGAACCATTCCGCGGCTTTCCTGTAATCCTGGGCAACGCCCTTTCCGTTCATGTACAGAAAGCCGAGATTGTGCTGGGCCGAGACATTGCCCGCATTGGCAGAGGATTTGAATTCCCGTAACGCCGTGGCGTAATCGCCGCGGCTGTAGGCGGCGATGCCGTCATTGACACCGGCCTGGACAGGACCCAGCCAAAGGGCCAGCCCCAAGGCAAGGCAAGCCATTCGTTTCATCAAAATGCCGCTCCGGATTATTATTTCCGGAAAGGATAACCCCATCCTGCATTCCCCTGCAAGCAGGACGTGTCATGGGACATCATGGCGCCAGGAACGGATGCGTTGCATGACCTGCCATCGGTCCGTGCCCTTCGATCAGGGGAAAATCCGGTTGTCCCATACTTGAAATATATAGTGTGGCCCATATGTGCTACAATGTAGCTCAATAAGGAAGGAAACTGTGTGTGAAGGAGGCTGTTATGAGTGAGAATACGGTCGTGCGTGCCCGCATTGACGGAAAAATCAAGGAGGAAGCGTCGGCGGTACTGGCAGCGATGGGTCTTACGGTGTCTGATGCCTTCCGCATGATGATGACCCGCATTGCCAGGGAAAAGGCTCTGCCTTTCGACCCGCTGGTACCGAATGAAAAGACCATTGCTGCCATCCGGGAAGCGCGCCGGGGCGGACTGCCCGCCTTCGATACAGTGGACGATCTCATGGCCGATCTGAATGCGGAAGATTGAGCGAACCACCCAGTTCAAGCGCGATTTCAAGCGTGAAATGAAGGGGGGTAATCGCAAGGTACTGGACAACGATCTGCCCGGCATCATCGAAGCCCTTTGTCATGATCGTCCCTTGGCCAAAAGGCACCGGGATCACGCCCTGGGCGGTAATTGGAAGGATTTTCGCGATTGCCATATCCGGTCGGACCTGATCTACCGCAAGCCGGATCCCGAAACATTGCAGCTTGTGCGTCTTGGCTCGCATAGCGAACTTGGGTTGTGAAAACCCAAAGGCATCACGATGTGATATTTCTCGATCCGCGGCCATCGGCAGGTGGATCCGCTTCACAAGGCGGCGAGAAAGGCTGAGGTAATGGGAAGGGTGGTGAGCCCGACAGGGTTCGAACCTGTGACCTACTGATTAAAAGTCAGTTGCTCTACCAGCTGAGCTACGGGCCCCCACGAAAGGCAGGCAGAAAATAGGGGGGCGTGCCTGCGCGGTCAAGCTGAAATATCGGCAAAATGCGCCATCATCCATCCTTCATAATGAAAGAGATTAAAAATATAGCATATACTATTGAAAAATAAAGATTATAAGGC
>JALXAG010000177.1 GCA_026992315.1 Sneathiellales bacterium | reverse complement strand
TCCTCATGGACGCCCTTCAGGCGGAACGCGATCAGGGCATCACCATCGATACATCGCAGATCTGGTTCAAGACGGACAAGCGCAACTATGTCATCATCGATGCGCCGGGGCATAAGGAATTCCTGAAAAACATGGTCACCGGCGCCGCCTCGGCCGATGCGGCATTGCTGGTGATCGATGCCAATGAAGGGGTACGCGAACAATCCCGCCGTCATGGATATCTGCTTCACCTCATGGGGGTGAAACAGGTGGCCGTTGCCGTCAACAAGATGGATATGGTCGGTTACGACGAAGCGCGTTTTCAGGCGATCGAACGCGAATACCGCGAATATCTGTCCAGCATCGGCGTTACGCCGACCTTCGTCATTCCCGTGTCGGCGCGGGAAGGGGATTTCGTCGTCAACCGCACCGGGGCGATGGACTGGTATGACGGTCCGACGGTGGTGGAGGCGCTAGATGCCTTTCTTCCCTCCCGTCCGCCGACGCAATTGCCGCTGCGCTTCCCGGTTCAGGGTGTCTACAAATTCGACGAGCGGCGCATTCTGGCCGGGCGGATCGAAAGCGGCCGTCTGCGCGTGGGCGACAGAATCATCTTTTCGCCCTCCAACAAAACGGCGGTGGTCAAAACGATCGAGGCCTGGAACGTGCCCGACCGGCCCATGGCGGCCCATGCCGGGCAGTCGATCGGCATCACGCTGGACGAGCAGTTGTTCATCGAACGGGGCGAGGTCATCAGTCATGAGGAAAACCCGCCGGTGGAGACCGATGTCTTCCGCGCCACGGTTTTCTGGCTGGGCCGCAAGCCGATCACGGTCGGTTCGACCTACAAGCTGAAGATCAACACCCATGAGGCGCAGGTGACGGTGCAGTCGATCGACAAGGTGATCGATACCGGCGACCTTTCCACCAAGAATGCCGTGGCGGTGGAACGCAACGAAGTGGCCGAGATCACCCTGCGCAGCCGCAATCTCATGGCGGTGGACGAATTCAACGACAATCCGCGTACCGGCCGTTTCGTGCTGGTGGACGATTTTCAGATCGCCGGCGGCGGCATCATTTCCATGGAAGGCTATGCCGATCAGCGCGAACTGGTGACGGTGCGTTCGACCAATGTCTATCGTGTCGAACATGCGATCACCAAGGAACTGCGCGAACGGCGCAACGGCCACAAGGGCGGGGTGCTGTGGTTTACCGGCCTGTCGGGTTCGGGCAAGTCCACCCTGGCGCTGGAGGTGGAGCGCCAGCTGTTCAGTCGCGGTCTGCAGGTCTATGTGCTTGACGGCGATAACGTGCGCCACGGGCTGAATGCCGATCTCGGCTTCAGCCCCGAGGACCGGGCCGAGAACATCCGCCGTATCGGCGAAGTGGCGGCGCTGATGTCCCGCGCCGGCTTCATCACCCTGACGGCGTTCATCTCGCCTTATCGTTCCGATCGGGAACGGGCGCGCAAATCCGCCGACGGCATGTTCCACGAGGTCTATGTCAAGGCCGATCTGGCCACCTGCGAAAGCCGCGATCCGAAAGGGCTGTACAAGAAGGCCCGCGAAGGACAGATTCCGAATTTCACCGGTATTTCAGCGCCTTACGAGGCGCCAGAAAATCCGGAGCTTGAGATCAACACCTCGGAAATGGCCGTCGAGGAATGCGTCGATGAGATCGTTTCATATGTGATGGAGCATTTCTCCCTCGATGAGTGAGGGCCCGATCCGATCCGGATCCGGGTATTTAGCGGCCGGTAAAACCGTCGATGGCGGCGATACCGGCCGTTTTTACGTGTTTCAGTTGTCGCAATGTGTCTGGTGAGATCCCGCCCAGGGCGATGACGGGCAATGGCGCATGTCGCAGCAGGGTGGCGAAACGGCACGGGCCGAGGCAGCGGGCGCCCGGATGGCTTCGCGTGGCGAAGACCGGGGATAGAAGCGCGGCATCCAATCCGTAACGGGCGGCGCTGAACAGGGCGCCGCGACCATGGGCGGCGCCGGTCAACAGCCAGCGGGGATGACGGGCGCGGATCATCGGTGCCAGATGATGCAGGGCCTCGGGCAGGTGGACACCATCGGCACCGATGGCGGCGGCAAGGGGTTCATCGCCGCCGATCAGCAGCTTCAGCCCGTGGCGGTCCGTTTGCCGGCGCAGGTCCCGGGCGAAATCGCGCCGCTTGCCATGGTCGTAATCGCGCAGAATGACGGCAGCGCCTGCGGGCAGTGCGGCCAGCAGCGGTGCCGGGTCGCCCTGCCGGCGGCGGTCGGTGATGAGGAAGAGGTGGGGCAGCACCTCCCCTTCGGCCGGTTCATGCGATTGCCGGTCCCGCAATTGTCGTTTCCAATGGGGGCGGAAAGTTTCTAATCTTCCCGTCGGGGACAAAGGGTTGTAAGTCATACGGGGAATCCGCTCCAAACATCATGGCGCAAGGTTAGGCAGGGAATGCAGCAACAGCAAGACATCGATGTCGCGGCCAATCTGGCGGCGATCCGCGAACGGATTAAGGCTGCCGGCGGCGATCGGGTCCGTCTTGTCGCGGTCAGCAAGTTTCACGGCCCGGAACGGATCGGCCCTGCGCTTGCGGCCGGGCAGCGCCATTTCGGTGAAAACCGGGTGCAGGAGGCGGCAGGGAAATGGCCGCCATTGCGCCAGGCCCATCCCGATATCGTTCTGCATCTTATCGGACCGCTGCAGAGCAACAAGACATCCGATGCCGTGGCTTTGTTCGATGTGATCGAGACGGTGGACCGGGAAAAGATCGCCCGCCGTCTGGCAACGGAAATGCAGAAGCAGAACCGCCGCCCCGAATGCTTCGTGCAGGTCAATATCGGCGAGGAACCGCAGAAAGCGGGCATTCCCCCGCGCGAGGCGGACGATTTCATCCGCCTGTGTCGGGAAGAATACGATCTGCCGATCACCGGGCTGATGTGCATTCCGCCGGTCGATGAGGAACCCTCCCCCTTCTTCGCGCTGCTGGCGAAAATCGCCCGGCGCAACGGGCTGGAGAATATCAGCATGGGCATGAGCGCCGATTTCGAAACCGCCATTGCCTTCGGCGCGACCGAAGTGCGCATCGGCAGCGATATTTTCGGCCCGCGCCCGACCCCCTGAAGGCGCCCGACACCTAAAAGGCGCCCGGACCGTTTATCCCCCGTGCCGGCGCAGAAGGCGGCACAGGCGGCTGACGGCGATCTCTATCGCTTCTTCCTTCTGGCCGCCGAAGCCGATCAGCAATCCCCTGGCCGGCGGAGTGGCGCGGCGGCCCGTGGCGGTGAAATAGCCGGCCAGATCCCTGATGGCGAAACCGGCCCGGGCGGCAATACGGGCGATGGCGGTTTCGTTCAGGCCGGGAATCCGCGATTCGGCGATAATATGCAGCCCTGCGCCGCGGTCCTGGCTTTGCAGCAGTCCCGCCCCCTGTTCTTCGAGGCTGTTCAGCAGCACCTGGCGGCGCCGGCGGTATAGCTGACGCATGCGCCGCCGGTGGGCGCTGAAATGGCCCTGAATCATGAATTCGGCCAGTACCGGTTGGGCCAGTATCGGGCTGTGGCTGTCGCTGGCGGCGCGCAGGGCGCGGAACGTGTCGGTCAGGGCTTCCGGAATCACCACATAACCCAGGCGCAGCGAGGGAAACAGCGCCTGTGAAAAAGTGCCGGTGTAAAAGACACGTCCGCCGCGATCCAGCCCCTGCATGGCGGCAATGCCGCGTCCGTTCAGCGAGAAATCGGCATCGTAATCGTCCTCGACGATCCAGACGCCATGACGTTCGGCCCAGTCGAGCAGGGCGAGGCGGCGGTTCAGCGCCATCGCCGTCCCCAGAGGATAGAGGCTGGAAGGGGTGACGCAGATAAGGCGGATATCGTCCGCCCCGTCCCCTCGTTCGGGCAACTGAGCGACGCACAGGCCCTGATCGTCGCAGGGCATCGGCAGCGGGCGGGCATCGGCACCGATCAGGGCTTTGATCGTGCCCTCATAAGCGGGATTTTCGACTACGGCGCCGTCGCCGGGGTTGAGCAGGGCCCGGGCACAAAGTTCGATGGCCTGTTGCGATCCCGAAACGATCATGATCTGTTCGGCCCTGGCGCGGACGGAACGGGCGGCGCCGAGATATTCCGCGATCGCTTCACGCAGGGGCAGATAACCGAAGGCATCCCTCTGAAGGGTCCATTCCGCCGGCGGGTGCCGCCACAACCGTGCCATGATCCGTGCCCAAAGGGCAAAGGGAAAGGCGTCAACGGCGGGCGTGCCCGGTGCCAGCAACCTGCCCGCGATCCGCTCTGTTCCGTTGCCGGTGCTGAAAACCGTCAGATTCCGCGCCCTTTCGGATAGCGGCGGCAATGGGGGCGGGGGGTGTGCAGGGGTTTCCGCCGCCCGCGTCGGGCCGCTGTCGGGCAGATCGGCGGTAACGAAGGTGCCGGCACCGCGCCGAGCCTGCAGGTAGCCTTCGGCCAGAAGCTGTTCATAGGCCAATGCCACCGTGGTGCGGGAAATGGTCAGATCGCGTGCCAGCACCCGGCTGGCCGGCAGCCGGGCGCCGGGGTGCAGGCGGCCGTCCAGTATTGCGTTGCGCAGGCCCTCGTAAATCTGCCGGTACAAAGGCAGCGGGGCGTCTTTTTCCACGGTCAGGGTCAGTTCCTGCCCCAGCACGGC
>JALXAG010000176.1 GCA_026992315.1 Sneathiellales bacterium | reverse complement strand
GAAACCCATCAGGTCCCGATAACGCCCCCTCGGACGGGCCGAATATGGTGCCATTGGCCGAAGTGGAAGCCCTGCTCGGCCGGTTGCAGGCAATCGATGCATTGATCAAAGGGGCCGGCTGAGGCCCGTAACGGAAGGAAGATTAGGATGAGTGCGATCGTCGATATCGTGGGCCGTGAAATTCTCGACAGCCGCGGCAATCCCACCGTGGAAGTGGATGTGGTACTGGATTCCGGGGCCATGGGCCGGGCGGCGGTGCCGTCGGGTGCCTCGACCGGTGCCCATGAGGCGGTGGAGCTGCGCGACGGCGGCGAACGTTATAACGGCAAGGGGGTTCTGAACGCCGTCGACCAGGTCAATACGGAAATTTTCGATGCCCTTTCGGGGATGGAAGCGGATAATCAGCTCGAGATCGACCGTACCCTGATCGCCCTTGACGGTACAGCAAACAAAAGCCGCCTCGGCGCCAATGCCATTCTCGGTGTCAGCCTGGCCGTGGCCAAGGCCGCGGCGGAAGAGGCCGGCCTGCCGCTTTATCGCTATATCGGCGGGACCTCGGCGCGCATTCTGCCGGTGCCGATGATGAACATCATCAACGGCGGTGCCCATGCGGACAATCCGATCGATATTCAGGAATTCATGATCATGCCGGTGGGCGCCGCCAATATCGCCGATGCCGTGCGCATGGGGGCGGAAATATTCCATGCCCTGAAGGCGCAGCTCAAGGCCGCCGGCCACAACACCAATGTCGGCGATGAAGGCGGCTTTGCCCCGGCGCTTTCCGGTACCAGCGAGGCGCTGGACTATATTCTCAAATCGATCGAGGAGGCAGGCTACAAGCCGGGCGAGGATGTGTTCCTGGCGCTCGATGCCGCCTCCAGCGAATTCTACAGGGACGGCGTTTACGACCTGGCGGGCGAGGGGCGGAAGCTCGATGCCGCGGGCATGGTCGCCTATTACGAGGGGCTGGTCGGTCAATACCCCATCGTTTCCATCGAGGATGGCATGGCCGAAGACGATTTCGAAGGCTGGAAGCTGCTGACCGATGCCCTGGGGGCGAAGATCCAGCTTGTCGGCGACGATCTGTTCGTTACCAATCCCGACCGTCTTGCCGATGGCATCGAAGCGGGTCTGGCCAATTCCCTTCTGGTCAAGGTCAATCAGATCGGCACCCTGACCGAAACGCTGGAGGCGGTGGAAATGGCCCATCGTTCCGCCTATTCCTGCGTGATGTCGCATCGTTCCGGCGAAACCGAGGACGCGACGATCGCCGATCTGGCCGTGGCCACCAATTGCGGGCAGATCAAGACCGGTTCCCTGTCGCGTTCGGACCGCCTGGCCAAATACAACCAGCTTATCCGTATCGAAGAGGAACTGGGCAGCCAGGCCGAATATGCCGGCCCCGGCGTTGTCTGATCGCGCCAACACGGAAACGATCCGCCCGGGGCGAGGTTCCCGGCGGCGGAAATCCGAAGGCGCCCCGCTGCGGCGGGGCGCCTTTTTCCATGCTTCGGCGCTTTAGGGGTTGACCGTGCGAATCGGTTTTGATTCATTCAACGAATGAAAACGCTTTTTTCCTTCGATATCGACTTCCGCAAGGCATGGGTCCCGGTGTTCATTTTCCTGATCATGGGCTACATGGTCTATCACATGATAGAAGGGGACCGCGGCTGGCTGGCCTATCTGCGCCTGAACCGGGAGGTCGCTCGCCTGTCCCTGCAGCTGGACGAACTGCGTTCGCGGGAGCGGGTGCTGCAGCGCCGTGTCGGCCTGCTCCGCCCCGATAATCTCGACCCCGACCTGCTGGAAGAACGCGCCCGTGACGTTCTCGGGCTGATGAAGCGCAATGAAATCGTAATCTTCTTGCCGGATAATCCTTCCTACGCGCAAGAATAGCAAAGAGTCTGCCTACAATTAACCTGAAAAAAGTTAAATAGGGCGCTATGCCTTGTTTTTCAGGGGTTTTGCGGGCATGATCTGCAGCGTGCGCAATATTTCTGCCTGATAAAAATAACTTGTTTTAAGTTATTTTTACAAGAACGGGAGGGCTGAGCATGGCCAGGGCAACACGAAAAACTCCATCCAAACCGGGGGGCGGCAAGGCGGCATCCGGCAAGGCGCCGGCCAAACGCACGGCGCGGAAGACAGCCGCGAAGCGCGGCCCTGCAGCCGGAGAGGCCGTCATCCCCCTGCCGGACAGGGATACGACCTTCAGCCTGTACCGCCAGATGCTGCTGATCCGCCGTTTCGAGGAAAAGGCGGGGCAGATGTATGGCATGGGGCTGATCGGCGGTTTCTGCCATCTCTATATCGGCCAGGAAGCCGTGGTGGTCGGCCTGCAATCGGTGAAGGAACCGCAGGATCCGGTGATTACCTCCTATCGCGATCACGGGCACATGCTGGCCTGCGGCATCGATCCCAAGGCGGTCATGGCCGAGCTGACGGGGCGTGCGGGCGGTCTGTCCAAGGGCAAGGGCGGCTCGATGCACATGTTCAGCCGTGAAAAGGGGTTTTATGGCGGTCATGGCATTGTCGGCGCCCAGGTGCCGCTGGGCACCGGACTGGCCTTCGCGCAGAAATATCAGCAGACCAACGGTGTCAGCCTCACTTATTTCGGCGATGGCTCCGCCAATCAGGGGCAGGTTTATGAATCCTTCAACATGGCTGAGCTGTGGCGCCTGCCCGTGCTTTACGTGATCGAAAACAACCAGTACGCCATGGGCACGGCGGTCAGGCGGGCCTCGGCCCAGGCGGAACTGTTCCGCCGCGGCGAAAGCTTCAATGTGCCCGGCAAGCCCGTCGATGGCATGGACGTGCTGGCCGTGCGCGAGGCGGGGCGCGAGGCGCTCGATTTCATCCGTGGCGGCAACGGGCCGATGATCCTGGAAATGAAGACCTATCGCTATCGCGGCCATTCCATGTCCGACCCGGCGAAATACCGCTCCAAGGAGGAGGTCAACCGCATGCGCGCGGAGCACGATCCGATCGACCAGCTCAAGAAGCGCATGCTGGCCGAAGGCATGGCCGACGAGGCCGCGCTGAAGGAGGTGGACCGCGAGGTCAAGGCCGTGGTCAGCGAGGCGGCCGAATACGCCCAGAACTGCCCGGAACCGGATCCGTCCGAACTGTATACCGACGTATTGATCGACGCCTGAGGGGGGATGAGAAATGACCGTAACCGTAACCATGCCCGCCCTGTCCCCGACCATGACCGAGGGAACGATAGCCCGCTGGCTCGTCAAGGAAGGCGATAGCGTCAATGCCGGCGATGTGATCGCCGAAATCGAAACCGACAAGGCGACGATGGAGGTCGAAGCCGCCGATGAAGGCACGGTGGGGCGCATTCTGGTGCCCGCGGGCAGCGAGAACGTGCAGGTGAATACGCCGATCATGATTCTGCTGGAGGAAGGGGAGGATGCTTCCGCCCTCGATCAGGCGGCGCCAGTGCAGCCTGCGCCTGCCCCCGCCGCGGCAACGCCGGCGGCTGCCCCGGCTCCGACTCCGTCGCCCGTTCCGGCCGCCCTCGCCAGCCCGGCGGCGGAAGAAGAGATACCGGCGGGCGTGCCGATGCGGACCATGACGGTGCGCGAGGCCCTGCGCGATGCCATGGCCGAGGAGATGCGCCGGGACGAACGGGTCTTCCTGATGGGCGAGGAGGTCGCCCAGTATCAGGGCGCCTACAAGGTCAGTCAGGGGCTGCTCGAAGAATTCGGCGACAAGCGGGTGATCGACACCCCGATTACCGAACACGGTTTTGCCGGCCTCGGTGTCGGTGCCGGTTTCGGCGGCCTGCGCCCGATTGTCGAATTCATGACCTTCAATTTCGCCATGCAGGCGATGGATCAGATCATCAATTCCGCCGCCAAGACCCTGTATATGTCCGGCGGTCAGATGGGCTGCCCGATCGTCTTTCGCGGGCCGAACGGCGCCGCATCGCGCGTGGCGGCCCAGCATTCGCAATGCTATGCCTCCTGGTACGGCCATGTGCCGGGGCTGAAGGTGGTCGCGCCCTGTTCGGCGGCGGATGCGAAGGGGCTGCTGAAGGCGGCCATCCGCGATCCCAATCCGGTGATTTTTCTCGAGAACGAAATTCTCTACGGCCATAGCGGCGAGGTGCCGGAGATCGACGATTTCGTCCTGCCCATCGGCAAGGCGAAGATCGTGCGCCCGGGCAAGGATGTGACCATCGCGGCCTTTTCGATCATGGTGGAAAAGGCGATGAGCGCGGCCGAAGCCCTGGCGGAACAGGGCATCGATGCCGAGGTGATCGATCTGCGCAGCATCCGCCCGCTGGATATGGCAACGGTCTGTGCCTCCTTGCGCAAGACCAACCGGCTGGTCACTTGCGAGGAAGGCTGGCCGCAATACGGCGTCGGGGCGGAGATTGCCGCCCGCGCGATGGAAGAGGCGTTCGATTATCTCGATGCGCCGGTTGTCCGGGTCACCGGTGCCGATGTGCCGATGCCTTATGCCGCCAATCTGGAAACGCTGGCCCTGCCGCAGCCCGAAACGATTATCGAGGCGGCGCGGCGGGTCTGCTATCGCTAGGGGGAAGCCATGCCAAAAACCATCACCATGCCGGCATTGTCGCCGACCATGACCGAAGGAACGCTGGCCTCCTGGTCGGTGAAGGAAGGGGATGAGGTCGCCGCGGGCGATGTCATTGCCGAAATCGAAACCGACAAGGCGACCATGGAGGTCGAAGCGGTAGATGAAGGGCGCATCGCCCGCATTCTGGTGCCGGCGGGCAGCGAAAACGTTGCCGTGAACACGCCGATCGCCATCCTGCTGGAGGAAGGGGAGGATGAATCCGCCCTCGAAGGCTTCACGCCCGAAGCCGGCGGCGGTGCGGTGCCTGCGGAAACGCCGCTGGCTGAAACGCCGGCCCCGTCGCCAGCCCCCGCCCCGGCACAGGCAGGCCCGGCTCCGGCACAGCCGGCCGCCGCGCAGCCATCGCCGGTTGCGGCATCGCCTGCCGCTGCCGCCGGTAGCGGGGCGCGCATCTTCGCCAGCCCCCTGGCGCGGCGCATGGCCGAACAGGCGGGGCTGGATCTTGCCGCGGTCAAGGGCAGCGGCCCCAACGGGCGCATTGTCAAGCGCGATATCGAAGCCGCACTGGCCGCGGGCAAGGCGGCTCCGGCTGCCGCCGCCCCGGCGCCTGCCGAAACGGTTGCCGCCCCGGCGGCCCCCGCCATCGGCGAGGCTGCGCCACTGACCGACGATTACGAGGAAGTGCCGCTGAACAACATGCGCAGGACCATTGCCCGGCGTCTCAGCGAATCCAAGCAGACCGTGCCGCATTTCTACCTGTCGGTGGATGTGGAACTCGACAAGCTGCTGGCCCTGCGCAAGGATCTCAACAGTCGCAGCGACGATTACAGGATCTCGGTCAATGATTTCATCGTGCGGGCCTCGGCCCTGGCGCTGCGCAAGAATCCCGATGTCAATGCCCAATGGACGGATAAGGCCATTCTGCGCCACCGCAAGGTGGATATTTCCGTCGCCGTGGCCATCGATGGCGGGCTGATCACGCCGATCGTGCGCGATGCCGACCGCAAGGGGCTGGCGGAAATTGCCAACGAGACCAAGGATCTGGCCGCCCGCGCCCGCGAAGGCAAGCTGATGCCCGAGGAATATCAGGGCGGCACCTTCTCGATCTCCAATCTGGGCATGTTCGGCATCGATCAGTTCGTGGCCGTCATCAACCCGCCGCAGGCGGCCATTCTGGCCGTGGGGCAGGGGGTGCAGAAACCGGTGGTCAGGGACGGGGCGGTTGCCGTCGCCACCGTGATGAGCTGCACCCTTTCCTGCGATCACCGTGTATTCGGCGGGGCCGAAGGGGCGAAATTCCTGCAAACCTTCAAGGGCCTGATCGAGGATCCGGTCACCATGCTGCTGTAAGGAGCGGACGATGACACAAGACAGTTTCGATGTAATCGTTCTCGGCGGCGGACCCGGCGGCTATGTGGCGGCGATTCGTGCCGCCCAGCTCGGCATGAAGACGGCGGTGGTGGAACGCGAACATCTCGGCGGCATTTGCCTGAACTGGGGCTGTATCCCGACCAAGGCGTTGCTGCGTTCGGCCGAAATCTATCACAATGTGCAGCATGCAGGCGAATTCGGCATCTCGGTGCAGGGGGCCAGCTTCGACCTTCAGGCCATTGTCAAACGGTCCCGCCAGGTGGCGAAGCGCCTTTCCGGCGGTGTCGCGCATCTGCTGAAAAAGAACAAGGTCACGGTTATCGACGGTTTCGGGCAGCTGGCCGGCAAGGGCCGTCTGCGCGTCAGCAGGGACGGCGCGGCGGAGCGGATGCTCACGGCAAAGCACATCGTTCTGGCCACGGGGGCGCGTGCGCGCAGCCTGCCGGGGCTGGAGGGCGACGGCAAGCTGGTCTGGACCTATAAGGAAGCGATGCTGCCTGATGCCTTGCCGAAATCGCTGCTGGTGATCGGCTCGGGGGCGATAGGCATCGAATTCGCCAGTTTTTACCATACGCTCGGCGTCGATGTGACGGTGGTGGAGGTCATGGACCGTATCCTGCCGGTGGAGGATGCGGAAATCTCCGCCCTGGCGGAAAAAGCCTTCCGCAAGCAGGGAATGAAAATCATGACCGGCGCGACGGTCAAGGCCCTGGACAAGGGGGCGGATCATGTGACCGCCATCGTCGAGGGCAAGGACGGCAAGAGCACGGCCCTGACCGTCGATCGCGTGATCCTGGCCATCGGCATCACCGGCAATGTGGAAAATATCGGGCTGGAGAACACGGCGGTGCAGGTCGATCGCGGCCATGTGGTGATCGACGAATACTGCCGCACGGCCGAGCCTGGCGTCTATGCCATCGGCGATCTCGCCGGGCCGCCCTGGCTGGCGCATAAGGCCAGTCATGAGGGCATTCTCTGTATCGAGAAGATCGCCGGGGTTCCCGACCTCCATCCGATGGATACGAAGAATATTCCCGGCTGTACCTACTGCATGCCGCAGATCGCCTCCGTCGGGATGACGGAAGAGGCCGCGAAGAAGGCAGGCCACAAGGTGCGGGTCGGACGCTTCCCCTATGTCGGTAATGGCAAGGCCATCGCCCTTGGCGAGACGGAAGGCTTGATCAAGACCGTTTTCGATGCCAAAACCGGGGAGTTGCTCGGCGCTCATATGATCGGCGCCGAGGTGACGGAGCTCATTCAGGGCTATACCATCGCCAAAACCCTGGAAACGACCGAGGCGGAGCTGATGCATACGGTCTTCGCGCATCCGACACTGTCGGAGATGATGCACGAATCCGTGCTTGACGCATACGGTCGTGCGATACATTTCTAGGGGTATTCGAACGGCAGGGCGGCGCGGCCACCGCCGCCCGTGCCGGCATACCGGTATCATTTCGGGCCTTTTGCGCCCGGCGACAGGAGAATACGATCATGGCGGCTTCCGATGAGGGGACGAAGGCGGCATTGCGCCATCCGGAAAAGGCGCACAGGCCCGACAACCCGGTGCAGCGGCGCAAGCCGGCCTGGATCAGGGTGAAGGCGCCGACCTCCAGGGCGTATTTCGAGACCCGCCGCCTGATGCGCGACAAGGCGCTGCACACGGTCTGCGAGGAAGCGGCCTGCCCGAATATCGGCGAATGCTGGGAAAAGCGGCATGCGACCATGATGATCATGGGCGATACCTGCACGCGCGCCTGTGCCTTCTGCAATGTCAAGACCGGCAAGCCGGGCCGTCTGGATCCGTTCGAGCCGGAAAGCGTCGCCCAGGCGGTGAAGGGGCTGGGGCTGGAACATGTGGTGGT
Organism: Sneathiellales bacterium; assembly: GCA_026992315.1. GTDB lineage: Bacteria > Pseudomonadota > Alphaproteobacteria > Minwuiales > Minwuiaceae > JALXAG01. The sequence goes on along the minus strand of JALXAG010000176.1, from coordinate 7,392 downwards.
CACATCGGTCGATCGCGACGATCTGGAGGACGGCGGCGCGGAACATTTCGCCCGCACCATCCGCTGCATCCGCGAGGCATCGCCGGAAACGACCATCGAAGTGCTGACCCCCGATTTTCTGCGCAAGGACGATGCGCTGGAGGTGGTGGTCCGCGCCCGCCCCGATGTCTTCAACCACAATCTGGAAACGGTGCCGCGCCTCTATCCCACCGTGCGGCCGGGGGCGCGCTACTTCGCTTCCCTGCGTCTGCTTTCCCGCGTCAAGGAGATGGATCCCGGCATCTTCACCAAATCGGGGTTGATGGTCGGTCTGGGCGAGACCGTTGAAGAGGTTCATCAGGTCATGGACGATCTGCGCTCGGCCGATGTCGATTTCCTCACCATCGGCCAGTATCTGCAGCCGACGCCGAAGCATCATCCGGTAGCCGATTTCCTCACCCCGGAAACCTTCGAATCGCTGGAGCGCAAGGCCTTCGCCAAGGGCTTCCTGATGGTGGCGGCCACGCCGCTGACGCGATCCTCCTACCATGCGGGGGACGATTTCAGAAAACTGCGCGAGGCGCGCGAAGCCAAGATCCGGGCCGCCGAATAACATGCCGACACATGCCGAACGCCGCGCGCTGGGCTATTCGCCCAGGCAGCTATACGATGTTGTCGCCAGGGTCGAGGATTATCCCGAATTCCTGCCCTGGTGCCTGGCGGCCCGTATCCGTCAGCGACAGGGAAACGTGATTCTGGCCGATCTGGTGATCGGCTTTAAGATGTTTCGCGAACGCTTCACTTCCCGCGTGACCCTGCAGCCGGAAAAGCTGCGCATCGATGTCGCCTATACGGACGGGCCGTTCAAATATCTCAACAATCACTGGATTTTCGAACCGCGCGAGGACGGCTGCTGTGTGATCGATTTCTATGTCGATTTCGAATTCCGCTCGCGGCTGCTGCAAAAGACCGTCAGCCTGCTGTTCAACGAAGCGGTGCGGCGCATGGTGCATGCCTTCGAAACCCGCGCCGAGGCCCTGTACGGGCCGCCGGCTTTCCCCTCCCATCCCGTCTGAGGGAGCCGGCTATCCCAATATTTCGAGGCCGAGACCGAGCGCCGAAAGAATAGTCTCGCGGCGAATGGCGGTCCGGCCACGATCGGGGAAACGGCATTTCCGGTGTTCGCTTCCGCCGGGGGTGGCCGCGGCGATATGCACCAGCCCGACCGGTTTTTCCGCGCTGCCGCCGCCGGGTCCGGCGATGCCGGTCACCGCCAGGCTCAGCGTTGCGCGTGAGCGCGCCAGTGCCCCCCGGGCCATGGCCATGGCCACGGCCTTGCTGACGGCGCCTTCCCTGCCGATGAGGCCGGGATCGATGCCGAGCATTTCGGCCTTGGCCTCGTTGCTGTAGGTGATGAAGCCGCGATCCACGACATCGGAGGATCCGGGAATGGCAGTCAGCGCCCCGGCGATCAGCCCGCCGGTGCAGGATTCGGCCGTGGCCAGCATGATGCCGCCCTGGCGGCAGCGATCGAGCAGGCTTTCGGCCAGGTGCAGAATCTCGTCATCAAACATTGGCGCGTTCCCAGAGAAAAGCGATGAGCCAGACCCCGCCAAATGCATACAGGCCGGCCAGAACATCGTCCATCATCACCCCGAGGCCGCCGTCAAGGCGCTTATCCGCCCAGCCGACCGGCCAGGGCTTGAGGATGTCGAACAGGCGGAACAGCAAAAAGGCGAGCAGAACAAACGGCCAGTTCCCGCCGCTGGCGATCAGGGCGATCCACAGCCCGGCGACCTCGTCAATGACGATATAGCCGGGATCGTGGCAGCCGAAACGCTTCATGGTCGCATTGCTGCTGAAAATGCCGACGATCAGCACCGCGAATGCCGCAAGGGCCAGCGCCCACTTTCCCCCTGCCATCAGGATCAGCAGGCCAGGCGGCAGGGCGGCGAGGCTGCCCCAGGTGCCGGGGGCCGGGCGCAGCAGGCCGCTGCCGCCCCAGGTGGACAGCAGGACCATCGGATCGCGCAGATCGCGAAAGGCGGGGCGGGCGCTCATGGCAGGCGCACCGTTGCCGTGGCCAGGGCCATGATGCCTTCGCCGCGGCCGGTGAAGCCCAGCTTCTCGGTTGTCGTCGCCTTCAGCGACACCCGTTCCGGGCTCAGATCCAGAAGGCGGGCGATATTGGCGGCCATGGCCGCTTTGTGCGGGCCCAGCTTCGGCTTTTCGCAAACGACCGTCAGATCGATATGGGCAATCAGCCCGCCGCCTCGGGCGATCATCGCGGCGGCGTGGCGGATGAAACGGTCGGAGGAAGCCCCCCGCCAGCGCTCGTCCGATGGCGGGAAATGTTCGCCGATATCCCCGGCGCCGATGGTGCCGAGCAGGGAGTCCGTTGCGGCATGCAGCACGACATCGGCATCCGAATGCCCGGCAAGCCCGGCATCGTGCGGAATTTCGACCCCGCCGAGGATCAGCTTCCGGCCCCGTGCGAAGCGGTGAACGTCGATGCCGGTGGCGGTACGGATGTCGCCATGACGGCAAAGCAATGTTTTTTCGGCCCTTTCCAGGTCCGCGGGCGTGGTGATTTTGAAATTCTCCTCCTCGCCGGTGACGATGGCGATTTTCAGCCCGGACCGGCGTGCCAGTTCGGCATCGTCGGTAAAGTTTTCCCCGGCAAGCGCATCATGGGCCCGGACGATGTCGGGAAAGGGGAAGGCTTGCGGTGTCTGGGCACGCCAGAGATTGTCCCTCTCCACGCTGCCGCTCAGCAACCCGCCTTCACCCCGGCGCAGGCTGTCCTGCACCGCCAGGGCGGGCAATGCCCCCTGCCCGGGGGCGATGGCGGCAATGACGGCATCGATGATGCCGGCGCTGATCAAGGGGCGGGCGGCGTCGTGAATGAGGACCGCATCGGGGGCTGCGCCGTCATTGAGGGCCTGAAGCCCCAGATGCACCGATTCCTGGCGGCTGTCCCCGCCGGCGCACCATTCGACGTTTTCCAGTCCGGCGGCGGCCTCCTCGAAGGCCTGCCGCCAGTGCGGGTCGATCACCACCATGATGCGCCCGATGGCAGGATGGCCGGCAAAAGCCGCCAGCGTCCGCGCCAGAACGGGGCGTCCCAGCAAGGGCAGATACTGCTTGGGCCGGTCCGCGCCCATGCGCGTGCCTTTTCCGGCGGCGACGATCAATGCGGCTGTATTCATGGTTCCCGCTGCTGTATGACTGCCCGGCGTGTTGCCGGAGCCTGTTGCGGGCACTGTAGTGCATCGCCATGGGGATTTGAACCGCTGCCATTGCCCCTTCCAAGGTTGAAGAGGCGGACAAACGACGCTACATTGACCAAGATTTAATCATATTCGGAAAGTGCCTAATTTATGACCTGTTTTTCCCTGCCGGAATTGCATATCGGCCCGTACAGGATCGATCCGCCGGTGGTCCTGGCGCCGATGACCGGAATCAGCGATGCGCCGTTTCGGGCATTGGTGGCCCGCTTCGGCGTCGGCATGGTGGTTTCGGAAATGATCGCCAGTCGCTCCATGATCACGCGGAACCGCCGCAGCATGCGCATGGTCGACCGTGCCCCAGGCGGCGGCCCCCATGTGGTCCAGCTTGCCGGCCGCGATCCGCGCATCATGGCCGATGCCGCCCGCCTCAATCAGGATCTCGGCGCCGATATCATCGATATCAATATGGGGTGCCCGGCCAGGAAAGTGGTCGGCGGACTGGCCGGTTCGGCCCTGATGCGCGATCTGGGGGAGGCTGCGGCGATCGTCTCCGCCGTTGTCGATGCGGTATCGCTGCCGGTGACGCTGAAAATGCGTCTCGGCTGGGATGAGGACAGCCGCAACGCCCCGCAACTGGCGCGGATTGCCGCCGATCTGGGCGTAAAATGCCTGACGGTGCATGGCCGCACCCGGGCGCAGATGTATGACGGCCGTGCCGATTGGCGGGCGGTCGGCGATGTATGCGCGGCGGTCGATATTCCCGTCATTGTCAATGGCGATATTCGCAACGGTGCCGATGCCCGCCGGGCCCTGTCCCTTTCCGGTGCCTCGGGGGTGATGCTGGGCCGGGCCTGTCGCGGGCGACCATGGCTGCCATCGCAGGTGGCGGCGGCGCTTTCGGGCCGGGCGGTGCCTTCAACCCCGCGCGGGCGGGAACTGGCGGCAGTCGTTCTCGATCATTACGGGGCGATGCTGGATCATTACGGCATTCCCCTGGGGGTGCGCATCGCGCGCAAACATCTGAAATGGTATGCGGAAGCGGCGGGCATCGGCCCCGGCTTCGTTCGTCCCGCCATTCGCGAAGAGGATCCGCAGGTCGTGCGCGACCTGATCCGGAACCATTTCGGCAAGGGGGCGCCGGCGGATCTGGAGGCCGTGGCATGAACGAGGCGGCAACGGCCATGAAGGAAGAGAGCTTCGATGCGCTTGGCGTGCTCGAATCGCTGGCCGATCCGATCATCGTTGTCGACGATGCCGGCGCCATCGTCTATGCCAATCCGGCGGCAGAGGCGTTTTTCGCCATGGGCCAGTCGGTGATGCGCCGCCACAAGCTGGCCGATCTGGTCCCCTTCGCCAGCCCGCTTCTGGCCGTGGTCGCCCAGGCACGGGAAAGCGAAGCCGTCGTCACCGAATACGATATCGAGCTGCAGACGCTGCGAACCGGGGTCCATCAGGTGAATGTGCGGGTTTCGCCGATGCTCGGCCATGGGGGCATGCTGACGGTTCAGCTGGAGGAACGCACCATCGCCAGCCGCATGGACCGGCAGCTTACCCATCGCGGCGCCGTGCGCTCCATCAACGCCATGGCGGCGGTGCTGGCCCATGAGGTGAAAAACCCGCTTTCCGGCATTCGCGGCGCGGCGCAGATTCTGGAACAGATGGTCGGGGACGGGGACCGGGAACTGACCCGCCTTATCTGCGACGAGACGGATCGGATCTGCGGCCTGGTCGAGCGGATGGAGGCTTTCGCCGATCCCCGGGCCATCAGCCGCGATGCGGTCAATATTCACGAGGTTCTCGATCATGTGCACCGCGTGGCCGCGGCCGGTTTCGCCAGCCATGTCCGTTTCGAGGAGAGGTTCGATCCTTCCCTCCCGCCGGTGCTGGGCAATCGCGACCAGCTGATCCAGGTGTTTTTGAATCTGGTGAAAAACGCGGCCGAGGCCGTGCCGGAGACCGGCGGCAAGATCGTGCTGGAAACGGCCTTTCGCCATGGCGTGCGCCTGGCGGCGCCGGGGGGGAAGGAGCGTATCAACCTGCCGATCGAAGTCAGCGTTCGCGACAATGGCAGCGGTATTCCCGCGGATATCCGTTCCCATCTGTTCGATCCCTTCGTGACCACGAAATCCGGCGGCTCCGGGCTGGGGCTGGCGCTGACGGCGAAGATCATCGGCGATCACGGCGGCATTGTCGAAGCCGACAGCGATGAGCAGGGCACGGTCCTGCGCGTCAATCTGCCGGTATACCGTGGCGGGGAAGGAGAACGGCCATGACCGCGACCATTCTGGTGGCCGATGACGATCGCGGCATCCGCACGGTGCTGAATCAGGCGCTGGGCCGTGCCGGCTATGAGGTGCGCAGCGCCTCCAATGCCGCGACCCTGTGGCGCTGGATCAGCGATGGCGCCGGCGATCTGGTGATCACCGATGTGGTGATGCCCGATGAAAACGGCCTGGACATGCTGCCGCGCATCCGCAAGCTGCGCCCCGATCTGCCGGTCATCGTCATGAGCGCCCAGAATACCCTGCTGACGGCGGTCAAGGCGGCCGAACGCGGCGCGTATGAATATCTGCCCAAGCCTTTCGATCTGAAGGAGCTTCTGGCCGTGGTCAAACGCGCCCTGACCATGCCCCGCGATGGCGGGGTTGCCGGGCGCGGCGAAGCGGAGGAGGAGGAAAACCTTCCCCTGATCGGCCGTTCCCCGGCCATGCAGGAGATTTACCGTGTCATGGCCCGGCTGATGGCCACCGATCTGACGGTGATGATTACCGGCGAATCCGGCACGGGCAAGGAGCTGGTCGCCCGGGCGCTGCACGATTACGGCAAGCGGCGCAACGGCCCCTTCGTCGCCGTCAACATGGCGGCGATCCCCCGTGAACTGATCGAAAGCGAACTTTTCGGCCATGAGAAGGGCGCCTTTACCGGCGCGGGCAATCGCTATGCCGGCCGTTTCGAACAGGCCGAGGGCGGCACGCTGTTCCTCGATGAGATCGGCGATATGCCGCTGGAGGCGCAGACGCGGCTTCTCCGGGTTCTGCAGCAGGGGGAATATACCACCGTCGGCGGGCGGGCGCCGATCCGCGCCGATGTGCGCATTATCGCCGCCTCCAACCGCGATCTGCGCCAGCAGATCAATCAGGGGCTGTTCCGCGAGGATCTGTTCTACAGGCTGAACGTGGTGCCGATCCGCCTGCCGGCCCTGCGCGAGCGCAGCGAGGATATTCCCGATCTGGTGCAGCATTTCCTCAAACAGGCGCAGGAGGAAGGGCTGCCCGCCAAGGTGCTGACCGCCGATGCCATTGCCATGCTGCAGAATCACCGCTGGCCGGGCAATGTCCGCGAGATCGAGAATCTGGTCCGCCGTCTGGCGGCGCTGTATTCCGAAGAGGTCATCGGTGCCGATGTCATTGCCCGCGAACTGGCGGAAACATCGCCGCCGCCGGAAAGTTCTGCCAGTGACGAGGAAACCCTGTCGGAAGCGGTGGAGCGGCATCTGAGCCGCTATTTCGCCGCCCATGGCGACAGCCTGCCCCCTGCCGGGCTGTATGAGCGGGTCCTGCATGAGGTGGAACGCCCGCTGATCGAATTGTGCCTGCTGGCAACGCGAGGCAACCAGATCAGGGCGGCGGCGCTGCTGGGGCTGAACCGCAATACGCTGCGCAAAAAAATCCGGGAACTGGGGATCAGCGTCGTTCGCGGCATGCGCGGCGGGTGATCGCCGCCCGGTGTTGCATTTTGGATTGCGGCAGGTGTGGTAAAAGTGCATCATCCCTGATCCGGGGCAGACCGGACAGCAACGACATGCTTAACAGATGACCTCTTCCACGCCGCAGCAATCCCAGGCTCCGCTTCCCCCGCCCGAAGGCGCCCGGCTTCCGGGATGGGCCAGCCGCATCGATCTGGGACGGCGTTTATCGCTGGTGCTGGTGTTTCTGGCCATCGTTGCGGCCTTCGCCACCTATTACATGGCCGGCGGCGGTGCTTCCGTGGCGCCGAATCCGGTCGTGGTCAGCGTGCTGCTGCTGATCGATTTCTTCCTGCTGCTGGCCTTCATCGCCCTGATCGCCGCCCGTTTCTACCGTCTTTGGCAGGCGCGGGTGCGCGGTTCCGCCGGGTCGCGGCTGCATGTCCGCCTGATGCTGTTGTTTTCGGTGGTCGCGCTGGCGCCCGCGATCATTGTTGC
>JALXAG010000175.1 GCA_026992315.1 Sneathiellales bacterium | reverse complement strand
GCCCCAACGCCTTAGAACAATCCGCAACCAAATGCCAAACCGCCCTTCAACGCCGGGCCGCCTATGTACAAAAACACCCAAAACATGTCAAAAACTTTTTATAAGAAAAACCAAAAGCGGCCTTTCCCTCACGCTTCGACATGCCCCAATCCGACAGAAACCGGACAAACCGGCCGCGATGTCATGGCCCGTCAGGCACCCAATCCATTCGCACCATCTTGTGCCCGGCAACCATATACCGGACAGAATCGCCACTATGTCAGAATGGGCGGCATCCCGGTCTTCGCATTCCGCGGGAAACATCCCGCAGGGCACCCCATGCAAACTGGGCGAAGCCACAAAGCGAACCAGCGGATAACCGGTGTTTTCGTGCAGTAGCCTGCGTTGTTAAAGAATGGTATCTACCCCTCTTCATGTCAAGGGCATGCCATGCAAATTTTTGCATGCCTCCCGCCAATATGTCTTTTGCACCATGGATTTGACAACGCCCCCGCCCCGGCGCAATCCTGAAGACAAGCTCCGGCGGATGAAGCATGAAATACCGCCCCAGGCCTTGAGGTCAGACCCTTTGATTGCTGAAACAGGCGAATCGAATCATGGAAACGGAAATCGACCATCCCCCGCATCGCCGCCCGCTGATCGGGCTGGCGCTCGGTTCCGGCGCCGCGCGCGGCTGGGCCCATATCGGTGTCATTCAGGCCCTGGAGGAGCTGGGCATACGCCCGGATGTGGTCTGCGGCACGTCTATCGGCGCCGTGGTCGGCGGCGCCTATGTGGCGGACAAGCTGGATACGATCGAAGCCTGGGCGCGCAGCCTGACCCGCATCGGCATTTTCCGCTACATGGACCTTGGCCTCAACAGTGGCGGACTTCTGGGCGGGCGCAAGCTGCGGCGCCTTCTGGACGAGAATTTTCAGGACACGACGGTCGAAGATCTGCCCCGCCCCTTCGCGGCCGTTACCACGGAACTGTCCACCGGCCATGAAATCTGGATCAGACGCGGACCGCTTTCGGAGGCGCTGACCGCCTCCTACGCCCTGCCGGGCCTGTTTCCGCCGGTGCGGGTGGCCAATCGCTGGCTGATCGACGGGGCCCTGGTCAATCCGGTGCCGGTATCTGTCTGCCGCGCCTATGGCGCCCGGCTGGTCATCGCCGTCAACCTCAATGCCGATGTGTTCGGCAAGGGCAATGTCTCCGGCGAAACCGCCGATCTGAGCGACCTGTCGCAGCTGATGAGCAAGGCCCGCGCCGCACACCGCAAATCGCTGGATGAAGAAACGGTGCTGCTGCGCAAGATCTTCGGTCACAGCAGCAGCGATCCCAGCATTCTGAATGTGATGATCGGCTCGCTGAACATTCTGCAGGACCGCCTCAGCCGCAGCCGCCTCGCCGGCGATCCGCCGGATGTGACCGTGGCGCCGCGCCTGGGCCATGTGGGACTGCTGGAATTCGAGAAAGCCGCCGAAGCGATAGAGGAAGGCCGGGCCGCGGTCAAACGCGTCCGCCCCTATATCGCCGATGCCCTCAAGGGCCTGACCCTGCCCTGAAGCTGAAGAAACGGGCGAATCAGCCGCTGGCGATATATTCACGCATCGCCTGGCTTTCGCTTTCCATTTCCGAAAGACGGTGACGCACCACATCGCCAATGGAAATGATTCCCGCCAGATCGCTGCCCTCCATCACCGGGAGATGACGAATCCTGTTCTCCGTCATCAGCGACATGATGCTCTCGATACTGTCATCGGGGCTGCAGGTGATGACATTACGGGTCATGATCCGGCTGACAGGCTGATCGAGATCGCCATTACCCGTGCCGATCAGGCGGACGATATCGCGTTCGGAAAGCACCCCTTCGATACCGCCGTCATCGTTCATGACCAGACAGGCGCCAATGCGGTTTTCGGCCAGCAGCTTCGCCGCATCGCGGACTGTATTCGTGTGTTTGAGGGAAACCACTTCGCGCCCTTTATGGCGCAGCAGGGAATTGACAATCATCAGGCACGACCTCCGTCAACATGAAGACAGAACTGTCACGCTACGGGCGGTCTTCCTGCTGTTGCGCGAGAAGAACCGCTCGTCTCATGATGCATTGCCCCGTCACGGTGCGCAAGGGGCAAGACCGTGGCGGAGATTGCCTGAATGGCGGAACCGCCATATTGTGTTGATCTGCCATAGGGTCGGGAAAGGCAAGAGATGAATATCGCCCACTGGCTGGAACGCGCAGGCACGGTGTGGCCAAAACGGCCGGCACTCGCCATCGGCGATACGCCGCTATACGATTACGGCACTCTTTCGGCACGGGTATGCCGGCTGGCCGGCGCATTGCGCCAGCGGCTGGAACTGCCCCGCGGCGCCCGTGTGGCCCTGTTCATGGCCAATGCCCCGGAATATGTCGAAATTCTCTTCGCATGCTGGCATGCGGGGCTGGCCGCCGTTCCCGTCAACGCCAAGCTGCATGAACGGGAACTTGCCTATATTCTCGGCAATGCCGGGGTTTCGCTCTGTTTTTGCGACGATGCACACCGGCACGAGGCGGAAACGGCCGCGGACCGAGGCACCTGCAGGCTGATCTGCACCGAAGACGAGGAATACCGAACCCTGTTCAAGGCGGAACCGGTAGCGATGGCCCAAACAGCGCCGGAGGAACTGGCCTGGCTGTTCTACACCTCCGGCACCACCGGGCGGCCCAAGGGCGCGATGCTGACCCATCGCAACCTCACCATCATGACATTGAACTATTTCGCCGATTTCACCCCGGTACTGCCCGGGGACAGCCTGCTGCACGCCGCGCCGATGAGCCATGGCTCGGGACTGTGGATCCTGCCGCATCTCTGCGGCGGCGCCTGCAATGTCATTCCCGAATCGCGCCGTTTCGACCCGGATGAGACCTTCTCCCTGATCGCCCGCTGGCCGCAGATATCCATGTTCCTGGCGCCGACGATGCTGCGGCGGATGGTACTGGCCGATAACAGCAGCGATATCGCCAATCTGAAACTGATCACCTATGGCGGCGCGCCGATGTATGTGGAGGACTGCATCCGCGCCCTGGACCGTTTCGGCCCCCGTCTGTCGCAGCTATACGGACAGGGGGAATGCCCGATGTCGATCAGCCATCTGCCGGCGGCGATGATCGCCGATCGCGAACATCCCGACTGGCGCTATCGGCTGGGCACAGCCGGCATTGCCGACAGCTGCGTGCAGATCCGCATCGCCGATAGTGAAGGCAACGGCCTGCCTCCCGGTGAGAAGGGCGAAATCCTCTGCCGGGGCGATATCGTCATGGCCGGTTACTGGCAGAACCCGGAAGCGACGGCAGAGACCGTCCGCAACGGTTGGCTGCATACGGGCGACATCGGCCATCTGGACGATGACGGCCTGCTGACCCTCAGCGACCGGGCCAAGGATATGATCATCTCCGGCGGCAGCAACATCTACCCGCGGGAGGTCGAAGAGATTCTGCTGACCCACCCGGATGTGGCCGAGGCGGCCGTGATCGGCACGCCGCATCCCGATTGGGGAGAAATCGTCACCGCCTATGTGGTGGCCGAAAAAGGGGCGGCAATCGCCCCCGAAGCCCTGGATGCCCATTGCCTGGCCCATATGGCCCGCTTCAAGCGCCCCAAGGTTTACCGGTTTATCGACGCCCTGCCGAAAAACAATTACGGCAAGGTGCTGAAGACCACCCTGCGCGAATGGGCAGGGAGGAACGAAGGTTAGGGGCGTGGTTTTACCCGTACCGGCGCCGGCCCGTATCCTTACAATGAAGCGGCCGAGCGCGCCGCCTGATCGTACAGGCCGGAAAGCCCGCGCAGCAGGCTGGCCAGATCGCCGATATCGCGATTGACGTCGCCCAGCGCGTTCAGGGAACGGATCAGGCAATCCTCGCGAATCTCGCGATAACGGGCGCAGGCCTCGCGCCCCTGATCGGTGGTGGCGTAAAAGATCTCCTTACCCTTGCGTCGCCCCGCAACCAAACCCAGCTTGACCAGCTTCTTCAGGGAATAGGAAACCGTGTGGGTGTCTTCGATATTCAGCACCAGGCAGATATCGGCGATCTTCTTGGCCCGCTCGCGATGGTTGACGCTGTGCAGCACCAGAACGTCGAGGGGGCCGAGATCGCTCCACCCCGCCGCGCTCATACAGCGGACGATCCAGCGGTCGAAAGCGTGGGAGGCGATGATCATGCCGAATTCGAACTCGCTCAGCTCCGCGCTTTCGTCCGAGACCAGATGGGCGGAAGATACGATCGGCCGCCCGGCCTGTTCACCCTTCTGCTTATCCGTCATCACCGCTTCCCTCCTCGCGCTATCCTCGTGCCGTCAGCCTTTGGGGAAGATAGGTCACTATTTCCGGAAACGCCACAATCAGAACGATGGCCAGCACCATCAGCAGGAAAAACGGCAGGGCGGCGCGGGCGACATAGAGAATGTTCTTGCGCGTCAGTCCCTGCAGCACGAACAGGTTGAAGCCGACCGGCGGCGTGATCTGCGACATTTCGACCACGATGACCACATAGATGCCGAACCAGATCAGGTCTATCCCTGCCTGTTCGACCATCGGCAGGATTACCGAAGTCGTCAGCACCACCACCGAGATACCGTCGAGAAAACAGCCGAGCACGGCGAAAAAGATCGTCAGGGCGAACAGCAGCATGCCGGGTGACAACTCCATCGCCGCAATCCATTCGGCCAGCATGCGCGGGATGCCGGTAAAGCCCATGGCCACGGTCAGAAACGATGCCCCGGCCAGAATGAAGGCGATCATGGTCGAGGTCTTCAGCGCCCCCATGAGACCGTCGATAAAGCTCTGCCTGCTGAGTGTTCCCGACACCCAGGACAGCGCCAGCGCCAGCGCCACCCCCACGGCGGCGGCATCGGTGGGCGAGGCGATACCGAGGTAAATGGAGCCGATCACCCCGGCGATCAGCGCCACCACGGGGCCGAGGCGGCGGATGGCATCCAGCCGCACCCGCCAATCGACCGGTTCGGTGTATTCAGGTACTTTCGAGGGGTTGAACAAGGACCACAACGCCACATAGCCCATGAACAAGCCGACCAGCATCAGCCCCGGCAGAATCCCGGCCAGGAACAGCCGCGCAATCGATTCCTCGGTGGCGACGCCATAAACGATCAGGATAATCGAAGGCGGGATCAGCAGCCCCAGCGTCCCGGAACCGGCCAGGGTGCCGATGACCATGCGGTCGTCATAGCCGCGTGCCTGCAGCTCCGGAATGGCCATCTTGCCCACTGTTGCCGCCGTCGCGGCGGAAGACCCGGAGACGGCGGCGAAAATGCCGCAGCCCAATACGTTCACATGCATCAGCCGTCCGGGCAGGCGGCGGGTGAACGGCGCCAGGCCGCTGAACAGATCCTCTGACAGGCGGGAGCGGAACAGGATCTCCCCCATCCAGATGAACAACGGCAGCGCGGCCAGCGCCCAGGAATTGCTCGCCCCCCAGACCGTGGTCGCCAGCACCTGACCGGTCGGCGCCCCGCTGAACAGGGAAATGCCGATGAAGCCGACGGCAAGCAGGGACAGCGCCACCCAGACGCCACTGGCAAGCAGGGCGAACATGGCGGCGATCAGAAACAGAATGAGCGGCAGTTGTTCGGCCATGACTATTCCCCGTGCAGAACGGCTTCGTCGGCCGTATCCGGATCGTCCCGCTCGTAAGGCGGCATGCGCCCGGCGAGCAGGGTGAAGAAAGAATCGACGAAGGCAATCGTCAGGATGATCAGCCCCAGCGCCATCGGCACCTGCACGATCCACAGCGGCACCGGCACCATGCCCGGGGACAGATCGCCGAATTCATAGGATTCCAGCACCAGTCCCACCGTGTACCAGGCGAAATAGCCTGAAAACACGCCGCCGACGATCACGCACCACAACTCGACGATCTGGCGCGAACGACCATGGAAATTCTGTATCACCAGCGAGACGCGGATATGCGCACCGGAATTCAGCGCATAAGCCAGACCGAGAAAGGTGGACGCCGCGAGAAAGAAGCCGGCAAACTCCGCATAGGAGGGAATGACAAGGCCGATGGCCTCCCCCGTCAGGGCCTTATAAGCGGCCGAGACGATATTCGCCCCGACCTGCGCCAGAACGATCAGGCAGATGGCGAGAAGAAACATGGCGGCCAGGGCGCCGCTGCCCCGGTAAAGAGCATCGAGAAACTTACGCATGACTATCCTCCCGGTCCCGCCGCCGCAGTCTTACGGTCAAACGACAGGAATAAGGCCAAAGAAACGAAAAGGCCGGCGGAAAGATCCCCCGCCGGCCTGCCCGTCAGTCGGTTTACTGCCTGTAGGCCTTGATGATGGCCTCGCCATCGGCACCGGCCTTCTGCAGCCATTCGGCGGTCATCTGTTCGCCGATCTTGGCAAGCTGCGCCTTCAGGGTCGGCGACGGCATTTCCACCTTCATGCCGTTCTTCTTCAGGACGGCGATCTTGGCATCGGTTTCCGCCTGACTGGCCGCCCAGCCGCGGCTTTCAGCCGTTTTGGCCGCCGCCAGCACCGCGGCCTGTTCCTCAGCGGAAAGGCGGCGGAAAGCCTTGGCATTAACGACCACGATGTTCTTCGGCAGCCATGCCTGGGTGTGATAGAAATACTGCACGAAATCCCAGGCCTTGCTGTTGGCGCCCGTGGACGGCGAGGTGATCATGGCATCGACGCGACCGGTGGCGAACGCCTGGGGAATATCCGGAACCTCCACCTGGGTCGGCACGGCGCCGGCAAGCTGGGCAAGGCGTTCGGTGGCGCTGTTATAGGCGCGGAACTTCACCCCCTTGAGATCGTCGAGCGAGTTGACCGGCTTGCGCGAATAAATGCCCTGCGGCGGCCAGGGTACGGAGAAGAGCACCTTCAGGCCCTGCTTGGCCAGCAGCTCCTCCACCTTCGGGCGCGATGCCGCCCACAGCTTCTTCGCCGAGGGATAATCGCTGGCCAGGAAGGGAATGGAATCGACCTGGAAAACCGCATTTTCATTCGCCAGGCGCGAAAGCAGGAATTCGCCGATCGGCACCTGACCGCCGCGCACGGCGTTTTTGATTTCAGGATGCTTGAACAGCGAGCCGCCGCTGTGGACCTTGATCTTCAGGGATCCGCCCGTGGCCTTTTCCACATCGGCAGCGAACTGCTTGATGTTGATGGTGTGAAAATTGCTGTCGCCATAAGGCGTCGGCATATCCCATGACGTTCCGGCCATGGCCGAAGTGGCCATTGCCGCCGCTCCGGCAGCGGCCAGCAACCCGAGAACCAGTTTCTTCATCGTTACCTCCCACATATTTGCGGACCAAGGCGCGGCCCGCTTGGATCAACGATGGCACAATAGCATATAAATACAAAATATCTATAATTTATTTGCATTTTGTGTTTATGCGCATAGGATGACGCATCAACCGATACGCCGAAACACGAGGAAACAGGAATGAGCGGGAACCAGCAAATCAGTGAAACACGGCAGGAACGCTGGAGTTTCTGGATCGACCGCGGCGGCACCTTCACCGATATCGTCGCCCGCCGCCCTGATGGTTCGCTCGTTACCCATAAACTGCTGTCGGAAAATCCCGAACATTACGAAGATGCCGCCGTGCAGGGAATCCGCGATCTCATGGGCCTGGCAGCAGATGCTCCGCTGCCTGCCGAGCGGATCGAGGTCGTCAAGATGGGCACCACGGTGGCCACCAACGCCCTGCTGGAAAAGACGGGGGAAAAGGTTCTTCTTCTGATTAGCCGGGGATTCGGCGATGCCCTGCGTATCGGTTACCAGAACCGCCCGAAACTGTTCGAACGCGCCATTCATCTGCCCGAAATGCTGTATGCGGAGGTGGCGGAGGCCCCCGAACGGATCGATGCCCGGGGCAATATCGTCATCCCCCTGGACGAGGAGGCCGTCCGCAGCAGCCTTCGCGATGCCCATGACAGGGGGTTGCGCGCCGTTGCCATCGTCTTCATGCATGCCTATCGCCATCCCCGCCATGAAAAACGCGCCGCCGAAATCGCGGCCGAGATCGGCTTCACCCAGATTTCCGCCTCTCATGAAGTCAGCCCTCTGATGAAGCTGATCGGCCGTGGCGATACGACCGTGGTCGATGCCTATGTCTCGCCCGTCCTGCGCCATTATGTCGATCGCGTTGCCGCGGCACTGAACGGCACGCGGCTGATGTTCATGCGCTCCAGCGGCGGGCTGACCGATGCCGCCCTGTTTCAGGGCAAGGACAGCATTCTCTCCGGCCCGGCAGGCGGCATCGTCGGTGCCGCCAAGACCTCTTCGGCGGTGGGCTGCGATAAAATCATCGGCTTCGACATGGGCGGAACATCGACCGATGTTTCCCATTATGCCGGGGAATACGAACGCACCAACGAGGAAATGGTCGCCGGTTCGCGCATCCGCGCCCCGATGATGCAGATCCATACCGTTGCCGCCGGCGGCGGCTCGATCCTGCATTTCGACGGCAGCCGCTTCCGCGTCGGTCCCGATTCGGCCGGCGCCGATCCCGGACCGGCCTGTTACCGCAAGGGCGGGCCGCTGACGGTCACCGACTGCAATGTACTGCTCGGCCGTCTGCAGCCCGATTTCTTCCCGGCCGTTTTCGGCGCGAATGGCAATGAAAGCCTCGATACGGATACCGTCAGAAGGCGGTTCGAGGAAATGGCCCGCAGGATCGGTGAGGATACGGGCAACCGCCTGGCGATAGAGGAAGTGGCCGAAGGTTTCCTGCGCATCGCGGTCGAGAACATGGCCAATGCGATCAAGAAAATATCGACCCAGCGCGGCTACGACCTGGCCGAATATGTCCTGACCTGTTTCGGCGGGGCGGGCGGACAGCATGCCTGCCGCGTTGCCGATGCGCTGGGGATGGAGCGGATCCTGCTGCACCGCTTTTCCGGCGTCCTTTCCGCCTATGGCATGGGGCTGGCGGAGATCCGCGCCCTGCGCCAGCACAGCATCGAAGCACCGCTGACGGCCGATCTGCTGGCGCAGATCAATGAAACCGCGGATGACATGGCTGCAGAAGCACGCAGCGAACTGCACCGTCAGGGCGTGGCCAATGACGCCATCGTCACGCATTGCCGCCTGGCCCTGAAATATCAGGGAACGGATTCTCCGCTCGAACTGCCGCTGGAGGATGAGGAAAGCCTGCGCGCCGCCTTTGCCCGGCTGCACCGTCAGCGCTTTGGCTTCGAGGATCCGGACAAGCCCATCGCCGTCGAGAGAATGGAGGTCGAAGCCATCGGCCAGGGCGACAGCCTGCCCGGCATCGAAAACCAGACAGAGGAGGAATATGCGCCGCTGCCCGCCCCTCTGGCCCATCATGCGCTTTATGCCGATGGCTGGCGGAACGCGCCCTTTTACCGGCGCGAGGATCTGCCCCTGCATGCCCGCCTGCCCGGCCCGGCCGTGATTGTCGAGGCAACGGGCACCATTGTCGTCGAACCCGGCTGGCATGCGATCAGAACCACACCCGACATGCTGGAACTGCGCCGCCACGAAAAGATCGAACGCGACCGGGCCATCGGCACCGATGCCGACCCGATCATGCTGGAAGTGTTCAACAACCTGTTCATGTCGATCGCCGAACAGATGGGGGCGACACTCGAGAAGACCAGCCATTCGGTCAATGTGAAGGAACGGCTGGATTTCTCCTGCGCGGTTTTCGACCATCAGGGCAACCTGGTCGCCAATGCACCGCATATGCCCGTGCATCTCGGCTCGATGAGCGACAGTGTGCGTGCCGTCATCCGCCGCCACGGCAACAGCCTGCGCCCGGGGGACATCGTCGCCCTGAACGCCCCTTATGACGGCGGCACCCATCTGCCGGACATTACCGTCATCACCCCTGTTTTCGATGAAGAGGGCGCGCGGATTCTGTTCTTCACCGCTTCACGCGGGCATCATGCCGATATCGGCGGCAAGACGCCGGGTTCCATGCCTTCCGACAGCACCACGATCACCGATGAAGGGGTCTTGTTCGACAATGTGAAGATCGTCGCCGGCGGGCAGTTCCAGGAACAGGCCATTCTGGATTGTCTGCAGCAGAAACCATGGCCTGCCCGCAACCCCGGGCAGAACATCGCCGATCTCAAGGCCCAGATCGCCGCCAATGAAAAAGGCGCCGCCGAGCTGCGCCGCATGGTCGGGCATTTCGGCCTCGATGTCGTTCTCGCCTATATGGCCCATGTGCAGAACAATGCCGAAGAAGCGGTGCGCCGCGCCATCGGCAGGCTGAAAAGCGGAAGTTTCACCCTCGAACTGGACGATGGCAGCCGTATTGCCGTTGCCATTACCGTCGATCGCGAAAACCGCAGCGCCCGGGTCGATTTCACCGGTACGTCCGCGCAGCGGCCCAACAATTTCAATGCACCGGCCTCGGTCTGTCATGCCGCGGTGCTCTATGTCTTCCGCACCCTGGTCGATGATGAAATCCCGATGAACGAAGGCTGCCTGAAACCGATCGAGATCGTCATTCCCGAGGGGTCGATGCTCAATCCGCGCTATCCCGCCGCCGTGGTCGCGGGCAATGTCGAAACATCACAGTGGATCACCAATGCGCTTTATGGCGCGCTGGGTGTGATGGCGGCAGCCCAGGGCACCATGAACAATTTCACCTTCGGCAACGAGGAATATCAGTATTACGAAACCATCTGCGGCGGCGCCGGGGCGGGACCGGATCATGACGGGGCCTCGGCCGTACATACCCATATGACCAATTCCCGTCTCACCGACCCGGAGGTGCTGGAATGGCGTTACCCCGTCCTGCTGGAACGCTTCTCCATCCGCCGCGGCTCCGGCGGCGGCGGTGCCCATTGCGGCGGCGACGGCGTTATCCGGGAAATACGCTTTCGCGAATCCATGACCGCCTCGATCCTTTCTTCCCACCGCAAGGTGGCACCGTTCGGCCTCGGCGGCGGGGAGGACGGCAAGGCCGGAAGGAATATCGTCCTTCGTCATGACGGCTCTGTGGAGGAACTGAACGCCACGGCGACGGTGGAAATGCATCCGGGGGATCGCTTCGTCATCGAAACGCCGGGCGGCGGCGGCTTCGGTGCAAGAGCGAAAGCGGCCGAATAGCATCATGAACAATATGATGCCGGGCCGTTTTCCGGGCCCGGCATCATCAGGATTTCCCCGTTCGGGCAGCGAATCGGTCAGGCGCTGCGGATATCGTTCAGGAAATGAGCAATTCGCTCCTGCATGGTGCCGGTCTCATCGATCAGCTCGTTGGCGGCGCCCTGCATTTCCTGTGAACGCTGCCCGTTGTTTTCAGCCGCCTGGCGTAACTCGTCGATCACATGGCTGACATTGGTCGTCACCTCGGCAGCGTTCTTGGCGGAGCGGGCGATTTCCGTCGTGGCCGCGCCCTGTTCCTCCACCGCCGCGACAATTTCTGCAGCGATTTCATCGATGCGGGCAATGGTCTTGCCGATGGCATCGGTTTCGCCGACCGCCTCACTGGTGGCCTGCTGAATGGCCGCGATCTGGGTGCTGATTTCCTCCGTCGCCTTTTCCGTCTGCCCTGCCAGGTTTTTCACCTCGCTGGCGACAACGGCGAAACCCTTGCCCGCATCGCCGGCACGGGCGGCTTCAATGGTCGCGTTCAGCGCCAGCAAATTGGTCTGGCTGGCGATATCGTTGATCAGGCCGATCACCTCGCCGATACGATCCGCGGTTCTGGCCAGTCCCGAAATGGTGGCATTGGCCCGTTCAGCCCCGGCAACCGCATCATGGGCGATATCGGAAGCGCTGGTTGCACGCTGCTGGATCTCCCGCACGGACGCGGTCATTTCCTCCGCGGCGGCCGCCACCGTTTCAACGTTGGATGAGGCCTGAGCCGAAGCCGAAGCAACCTCGCGCGCCCGTTCCATATTACAGCTGGCATTCTCCACCATTACCGAAGACGCATCGCGCACCAGATTGCCGACACCGCCTATATGCTCAAACAACTCTTTGATTTCATTATCGAAATTACGGATAAGCTCATCCATACGCGCGGCGCGGGCTTCCGTCCTGCGATTGGCTTCGGCGATTTCGGCAGCCCGTTTTTCGGCCTCGGCCTTCTGTGCCGCCACCTCGCGGGAAAGCCGTTCGCGCTCGCTGACATCCTCCCAGGCGATTTTGGTGCGCACATGCCGCCCCCTGGCATCGCGCACGGCAGCGATTTCCACTTCGACAATGCGCTCGCCGACATGCAGGATATCCTTGCGGGGCAAGCGGCTTTCATCGGCCAGGACGCTTTTCATCTCCTCATCGAAACCGAGCAAGACCGCCACATCGACGCCTGTTTCCTCTGCCTCGCCGGTTTCGCCGGGATGCAGTTCGCTGCAAAATGCGCGGGCGGCATCGTTCATGAAATAGGCCCGGCCGTCGCGTTCGCACAGGGCGATGGGATTGGGGTCGCTCGCCACCATTGCCCGAAGCTGGAAGGCATCGTCGACATTGCTGCGCAGGGTCTGCAGCGCTTCGGATATGCGGGCCAGTTCATCATTGCCTGTCGGCGGCAATGTGATCGCCGTGTCGCCCTTGCTGATCTGCAGCATGGCGCCGGCGAATCGCTTCAGCTTGCCGAAAAGGGTGAACTGCAATGCCGCCCAGCCGATCAGCCAGGCCAGAACGACCCCAATGCCGATCATCAGCAGCGTGTCATTGCGCAGGGATTTCACGTTACCGGCAAAATCGGAAACATCGCGGGTCAGGCTGGCTTTTGCCCAGACCTGCCCGCCCGAATCCGGCAGATCGAAGGAAACCGTATCCAGCACATGACCGTTATCCGGCGCCCCGGCCTTGCCCTTTTCCGCAGCTTCGGAGGCTGAATCGCCGCCCTTGGGCGCTTCATTGGCTGCGCGCTCCGCACTTGCCTTATCGCCTTTGGCCACAGCCATGACATCCCCATCCTCGAGCAGGACCTTGCCGTTGACGTCGCGCAGTTCGAACAAACCGCCGAGATCGTGACCCAGGCCCCGCAGCATGCCGATGGGGTCGGTGACGATTTCCAGAAAGCCCAGAACCCTGAACCCGCCGATCGGCGCGATGGTGCTGTGTACCGGTCGCCCTTCCCTGGTACGCCAGTAAAATCCGGCTTCCTTGCGCTGGGCTGCCTTGTCGCGCTTGAGCAGTGCCTGACGGATTTCGGGAATGGAAAGCACCGTATCGCCGCTGCCCTTGGAAGATTTGACCAAGGGTTTCAAGTCCTTGTCGAGCAGGGTGACCCCGACCAAGGAAAACTGGCCCAAGGTAAAAACCGCCTCGGCGTGCAGGCCGTTTGCTTCCACCATCATTTTTTTCGGATCGCGCGATTGCAGTGCGCCGCGCATACGCGGATGACGCGCCCATTCACCGACCAGGGGAGTGATCCTGGCCAGGTACTGCCGCGAAATGCGGTCGTTAACCAAAGCGGAGAGCGTCTCGCGGCTGTTGTCGCGCTGGGTGGACAGGGCGAAGGACTGGAACCTGTCTATCACCACGAACTGATTGTAGATCAGCCCTGCCGTCATCGCCAGCGCCAGCGCCACCAGCACCTTGCGCAGGGTCCAGAACCCGGCCTGTTTCTTCTTTATTTTCCCGGCTTTTCCTGACCTCTTGGCCGCTATTGCTGCATCACGCCCGCCTTTGCGCGTTTCCTCAACCTGTTCCGACATTACAAACCCCGATCACAAACGGCATGCATTATGTGTCGAGTGTCTGACAGCAGATGTTAATTTTCCGTTGCGAAAGGCAGGTTTTCGCAAATTTTCATTCTCGGTTAAATATATGCAGTCAAATGATTTTCGGGGATCTGATCACCATCATCTTATCGATCTGCATATCCTCCAGCGTGTGCGGGATGCCGCCAACGCCCAGTCCCGAAACCCCAAGCCCGGCGAAAGGCATCCAATCCACCCGGAAAGCCGTGTGATCGTTGACCATCACCGCCGAGGCCCGCAACCGGCCATAGGCGTGCATCGCCGTATCGATATCGGCTGTGAACACCGCCGCCTGAAAGGCGAACGGCACGCCATTGGCGCGGGCGATCGCCTCGTCGATATCGTCGTAAGCATACAGACAGATGACGGGGCCGAAGATCTCCTCGCGCGAGACCCGGGCATCATCCGGGGGATCGACCAATATGGTCGGACGATAGGCGTTTTTCCCCAGTCTTTCCCCACCCGCGGCCAGACGGGCGCCGCCGGCAATCGCTTCCTTCACCCATTCATCGACGCGGGCGGCTTCGCCGGCGTTGATCAACGGTCCGATATCGGTGTTCTCATCCAGCGGATCCCCGACGCGCAGGGCTTCGGCCTGCGCCGCCATGCGCGTGGATAATTCATCGGCAACGCTGCTGTGAACGAAAACCCGCTGAACCGAAACACAGACCTGTCCCGCGTGATAGAACCCACCCTTGATCAGGGCGGGGACCGCCGCTTCGATATCCGCATCCGCAGCCACGATAACCGGGGCCGCGCCGCCATGTTCCAGCGCTGCCCGCGCCCCCGGCGCCAGGGCCGAGCGTAGCTGCCAACCGACCCGGGCACTGCCGATGAAGGAAAAAAACGCCACCCGCCGATCGCTCACCAAGGCCGTGGCATCCTCGCGCTTTGCGCTCAGCAGCGGCTGGCACCAGCCATCGGGCAGCCCCGCCTCGCGCAGGATATCGACGAAACGGAAACAGGACAGCGGCGTATTCTGCGCCGGCTTGACAATGACGGGGCAACCCGCCGCCACCGCGGGTGCCACCTGATGGGCGATCAGGTTCAGGGGATGATTAAAGGCGCTGACGGCCACAACCGGGCCGATCGGTTCTTTCTGCGTAAAGGCGATGCGCCCTGCCGATGCCGCGTTCAGGCGCATCGGGACCACATCGCCGCCATGCTGGCGCATATGCTCGATACAGGCCCGGACACTGTCGATGGCCCGCGTCGCTTCAATGCGCGAATCGATCAGGGGCTTGCCGCCTTCGCGCGCGGCCTCCCGGGCCAGTTCCTCCTGACGCGCCGTCATCAGGGCGGCGGCACGATCCAGTATATCCAGCCGCTCAGCCAGCGGAATCCAGCCGTCGCGCCCGGCATGCAACGCCGCGGCCGTTTCGAGCGCACGGCTGACCGCGGCACGGTCCGCGGCCTCCACCCTGCCGATGACACTGCCGTCCCATGGCGATGTCACCTCGATATATCGGTCCGTCGCCGCAGCGCCCGGTATCTGCAAAACAT
>JALXAG010000174.1 GCA_026992315.1 Sneathiellales bacterium | reverse complement strand
CCCGAAATGATGCGGAACAGTTCGACGAACAATTCATTGCGCGAGGGGAAATAGCGGTAGATCGCCCCCGTGGACAGGCCGGCGGCGGCGGCAATGGCGCTCATCTTCGTGCCGGAAAAGCCATGATGGCGCATCAGCCTTTCCGCGGCTTTCAGAATGGCCTGACGGTTGGCGGCCAGGCGGGCATTGATTTTCTCGGTACGGCGGTAGGCCATGAAATGAATCTCCGTTCACTTTATGATGGACAAAAACCCTGCCGATGGCAAGGGGGGAATGAAGCAAAGCGCGGTTTCGCGTGAAAAAGAAGGGTCCGGCCCGGCTGACCGGGGCGGGCGGGTTAATCCGGCATTTTTTCCCGCCCTTCGGCGATCAGGGCGCGGGTGGCCTCCTCGATCCGGGATTCGAGGATCTGCATGAACTCCCGGCGGGGCAAGCCGG
Organism: Sneathiellales bacterium; assembly: GCA_026992315.1. Taxonomy (GTDB): domain Bacteria; phylum Pseudomonadota; class Alphaproteobacteria; order Minwuiales; family Minwuiaceae; genus JALXAG01. The sequence continues at coordinate 4,233 of JALXAG010000174.1, read as the reverse complement.
GCGGAATGGGCTCCAGATATTGCAGGACGATGGTGCCGGGACACTTGTCGATCTTGCGGCGCGGCCAGTACAGGCCGGAATTGACGGCGACGGGCACCACCGGCAGTTTCAGCTCGCGATACAGGGCGGCGACGCCCGGCAGATAGGGGTTCGGCTTGTCGGGCGAGGAGCGCGTACCCTCGGGGAAGATGACGATGTTCCGTCCCGTTGCGGCGATGGCGCGGGCATCGCGCAGCATCTGACGCAGGGCCTTGGCGTGGGCGGCCCTGTCCACGGGCAGCATTTTCGCCTTCAGCGCATACCAGCCATAGAGAGGGATGTAGAGCAGTTCCTTTTTCAGCACGATCGCCGGATCGTCGGCCACGGCATGCCAGATAATCGTGTCCCAGGCCGATTGATGCTTGCTTGCGATCAGGACCTGCTCGTCGGGCAGGTTTTCCCTTCCGCGTATTTCGTAGCCGATACCGGCGATATGGCGCAGCAGGAACATCGCTCCCCGGGCCCACTGATGCTGAAAGAACACGCAGACCCGCCGGGGCAGCAGCAGCGTCGGCAGCATGATCAGGGCCATGAAACCCGACCACAGATAGAAGGCGATATTGAACAGGTGGGAGCGGATTTTGCGGATCATCTTATGCCCTGATCTTCAGTCCGTATCTGCCGGAGGCGGCATTGCGGCTAGCGTATATGGGTTTGGCGGCTGCCCTGAAAAGAGGTCTTGAGCAGGCTGAACAGATATTTGTTGAATTCGCCGCTGAGCACCCATGCGGTGCGCGGCCAGGCCCACCACCGGCGCAGTTTCAGCCCCGGCGGATCGACCGGACGGGGGATCAGCCGCATGCCGGGCAGCAGTTTCTGCAGTTCGAGCAGGGCACGGGGCATGTGATAGGAGGCGGTGACAATGTATAACGTGTCATAGCCGCCGCGGCGGGCCCAGTCGGCGGCCTCGCGGGCATTGCCGGCGGTGTCGCGGGCCTTGTCTCCCAGATCGATGCAACAGTCGAAAAGGTCCTTTTTCGCCCCCATGGCCCGGCGCAGCCCCTCCTTGGTCATTCTGGGGTTGACGCCGGAAATCAGCAATCTTTCACCGTCCCCCTGACGCAGCAGATCGAGCCCGCGGTAGAGACGGTCGGACGTGCCGGTCAGCACCACGATGCCCGCGCGCCCGGCCGGGGCAGTGGTCTCGGGCGGGGTGGCGGCGTGTCCGATGAAGCGCAGGAAAGCGCCCAGCCACATGGCGGCGGCAATGGCGATCGCGGCCAGGGCGGCCCTGGGCCAGCGTTTCTTCTTCCTGTCTCTGACTGAAAACAAGCTCAACCGCAGCCCCCCGCCTTGTCCGAGCCGAGAATATAATCCACCGCCGCGGCAAGATCATCATGGATCTTCACCGGCTGCGGCAATGAGGACAGGTCCTTCCGTTCCGTCCGCCGCCCGTGGCCGGTGCGCACCAGCATGGGTTTGCAGCCGATGGCGCAGGCGGCCTGCAGGTCGCGCAGGCTGTCGCCGATGAAAGGCGTTCTCTCGGGGCGGGCAGCAAAATCCTTCAGCGCCTCGCGCAGCATTCCCGGCGCCGGCTTGCGCCGTTCCGTCGCCGCCCAGGGGGCATCGGGGCAGACATAGATCCGGTCTATCCGGGCCCCTTCCGTTGCCAGCAGGCTGTGCATGCGCGCATGAATTTGATCCAGCCGGGCTTCGTCGATCAGTCCGCGGCCGATACAGCCCTGATTGGTGATGACGGCGATGCGGTAACCTGCCGCATTCAGCCGTCCGATGGCGGCGGCGGCCCCTTCGATCAATTCCATCTCTTCCGGCGCGGTGACGTAATCGCCACGCTCCCGATTGATGACCCCGTCGCGATCGAGCAGAACCAGCATTATCATTCCTCGTCCCGGCGCAGGGCTGCCAATACCGCGAAGCGGGCGGTCAGCGAGGTAATCAGGGCGATCAGTGCCGGCATCAGGGCAACGGCCAGCCAACCGGCGAAGCCGGGCCAGGGGGCAGGCAGCAGGGCCGCGTCCATCCGTTCGAAGAAATAGGCGGTCAGCCACAAAATGATGGCGCCGAGGGCGGCACCGGGCAGGGCGCCCGCCAGGGCGCGGGTGAAAAAGACATTCTGAAAGGCGGCGGCGATATACCGGTCGGTCGCGCCGATCAGGTGCAGAATTTCTATGGTGCGCCGATGTCCTGCCAGCAGGGCACGGGTGGCGAACAGGGCGGTGAGCGCCGCGATGCCGATCAGGGACAGGGCCGCGAGCGCGGCGATGGTGCGGGTCAGCCTGGCCAGGTCTTCCAGCGATTGCAGCGCTGCCTGGGCGCCGGTGATGCGGATGGCGGCATTGCTTTCGCGCAGGCGGGCTTCCAGCGCGGCCAGATCGACCTGGCCTTCGGCGATGGTGAAGTCGATCAGCCGCGGCAGCGGCAGTTCATCCTGGGCCAGATCGCCGATCCAGGGGGACAGAATGGTGCGGATTTCATCTTCCCCGACCGGCAGGGCGGTGACGATGCCGGGGGTATCGAGCAGGACTTTCAGCACCTCCGCGCTGGCCCGGTCCATGTCCATCCCCTCCTGATAGGGTATTTCCACCGTTGCCTTGCCGGTCAGGGTGCTGCTCCAGCCTTCGGTCATGGTCAGGATGGCGAAAAAGCCGCCGGCGGCGAGCACGGCCAGAAAGCTCATGATGGCCATGATCACCGGCAGCAGCGCCGTGGCCCGGTCCCGGCCCAGGGCCAGGGGGGCGCGGTTCGGGTTGTTGTTTCCCCGCGTCATGGCGACGGGGCCCTGCCGTATTCTGCAGCGCTGAACGGGCCGTCCAGCGCGCCGTCATGCAGGCGCAGGACCGGATAATCGAAACGGCGGATCAGGGCGCGGTCATGGGTGGCCACCAGCACCGTGGTGCCATGGCGGTTCAGTTCGGCGAACAGGCGCATCAGCTTCAGGGCCATGTCTTCATCCAGATTTCCGGTCGGCTCGTCCGCCAGCAGCAGGCGCGGCCCGGCAATGACGGCGCGGGCAATGGCCACACGCTGTTTTTCGCCGCCGGAGAGGGTGGGCGGCCGGGCATCCTTGCGGTCGCCGAGGCCGACCCAGTCCAGCAGTTCCGCGACATTGCGCCGGATCTCCTCCTCTTCGACGCCGCCGGTCAGGCGCAGGGGCAGGGCGACGTTTTCGCGCGCGCTGAGGTGATCGAGCAGACGATAATCCTGGAAAACCACGCCGATGCGCCGGCGCAGCATCGGCAGGTCCTGCCGTCTGGCGGTTGCCAGATCGCGGCCGAAAAGGGTGATAAGGCCGCGGCTGGGGCGGGCGGAAAGGTAGAGCAGGCGCAAAAGAGAGCTCTTGCCCGCGCCGCTGGATCCGGTCAGAAAGTGAAACGACCCCTCCGGCAGGGCGAAGCTGATGTCGCGCAGTACCTCCGGGCCGATGCCGTAGCGCATGCCGACCCGTTCGAAGCGTACCAGCGGGGTTGCGGTGTTTTCCATCTGTCCCTTGCCGTTTGACGGAATTGGTCGCGATCCGGATACAGGCCGGTCCCGGATCCCTTGATATCCCGTCAGCTTGCCTTCGCCAAAGCAAATGTTATAAAGATTTGCCGAACAATAAAGGAATCCAGTCCCGCATGATATTGACCTGTCCGTCCTGCGCAACGCGCTATTCGGTTACGAGAGAGGCGCTCGGAGAAAAGGGGCGGACGGTTCGTTGCGCCAAATGCGGCCATAAATGGTTCCAGGAACCGCCGGAGGAGGGGGCGCAGACCGCTCCGTCGCCCGTTGCCGCCGAAGATACGGGCGGCCAAGCCGAAGCGGGGAATACCGCCGCCCGGGCGGACGGGGAATCCGAAGCCGCGGAAGCCCCTGCAGAAAAGCCGCAAGCCGGGGAAGCCCCTGCCGGCGAAACCGCTGATGAGGAAAGCATCGCTGCCGACAGTCCCGCTGCTGCCGGCGATGATGGCGGGGGCGACGGCCCGGGCGATGAGGATGCCGCACCGGCTGCATCGGAAGAACAGCCGGTTCCCCCTGCTGGCGAGGATGCCCCGGATTCCGAACCGGATTCCGCCGATACGGCCGAAGACGCGGCGGCGAATGCCCCGGAACCGGCAGAGACGGCGCCACCAGCCGAACAGCCAAAGCCGCCGGCGAAGGCAAGGAAACGCAAGGATGGCGGCAACAAGGCGGCGGGAAGCGGGAAATCTTCCCTGATCGGGCTGACCGTTGCCTGGCTGCTGCTGCTGGGCC
>JALXAG010000173.1 GCA_026992315.1 Sneathiellales bacterium | reverse complement strand
TCCGCCAGGCGGCAGCCTTTCCGATAGGGCAATGCCATGGTCAGATGTTCGGTAATGATGCTGTTGGCGACAACCCCGATCACCGGCCCTCCGGGGCCGGGGGCCGGAACGGCGAAGGCGGCGGCATCCACCGCCTCCAGGTGAACGGAATTCAGCCCGACAGGCGCGATCAGCTGCCGGTCCTCGAAGATCGCATCGTCGACGATGGTCCCGCCGGCAATCACCGTGTTTACCGCGCAGCTTTCCAGATCGTCGAGCAGCACGAGATCGGCACGATATCCCGGTGCGATCAGCCCGCGATCGTGCAGACCGAAACTTTGCGCCGCCGACCAGGTGGCGGCACGATAGGCCGCCATGACCGGCGCCCCGGCGGCGATGGCGCTGCGGATGAGGTGATCCATATGGCCGGCCTCGGCGATGTCCAGCGGATTGCGGTCATCGGTGCAGAAGGACATGAAGGGGGCATTGAAATCGTCGATCAGCGGGGCCAGCGCCGCGACATCGCGCGATACGCTGCCGTCGCGGATCAGCACCTGCATCCCCTTGCGCATTTTCTCCCGCGCCTCTTCGAGGCTGGTGCTTTCATGGCAGTTGCGGATGCGGCAGGCGCAATAAGCGTTCAGTTCGCGCCCCGATACCAGCGGCGCATGGCCATCGATATGCCAGCCGTCGAAGGCGCATAACTTGTCCAGCACCACCGGATCATGGGCGAAGATGCCGGGAAAATTCATGAATTCGGCCAGGCCGATAACCTTGGGATGTTCGCGCAGGGGAACGAGATCCTCCGCCAGCAGCGTGGCGCCCGAGGTTTCCAGCCCCGTGGCCGGCACGCAGCTTGAAAGCTGCACCCGCAGATCCATCGCCAGTCCGCCGGCGCTGTCGAGGAAATAGCGCAGCCCTTCAAGCCCCAGCACATTGGCGATTTCATGGGGATCGCAGATGGCGGTGGTGGTGCCTTTGGGCAGGACGCAGCGGTCGAATTCGCCGGGGGTGACGCAGCTGCTTTCGACATGGACATGGGTGTCGATGAAGCCCGGCGCGGCGAACAGACCGGCCCCGTCTATTTCCCGCCGTCCGCGGTATCCCTCATAGGTGCCGACGATCATGTCGCCGCAGATGGCAATATCGCCGCGGGCGATTTCGCCGCTGGCCAGATTGAGAAAGCGCACATCGCGGATCACCAGATCGGCGGCTTCCCGCCCCAGTGCCTGGTCGATGCGCCGGATGAGATCCTGTCGTTTGAGAGCCATGATCGATTATACTTCGTTTTTGACGGGCGGCGGATATTTTCCTTGCCGCCGCCCGTGGCTGGTTTTTTATTTGCTGGCCAGCGCCTTGCGCAGCGATGCCGCATCGGCCTTGAACACGGTGCCCTTGATCAGGATATCCACCGGCTTGACCGGTCTGCCGTAATAGGCTTCGTTCCAGCCGTCATTGATCGCGACCACGCCGCCCTCGATGGTGATGCCGCCGAACAGCCCCTTGGAACGGGCGTAGTAATAGACATCCTGCAGGGTATTCTGGCTGGAGGCCTCGAACCCGGCGCCTGCCGGTCCTGCCGCGACGCTCAGATCCCCGCCGATTTTGAACTGGCTCGTCAACAGACGGTTCAGCCCCTTGTCGTTCATGAAGACGAAGATGATTTCCGTGTTCTCGATGCCGATCTGCAGCCCCCAGGATGCCTGCCCCATGGTGTAGAAGGCCGGCCCCAGCCATTTGCCGTCCTTGCTGTGCGACATCAGCACGCCATTGCCGCCCTCGCCGCCAAAGATCAGCCCGCCCTTGATGACGGAGGGATAGACCAGAACGGCACGGGCGTTCTCAATCAGATAATTGATGGCCGACATGGAGGGATCGCTGCGGAATTTCTTCACCGTCAGCGCCGCTTGTTCGACCAGTTCCTGCTGCTCGCTGAGGGCGCGGGCCGGTGTCGGGGCCGAAAGACCGGAGACGACCAGCGCAAGCAACATCGCGCTGAAAAGGGTCAGTGTTCTGAAAGATGGCATCGTGGTCTCCCTATGGTTTCTCAGTTTCTGATTGTTTGCCGCTCAGATTCCACTGGCAACAGGCAAGGATGTGGCTGCCTGCCGGGGTTTCCCTCTGGCGGTGTGAATGCGGGACGGGCAGAAGCCCTTGTGTTGTTGCGGACCATGAATCAGATGATGGTGACGATCGGCATCGTTGGCAATGGTGCAGGGGCGTAAATGTGACGGGGGCCACCATTTTCAGGTCGCCCCCGTGCGATGGGTAAAGATGCCGCTGCTGTCGGCTACAGGCTTTTCAGGACCGAATCCACCTTGGCCAGGGCCGCCAGATAGGTTTCCGGCCGGTAGGTGTCGTCCTTTTCGACGGCCTTGTAGCTTTCGCCAAGCGCCTCGTTCAGGGCCGCCGTCTGCTTCTTGTTGATGACGCCGGCCTTGCGCATGGCTTCGATAATCGCCCCCATGGCCATCGTTGCCTGTTCGGCAGCGGCGTAATCGGTGAATTCGCCGCGGCGACCCTCGGCGATCAGCCCTTCGAGCAGGGGTTTCATGTCCGCGCTGGAGAACTTGTGCTTGGCGAAGATACCGACAAGCTTGCCAACGGTCTGTTTCAGCGTTTCGGCGGCCTTTGCCATCGCATCCATGCCCTTGGTCGATGCCTGATGCAGGGCGATGGTTTCATTGAGAAGCTTTTCGCTCATCTTCGGATCGACGCGTTTGGCGATTATCCGCAGCATGATCAGATTGGCATCGTTGATGCGAACGACCCCGGGCGGCAGGCCCGTGCCCTTGCGCGGCTGCCAGCGCAGATTGCTGATCGGATGATGGCAGGATTGACAGTCGAACAGCACCAGTTCCGGGAAAATACCGTCGCGGTTGCGCTTCGGATCGGTCATGGCATCCAGGGTCTGCTGGATGGCCAGGGCCTGGCCGATGGCCCAGGTCTGGATGCCGTTGGCGATTTTCTTGCGCTTGGCGTAATCGCTGTCAATGCGGTAATGGGCGGGCTGGATGGCGGTGAAGGTGTCCAGTTCGAACGGCATGCGCGGATGTCCTGCACCCATGATGCGGTGGGTGACGAATTTGTTCTGATCGCCGAAATGGCAGGACAGGCACAGCTTGGCCCGGGCGACCGGATCTTCGGTCGGATACAGCCCGGCGGCAACGTTCTGTTTGTGGTCCGGTATGGCGACATGGGTGCCGAGCCAGCGCTGGGCGCCGCCATGACAGGCCTCGCAACCGACGCCGTCGGACAGCTGCAGGGTCTTGCCCGCCTTGTCCTTCGGCACGTTGTCGGCATGGCAGTCGAGGCAGATTTTTGCCGTATTGGCTGCCTTCAGCCCCAGATTGCGCGCAATGCGCTTGGAGCGTTCGTTCAGCAATACGTCATAGGCCTTGGCATGCTTGTCCTTTTTCTGCCAGATGACGTATTCGTTCTGTAGTACCGTCGATTTCTTGAAGGGCTTGATCGCGCCGTGGCAGCTTGATCCCGCGCAGGTCACGACACCCAGATGAATATCCTTGCCATATTGCGGCAAGGTCTGTGCCCGTCCCCCCGAAGCGGCCACCACGATGCCGAAAAGCACCAAAAGCGTCGGAACCATGTGTTTCGGCGCAAAAAATCGCATGCCCCCGGCCAGGACCCATAGCTTGCTCGCCATTGTGTCTCGCCCCCCAATTGTTTTTGTCTCTCCCTAGAGGCAAACATTATGGCGGCTTGGGGGTAGAATGAAAAGCCTTGAGATCAATAAATGCGTGTCCGCGCCGGCAGATTGCGCCATGAGACGTATTTTCCGCTCAGAGCGGACTGTTCGCAGGCGCTGCCGTTTTCAGGGGATGAATTTGTGGCGGCCCTGACCTCTGGCGATATCGGCCAGCTGGCGCAGGGCGCCGGCGATTTGCGGATCCTTCGGCGCCAGAAGCGATGCCTGGGAGAAGGCTTCCACCGCCTCGCGGTATTCGCCCCGTTCCATATGCGCGCGGCCCAGGGCCTTCCATCCCGCGATATCGCCCGGGTTTTCGATCAGGCGTTCGCGCAGGCGCAGAACTTCCGCCCCGTCAGGCGTCGGGGCCGGGGCTGCGGCCGTGGCCGGGGAAGGGGGCGGCGCAGCATCGCCGCCGTCCCCGGTGCTGCTGAGGAAAACGGCGGCGGCGATGGCGGCGGCTGTGGAGAGGGCCGCGAGCCCCGCGAGCGCAAGCAGCGGCAATACATTCCTGCGTGAAGGGGCGGCCATGGTTTCATCCTTGTGGTTTGTATCCTTGCCGCCATTACAGTATGACCTGAAGGCAATAAGCACAATATCGGCGGGGTAATGCCTTCATGCGGCCGGATGCGGGTGACGGGAAGAGCGGAATATCGTTCAGGGGCGGAATGTGAACGAACCTCTGCAGATTCTGCTGCTGCACATGGGGCTGGCGGCGCTGTTTTCGGCGGTGCTGGCCTCCTTCTTCGCGACCATGGCCGCCCGTGCGGTGGCGGGGTCGGGCTGGCGGGAGTGCATCGGCGGGCGTTCCCGCTGCGATGGCTGCGGCCGTACCGTGCCGGCATGGGACCTGATCCCGGTGTTTTCATTCCTTCTTTTGCGCGGACGTTGCCGTTTCTGTGCCGCCCCGCTTGCGGCGGCGATATTCGCGGCGGAGGCGGCGGCGTTTTTTCTGGCGGCGACCGGCACGATCTGGCTGCAGGGGGAGGAGATCGCCGCCAGAA
>JALXAG010000172.1 GCA_026992315.1 Sneathiellales bacterium | reverse complement strand
CCCCGATGCCCTGAAACCGGCCCCCGATCCCGATCTGGTGCAGGAAAGCGACAAGGGGCTGTTGCCGGTTATCTCGCCCGACGGGCGCCAGCCCTGGCGGGTCTATGCCCGTCCCTTCCGCCGCCGGGGCAATGAACCGCTGATCGCCATCGTTATCGGCGATATGGGGCTGAGCGCAGCGGCGACCGAGGCGGTCACCCAGCAGCTCCCCGGCGAGGTGACCATGGCCTTCGCCCCTTATGGCGGCGAACTGGCGCGTCAGATACCGGCGGCGCGCGCCGCCGGGCATGAGGTGCTGCTGCAGCTGCCGATGGAGCCCTTCAACTATCCGACCAACGATCCCGGCCCTTTCGCCCTGCTGACGAGCCTGGGCACGACGGCGAATATCGACCGGCTGGAATGGCTGCTGGGCCGGTTTACCGGCTATGTCGGCGTCACCACCTATATGGGCGAGAAGTTCACCGTTTCGCCAAAGGATATGCGCCCGGTGATCAATGTGCTGCGCCGGCGCGGGCTGATGCTGGTGGATGCCCGGCGCAACGCAGCCTCCATCGCCGCGGTTCTGGCCCGCGATCTGGGGGTGCCGCAGGCCTACAGCAATCTGACCATCGACCGCCATGCATCGCGCATCGCCATCGATACCAGCCTGCGGGAGCTGGAGCGCATTGCGCTGCGCGACGGGGCGGCGGTCGGTTTCGCCTCGGCCTATCCGGTGACGATAGACCGCATCGCCAACTGGGCGCCGAGTCTGGAGCTCAAGGGCATCCGCCTGGCCCCGATCACGGCGGTGGCCAATCAGCAACCCCTCGACCAGTAGGAGGTTTCATGACCGCGACCCTGCCCTTGCGTCCCTGTGCGGGGATACTGCTTTTCAATTCACGCGGCGAGGTGTTCACGGGCCGTCGTCTCGGCGCCGCCGGTCATGCCTGGCAATGGCCGCAGGGCGGGATCGATGAGGGCGAAACCCCGCGCGAGGCGGCCCTGCGCGAGCTTGAGGAGGAAACCGGCATTCCCCCTGCCCGGGCCAAGATTGTGGCCGAGGTGCCGGAATGGCTGGAATACGAGCTGCCGGCGGATCTGGTCGGCAAGGCATGGAAGGGGCGCTGGCGCGGGCAACGGCAGAAATGGTTCGCCATGCGCTATCTGGGGACGGATGCGCAAATCGACATTCAGACCGCCCATCCGGAATTCGACGCCTGGCGCTGGATGGCGCTGGAGGAAGTGCCGGCTCTCGTCGTGCCGTTCAAACGGCCGGTCTATGAACGGCTGGCGGCGATATTTGCCCCATTGGCCGCGGATATTCGCGCGGGGCGGCGATGAGGCGCCCGCCGGTTCTGTTCGTTCACGGCGCCTTCTGCGGCGGCTGGTGCCTTGAAGGCTGGGTGGGGAAATTCCGCGATGCCGGTTTTACGGCCCTGGCCCCCGATCTGCCGGAACATGGGGAGGGTATCGCAGCCTCGGGCCCCGGGCTGTGCGGGCTGGGGCTTGGCGATTATCTGAGCGCTCTTCAGAGCCACATCGATGCCATGGAGGAAAAGCCGGTGATCGTCGGCCATTCCATGGGCGGCCTGCTCGCACAGCTATTGGCGGCGCGCGCTCAGGCCCGGGCCATCGTGTTGCTGGCATCGGCGCCGCCCGCCGGCATCGCCCCGCAGACCGCCGGCGAGCGCGAGGCGGCGCAGGGGCTGATGGCCGCCGGGCCGTTCTGGGATATGGTGCTGACGGCCGATTTCGACATGGCGGTGGCCAATTCCCTGACCCATATGCCCGAAGAGGCCCGCCGCCCCCTGTTCGAACGCTTTTGCCGTGAATCGGGGCAGGCCCTGTTCGAAACCATGTTCTGGATGTTCGATGCCAAGGCGTCCGCCCATATCGCGCCCGGGGCCGTTTCCTGCCCGGTGCGGGTGATCAACGGCGATGGCGATGTGCTGACATCGATGGCGACGGCCCGGCGCATTGCCGCCCGCTATCATGTGGAGGCGGAGGAGGCCCGCGGTTTCGGCCATTTCCTGATTGCCGAGCCGGGATGGCAGCGGCTTGCCGATGATGTCATCGGTTGGATCGAAACGCTTTCCTAGGGTCTTGCGTACCGGTTACACGGCGCGGGAATGGCGGCCCGCGCCGCGGTCGAGATATTCGTCGAAGGCGGCGGCGGCGAGACGGACGAAGGGGCGCCCGGCCTCGGTGACCCTGAGGCGGCGGCCGTTGCGTTCGAGAAGACCGTCTTCCTCCAGCTCGGCAAGCGCGGGCAGACAGCGATCGAGGTGATCCGCCGCGCGGCCATGTTCAGCCAGCACGGCCTCCAGATCCGCTTCCAGCGTGCACATCAAACGTTCGATCACCTGCCAGCGCAGGCGATCCTCGTCGCTGCGGGCAATGCCGCGGGTCACGGGCAGGCGCCCTTCGCGCACGGCCTTGCCATAAGCGGCGACATCGGCGGTGTTCTGGGCGAAGCCCTGTGGCAGTTCGCCGATGGCCGAAGCGCCGAGCCCGATCAGCGCCGGGGCGGTGTCAGTGGTATAGCCCTGAAAGTTGCGGCTGAGCGATCCGTCCTCCGTCTGCCGGTACAGGCTGTCCGTTTCGTGGGCGAAATGATCCAGCCCGATGCGCCGGTACCCCTGTTCGACCAGCTTTTCGCCCGCCCCCTGTGCCTGCAGAAAGCGGGTGCGGGCATCGGGCAGATCCTCGTCCCTGATCAGGCGCTGATGGGCGCGCATCCACGGCACGTGGGCATAACCGAACAGCGCCACCCGCGACGGGGAAAGCGAGGCGGCCAGTTCGGCGCTGCGCACCGCCCCCTCGACGCTTTGATGGGGCAGGCCGTACATCAGATCGAAATTGACTGCATCGATGCCGGCGGCGCGGAAGGCATCGACGGCCCGTGCCGTTACCTCGAAGGGCTGAACCCGGTTGATGGCTTGCTGGACGCGGGGATCGAAATCCTGCACGCCGAGGCTGACCCGGTTGATGCCTGTCGCCGCCAGGGTCCGCGCATAGGCCGGGGTGATGGTGCGCGGATCGATCTCTATCGCCAGCTCGGCATCGGCGGCGATGTCGAAATGGCGGGCGATGCCGTCCATCAGGCGGGTGATTTCCTCTTCGCGCAGAATGGTCGGCGTGCCGCCGCCCCAATGCAGATGGGTAATGCTCCGCCGCCGTTCCAGGGCGGAGGCAAGGGTCGCGATTTCCGTTTCCAGCAGGGCGGCATAATTGGCCACGGGGCGGTGACTGGTCGTCGCCCGGGTCGAACAGCCGCAATACCAGCACAGGGTGCGGCAATAGGGAACGTGCAGATACAGCGACAGGGGCGTATCCGCGGACAGCGCCGCCAGCCAGCCGCGATAAGTCGCCTCATCCACCGCGCCGGTGAAATGCGGTGCCGTGGGATAGCTGGTATAGCGGGGCACCGGCCGGTCGTATTTTTTCCACAGGGCGTCATCCATGGCCGGACCATGGCCGGGATCGGAAGAGACGGCATTGATATCGGTCAATCTTCCCTCCCCTGTCTGTCCGCCTGCCACGCCGCCGCGCCGAGATGGCGGACGATCGCATCGAGCCCGTCATCGGCAATATCCATTGCGCGCAGGTGGCGCCAGGTATTGACGATGTAATCGATATTGTCGCCCGCCGTGCCCCGGGCGCGGCGGATGATCCGCGCCGCTTCCGCCGCTGCCAGGCTGCCGGCATATTGGGCGTGATCGCGGTCGGCGAGATAGCAGAGCGCCTCGACCGTTTCCCCCCCTGCCAGTTCGACGGGCAGCCAGCGCGGCAGATAGACGGCCGTGACCAGTTCGCGCGCGTCCAGATAGGCAACGACCGTCTCACGCAGGGCTGCCGCCACCCTGAAGGCGATGCCTTCGCAGCTTCCCCCTTCATCGAGGCCCATGACCAGCCCGGGATTGCTTTCGGTACCGCGATAGACCCAGGAATAGACGCAGGGCGCGCGGTGATAGCCATGCAGGCGGGCATGGCGGCTGTGCAGATAGGGAAAGCCCGGATTCCACATCAGCGATCCGTAGGCGAAAACCCAGAAATCTTCCTCCCCGGCGCTTTCGCTGCCGTTTCGGACTGTCGGTTCCGGGCGGTTGCTGCTATTACCTTTTGTCATTCTTCAATATTCCCGCCATGCGGAGACAGTGACAGGAGCCGATCGGTTCAGATGCGTTTTCTTATCCTGCTCGGTGCCGTTATCGCCGTTTTTACCGGCTATGTCTATTACTGGAACAGCCTTTCCGACGGGCTGCTGGCCGCGGCCGAACAATGGATCGAGGATCGCCGCGGCGAAGGTTTCGATATCGCCCATGAGGGGATGGAGGTGCGCGGCTTTCCCTATCGCCTGGCGCTGGAGATCGACCGTCTCAGCATCGCCCGCCCCGACAGCCCGCTGCAATGGCGCGTTGCCACCGATTGGCTGACAATTCACTGGCAGCCGTGGAATCTGGCCCATGCGGTGGCGGTGTTCGAGGGCGAGCAGAAAATCAGCTTTCTGCAGGACGGGCGCAGACGCAGCGTCACCGTCGCGGCCAAATCCGCCCGCGCCAGCGCCAAGGTGACGGATCGGACCCGTTTTGCCAACGGGGCGCTGGATCTGCAGATCGGGACGCTGAAAAGCGATGACGGGCGCGAATACGCCTTCAAACGCATCCAGTTTCATCTGCGCGCCAATCGCGGCGAGGACGAGCAGCGCCCGGACGGCACCGTCGATGCCGCCCTGCTGATGGACGATGTGACGTTGCCGCCCGATGAAACGATCTGGCGGCCGGCACGGCGAATCGAACGGGCCCGCATCGCCCTGCGTCTGGAGCCGCCCCTGCCGCGCAGCCTGGATCCGGCGGCCCTGTCCTTCTGGCGCGATCAGGGGGGCGTGATCGCCATTACCGGCATCGACGGCAAATGGGGGGCGCTGGCCGTGACCGGCGACGGCAGCCTGACCCTGGATGAGAGAAACCGGCCGCTGGCCTCCCTGTCGCTGAAAATGCGCGGGGTGGATGCGCTGGCGGCGGATCTGCGCCGGCGTTCTGAACCGAATCTTCGCCGCATCGGCGAGCTTCTGGCACCATTGTCGGGCCTGCTGGCGCGTGAGGACGGGCAGGGCCGCTATGTCAAGGCGCCGGTGACGGTACAGGACGGCGTGCTCTCGGTCGGTCCGCTGCCCATTCTGGCGGTGCCGCCGCTGTTTTAGGGTCCGGACCCCAGGACAAGCGGGTCAATCCCGCCCCTGTTCCGGCGTTGTTTTGTCCGCCGGCATGTTGCGGCCGAAATTGGGCGCCGGGGTTTCCTGCCCGGCATCGATGATGGCCCGGCGGATCCGCCGCGATCGCGAGAACAGCTCGTATAGATGCTTGCCGTCGCCGCTGCGGATCGCCCGCTGCAGCATCGACAGATCCTCGGAAAAACGCCCGAGCATTTCCAGGACCGCCTCGCGGTTGTTCAGGAACACATCGCGCCACATCACCGGATCGGAAGCGGCGATACGGGTGAAGTCGCGGAAACCGCCGGCGGAGTATTTGATCACTTCGCGTTCGGTAACCGTTTCCAGATCGTCTGCCGTGATCACGATATTGTAGGCGATCAGATGCGGCACATGGCTGGTGATCGCCAGCACCAGATCGTGGTGCTTTGCATCCATGATCTCGGTACGGCTGCCGAGTGCCTGCCAGAAGGCGGTCAGCCGCCTTAACGCCGCCTCGTCGGTGTTCTCCAGCGGGGTGATGATGCACCAGCGGTTGTCGAACAATTCGGCAAAACCGGCCGATGGGCCGGATTGTTCGGTGCCGGCCACGGGATGGGCGGGAATGAAATGGACATCGGGGCGCACATGGGGGGCGACGCTGCGGGCGATCATTTCCTTGACCGATCCGACATCGGAAAGAATGGCGCCGGGTTTCATAGCGTCGCGGATCGCCGCCGCCGCATCCGCGCAGGCGCCGACGGGAATGCAGAGAATCACCATATCGGCCCCGGCAACGGCCTTTGCCGGGTCTTCGTGGGCTTCCTCCACCAGGCCGAGCGTCAGGGCCTCGCGGCGGTGGTCGGCATTGATATCGGCGCAGACGATGGTCTCCGCACAGCCGGCGCGGCGGCAGGCACGGGCGATGGAGGCGCCGAGCAGACCGATGCCGATCAGGGCCAGCTTGTCGATCCTGACCGTCATGATTGCTTCAGGAAGCTGGCGAGGGCCGCAATCACGGCGCGGTTTTCCTCCTCCGTGCCGACGGTCATGCGCAGGCAATCGCCCAAGCCATAGCCGCCCATGGCGCGCAGAATGATGCCGTGCTCATGCAGCCAGCGCTCGGCCGCCGCTGCCTGGGCGGCCCCGCCGGGGAAGCGGATCAGCAGAAAATTGCCGACGCTGGGCGGGGCTTCCAGCCCCAGCCCGCCGATCTGCTGATGCAGCCAGGGCAGCCAGCGGTCGTTGTGATCGATGGCGGCCTGCAGATGTTCGCGGTCGCCGACCGCCGCCGTTGCCGCGGCCTGGGCGGCGGCATTGACGTTGAAGGGGCCGCGCACGCGTTGCAGGACATCGATAATCGCTTCAGACGCATAGCCCCAGCCGACGCGCAGGGCCGCCAGCCCGTAGATCTTGGAGAAGGTGCGCAGCATGATGGTGTTATCGCTTCGGGCCACCAGTTCCGCACCGTTGCTGTAATCCGGCGCACCGACATATTCGGCATAGGCGGCATCGATCACCAGCAGCACATTTTCCGGCAGGCCGGCGCGCAGACGGGCCAGTTCCTCCCCGCTGAGATAGCTGCCGGTCGGGTTGTTGGGGTTGGCGATGAAAACGATGCGGGTGGCATCGCTGACGGCGGCGAGCAGATTGTCCACCGAGGCGCGCAGATTGTCCTCCGCCGCCGTGACCGGCGTGGCGCCGGCGCCGAGGGCGGAGATCCTGTACATGAGAAAACCGTGCTCGCTGTAGAGGACTTCGTCCCCTTCGCCCGCATAGGCGCTGCACAGCAGGCTGATCAACTCGTCCGAGCCGTTGCCGCAGACGATTTGCCCGACCGGCAGATCATGGGCTGCGGCGATGGCCTCGCGCAAGGCGTTGGCGCCGCCGTCGGGATAGAGATGCAGGTTGGCGGCGCTGGCGCGGAAGGCCTCTATCGCGCGCGGGCTCGGCCCCAGCGGCGTTTCATTGGAGGACAGTTTGATGACTTCCTCCTTGCCCTCCAGGGCGCTGTCGCCGCCCTTATAGGGGGCAATATCCATGATTCCCGCTTTGGGTTCAGGTGCCGTCATAATGTCAAACTCCGCTTTGGGGGATCAGTCGCCGGCCCCGAGGGTGCCGACCGGTGCGGCATAGCCGCCAAGAGGAATGTACCGGGCCTCGATATCGGCCAGGGTTTCAAGAAGGGAAAGGATCGCCGGATCCTCCGCCGCCGCCGGGCCGCGGATTTCGAGCAGGAACAGGGTTTCCTCCCCGTTCTCGTGGCTGGCGGCGATATGGGCGTCATAGCCCAGTTCGCCCAGCATGCCCGACAGGCGGTCGCGGCTCAGTTCTCCCTGAATGGACAGGGCGGCGAGCGTGATGCCGTCCTCGCCGGCGGGTTCGCTGAAGGGTGCCACGACCAGGGAGGCGAGCTGCTCGTAACGGCTGTCGAGGCTTTCATAGAAAGGCAGGCGGGCGATCACCTTCAGGCCGCCAATGGCGATGGCGGGCCACCAGGGTTCGCTCTCTCCGTCCTGCGGATAGGTGAGAATGCCGATGGCCCCTCCCTCGGAGACGATCTGCAGTACCCGCTGCGCCGAGGTGTGCAGGGACATGGAAACCCCCGATCCGTAATGATTGCGGGCCATGTCCCAATAGCCGACGGATTTGGTCGGGGCATGCAGGGCAACGCGAAACGGCGTCTGCAGGGCGCAGAAGGCGCTGATCATCTCCCGCCAGATGCGGGCCACGACAAAGGCGGGCAGGGTGCCGCGATGGCGGGCGATCAGGCGGCGCAGCACCTGTGCCTCGCGCCCCGGGCGCATGAAAACGCCCGCATGATCGCTGCTGCCGGCAGTGTCCGCGGCCTTGGCGGTGCGGATTCGTTCGACGATGGCGGCGCGGCGCATGATCAGATCGTGAATCCGATCGTCGATTTCGTCGATCTCATCGCGCAGGGCGGCCAGATTCCGTTCCGTATCCGCCCGGCCGGCAGGGGTATTGTCGTTATCGTCCGTATTCATGCTGTTGTGCCATCCTCCGCAAGGAACATATTTGTAGTGCCCGGATGCGGCAAAATCAAAGACAAAGCGCCGGAGGGTGCATTCCGGAAGGCCGGTGAGGGCTGCGACCGTCGCATGCCCGCCTTGACAGGGGCGGCAGGGGGCCATAGCTATTGGCAGCGGCAGGATTGCCGGAAAAACGGCCGACCGTCGGCACGGTTGTCATGACTTCCGGTTCCCGTCCGCGCTGCATTCGGCCCCAGGATAAGCGGAAAACATACCCAATGCCCGCCACTTCGGATCGGAAAACGCCCGGCGCCAATCCGGGATATCGGCATCGATGCGCCCGCCTTGACGGGGTGGGGCTGACGCTCGACTGCGGGGCGGTGCTGGACGATGTCACCATCGCCTATGAAACCTATGGCCGGCTGAACGAGGCGCGCAGCAATGCCATTCTCGTCTGCCATGCGCTGACGGGCGATCAGTACGCCAGCGGATTCAACCCGGTGACCGGACGTGCCGGCTGGTGGTCGACCATGGTCGGTCCGGGCAAGGTCATCGACACGGATCGTTATTTCGTCATCTGCCAGAACGTGCTCGGCGGCTGCATGGGCACGACGGGGCCGAAGGAAATCAACCCGGCGACGGGCAAGCCCTACGGGCTGGATTTTCCGGTCATCACCATTGCCGACATGGTCCGCGCCCAGGCATTGCTGCTGGATCATCTGGGTATCGGCGACCTGTTCTGCGTCATTGGCGGTTCCATGGGCGGGATGCAGGTGCTGCAATGGGCGATCAGCTATCCGGAGCGGGTGTTTTCCGCCGTTTCCATCGCCGCCGCCGCCCGTCATTCGGCGCAGAACATCGCCTTTCACGAGGTGGGGCGCCAGGCGATCATGGCCGATCCGCAATGGATGAAGGGACGCTATCTCGATCATGGCAAGGTGCCGCGCGCGGGGCTGGCGGTGGCCCGGATGGCGGCGCATATCACCTATATGTCGGAAGCGGCGCTGCATCGCAAATTCGGCCGTGCCCTGCAGGATCGGGAGCGCATCAGCTATGGCTTCGATGCCGATTTCCAGGTCGAAAGCTATCTGCGTTATCAGGGCAGCAATTTCGTCGAGCGCTTCGATGCCAATTCCTATCTCTATGTCACCCGGGCCATGGATTATTTCGATATTGCCGCGGCTCATGACGGGGTGCTGGCCAATGCCTTTATCGGCACGCGGACGCGCTTCTGCATTCTCTCCTTCAGTTCGGACTGGCTGTTTCCGACCGCCGAAAGCCGCGAGGTGGTGCATGCGCTGAATGCCGCCGCCGCCAATGTCAGCTTTCTCGAAGTGGAAACCGACAAGGGGCACGATGCCTTTCTGCTGGACGAGCCGGAAATGTTCGAAACCCTTTCCGGCTTTCTCGACGGTTCCGCCTATCAGCGGGGACTGGGATCATGACGGGGCGCGATGCGGCGGGGGGCGGACGGCTCATGCGTGTCGATCTGCAGCTTATCGCCGATATGATCGAACCGGGCAGCCGGGTGCTGGATATCGGCTGCGGCGATGGCGAGCTGCTCTATTACCTGGTGCGGGAAAAGCGGGTCGATGGCCGCGGGCTGGAAATCAGCCAGCGCGGCGTGCATGGTTGCGTCAAGCGCGGCCTGTCGGTGATTCAGGGCGATGCCGATACGGATCTGAAGGATTATCCGGACGGCATTTTCGATTATGTCATCCTGTCGCAGACGTTGCAGGCGACGCGCAACCCGCGCACCATTCTGGAAGAAATGCTGCGCGTCGGCCGCCATGCGGTGGTGTCCTTTCCTAATTTCGGCCATTGGCAGGCGCGCTGGCATCTGCTGTTTCGCGGGCGCATGCCGGTAACGGAAAGCCTGCCCGTGCCCTGGTATTCGACGCCGAACATCCATCTGTGCACGATCCGCGATTTCGTCATCCTGTGCGGGGAATGCGGCTTCGAAATTCTGCAGGGTTATACCCTGGCGCCGGGGGGTCGGGTGCGGGCCATCGGCCGGGGTTTCGGATTCAGCAATCTGTTCGGTTCAGACGCGGTGTTTTTACTGGGGCGCTGAGGCGGTAGCGCGCGCGAAGGCGCACCGCCCGCCGCCTGAGGGAAACATCCGCTGTTGCGGCATAGATCTGCTTGCCGGCCTCATGCATCAGAACCCCGGCGAGACCCGGCCACCCGCGCTGCCCCAGACGTTCCAGAGCCATGGCGCTGCGCTGTATCATCCGCCACCGCCATGGCGGCATGAACAGGGCGCCGCGCCAGTGCAGGGGCATGAAGGTCATGGATTTCAGCAGGCGGTTGAGTTGCCCCGGCGTATAGGAAATGCCATGTCCGAAAGGCGATTTCTCATGGCGCGCCCACAGGCCGACGCGGTTGGGCACGATGACGATCAGCCGTCCGCCGGGGGTGAGAATGCGCCAGACTTCGCGCAGCAGGGCGCGGATCTGTTCGCTGCCCTCAAGGGCATGCACCATCAGGATACGGTCGAAGGCCGCATCGGGCAGGGGCAGGGCATCGTCCTCGCCAAGGGCGACGCAGTTCGCCCCTTCCCGCGGCCAGCGCACCACGCCCTGCTGGGCCGGCATGATGGCGATCGTGCGTTCGGCCTCGTCGCGGAACAGGTTGAGATAAGGCGTGGCATAGCCAAGGCCGAGAACCCGCAGGCCGCTGCAGTCCGGCCATAATTCACGGATATGGCGGCGCAGTATCCGGCGCGTCAGCCGGCCCTGATGGCCAGCGTAGAATGCATTCAGGTCTGATACGTCCGGTCGCCACATGGAATTCATTTCGGGTTGCGCGTATGCTTCGTCATGCTATGGCGCCCGTATGGTTCAGACAAGGGCGGATTGTGCCCCGGGTGGAGCCGGCGGCGGTTAAGGAAACGAAGAGGGCAGAAAATGGGACGTCTCGATATCCGGCAGATACCGGCATTGGGCGATAATTACATCTATCTCGTTCACGATGAGGACAGCGGCGAAACGGCCGTCGTCGATCCGGCGGAGGCGGCGCCGGTGCTGGCCGCGCTGGATGAGGCGGGGTGGCGGCTGAGTCATATCCTCAACACCCATCACCATCCCGATCATGTCGGCGGCAATCTGGAACTGGTGGCGAAAACAGGCTGCAGCGTCATCGGTTTTGCCGGCGATGCAGAGCGTATTCCGGGCATTGCCGTGCGGGTCAGGGAAGGGGACGAGATCGCCATCGGCGCGCACAGGGCCCGGGTCATCGAGGTGCCGGGCCATACCAGCGGCCATATCGCCTTTTGGTTTGCCGATGCCCGGGCACTGTTTTGCGGCGATACGCTGTTTGCCCTCGGCTGCGGGCGCTTGTTCGAAGGCACGGCGGAACAGATGTGGCATTCCCTTCTGAAGTTGCGGGCCCTGCCGGATGATGCGCTGGTTCATTGTGCTCATGAATATACCCAGTCCAATGCCCGTTTCGCCCTGAGCGTCGATCCCGGGAACGAGGCGCTGCGCCGCTATGCGGCTCGTGTCGATGCCCTGCGGGCCGAGGGGCGAGCGACCGTGCCCTCCCTGCTGGGGGAAGAGAAGGCGGCCAATCCCTTCCTGCGTGCCGACAAGGCCGATATGAAGCGGGCCATGGGCATGGAAACAGCGGGCGATGTTGCCGTTTTCGCAGAGATTCGCGCCCGCAAGGACAGTTTCCGCGGTTGAGGCACAAGCGCCGGAGGTTGATATCAAAAAGGGGCGGCAATGGCTGCCGCCCCCGGAAACTGCGTGAACAAGCTTAATCAGTACATATGCTGCCCGCCATTGATCGAGAGCGTCGAGCCGGTGATGAACCCGGCATCGTCTTCGACCAGAAACAGCACCCCGCGGGCGATTTCGCTGGCTTCGCCCAGGCGGCCGACGGGGATGCGGGCAATGATCTTTTCCAGCACCCGTTCGGGGACGGCGGCGACCATGTCGGTATTGATGTAGCCCGGCGCCACGGCATTGACGGTGATGCCGAAACGGGCCCCTTCCTGGGCCAGGGCCTTGGTGAAGCCATGGACGGCGGATTTGGCGGCGGCGTAATTGACCTGACCGTATTGACCGGCCTGGCCGTTGATGGAACCGATATTGACGATGCGGCCGAACTTATTGGCCTGCATGCCGGGGAAGACGGCCTTGCACATGTTGAAGCAGGAACCGATATTGGTGTCGATCACCTTCTGCCAGTTTTCATGGCTCATCTTCACCAGGGTCGAATCGCGCGTGATGCCGGCATTGTTGATCAGAATTTCGACGGTGCCCAGATCCTCGGCAACCCTGGCCGCCCCTTCCTGGCAGGCATCGAAATCCGACACATCCCATTTATAGACGGGAATGCCGGTCTGCTCATGAAAGCGGTTGGCGGCTTCGTCATTGCCGCCGTAATTGGCGGCAACGGTGTAGCCTGCATCCTTCAGGGCTGTGGATATGGCGGCGCCGATCCCTCTGGTTCCACCGGTGACTATGGCAACACGCGACATTTCTTCTCCTCCCGCTGAATGTTCGCTGATGTCGAAACGCTACTCGGTACTGACCTCTCTTCGGTGTTCCCGCCCGCGCAATGCGGGCGGGGATGGCGGGAACGGCTCAGCGTTCCACGCACATGGCGATGCCCATGCCGCCGCCGATGCACAGGGTGGCCAGGCCCTTGGCGGCATTGCGGCGCTTCATTTCATATAGCAGCGTGGTCAGGATCCGCGCCCCCGAGGCGCCGATCGGATGACCGATGGCGATGGCGCCACCGTTGACGTTGACCTTGTCCGTATCCCAGCCGAGATCCTTGTTGACCGCACAGGCCTGGGCGGCGAAGGCCTCGTTGGCTTCGATGAGATCGAGATCCTCAGGTTTCCAGCCCGCCTTTTCCAGCGCCCTGCGGCTGGCGGGAATGGGGCCGGAACCCATGATTGCCGGATCGACGCCGGCCTGGGCCCATGAACGAATGACGGCAAGGGGGGCGAGGCCGCGTTTCTCGGCCTCCTCAAGGGGCATCAGCACCACGGCGGCGGCGCCGTCATTGATGCCGGAGGCATTGCCCGCGGTGACCGTGCCGCCGTCGCGTTTGAAGGCCGGGCGCAGTTTCGCCAGGGTTTCGACGGTGGTGTCGGGGCGGATGTATTCGTCCTCCTCGACGATGGTTTCGCCCTTGCGCGTCTTGACGGTGACAGGCACGATTTCCTCACGGAAGCGCCCCTCGGCGCGTGCGGCGGCGGCCTTTTGCTGCGATGCGGCGGCGAAGGCATCCTGTTCCTCGCGGCCGATCTGCCATTTCTCGGCGACGTTCTCGGCGGTGATGCCCATGTGATAGCCGTTGAAGGCATCCCACAGCCCGTCGTGGATCATGGTATCGATGAACTTCAGGTCGCCCATTTTCTGGCCCGAACGCAGATGGGCGCAATGGGGGGCCCGGGTCATGCTTTCCTGACCGCCGGCGACCACGATCGACGAATCGCCGTTGACGATCGCCTGATAGCCGAGGGCGACGGAGCGCAGCCCCGATCCGCAGAGCATGTTAACGCCCCAGGCGGGAACTTCCTCGGGCACCCCGGCCTTGATCGAGGCCTGCCGTGCCGGGTTCTGCCCCTGTCCGGCGGAAAGAATCTGCCCCATGATCACTTCGGATACTTCCTCTGCCGCCACACCGGCACGCTTGAGCGCTTCGCCGATGGCGGTGGCGCCCAGATCGTGGGCGGGAAGGCTGCCCAGGGCACCGTTGAAGGCACCGACGGGGGTGCGCGCGGCGGCTACGATGGCAATATCGGTCATTGGTCGAACCTCGTCTTTATGGCGCATGCCGGATGCCGGATTTCCGCATCAGGTGCTCTGCCGGCGGCTGTAGCGGAAAATTACCCGTTCGGCATGACAATCTTTTCAATCATTACCGGCAAGAATGCACGAGTCACGGCCGATGGTAAACCAAATTTTTGCACCGCACAAAAAATAAATATCGCCCGGGGCGTAACCTTTTCCCGAATTTCACATGCCCCGGTCAGCAAGGGGCGACCTGCCGCAGCCAGGCGTAAAGCGGTGTCCACAGGCCGGTGACAGCGCCGCTGCCGACGACCATGCCGATATGACCGCTGTCCGGATAGAGGCGGTGGGCATCGGCAAGGGTATCGGCCAGGGCCTGGCTGGAGGCTGCGGGCACGATGCGATCGCCCCGGGGCATGGCGATCAGCGAGGGGGCGGCGATTTGTGCGGGGCGGACGGGCCTGCCGCAAACCTTCCAGCGGCCTGTTGGCGGCAGGTTGCCGCCATACCATTGTTCCATGACCTGCAGGGCCAACGGTCCGGCCAGGGGGACGCCGTCATTCAGCCAGTCTTCGAGGGCGACGAATTGCCGGGCGCGGGGGCTTTGCTGCGGCATGCGGGCGAAGGCGGCGAATTTCCGCTGGGCCTGTGTGGGGTCGAGCGCGGCAAAATAAGCCTGCAGCAGATCGACCGGAATGGTGCCGGCCCCCTCGACGATCCGGTTCAGCATCGGCTGCTGCAGGGTCAGGATACGCGTGGCCATGGCCTGATCGGCATGAAAATCCCAGGGGGTGGCCAGAAGGGCCAGCGCCGCGATATGTTCGGGGTGCAGGGCGGCCAGGGCCACGGCCAGGGTGCCGCCCATGCAATAGCCGATCACGGGCACGGCGGTGCCGTGAATTTCCCGGGCGCGTTGCAGAAAGGCCGTCAGGGTCCCGCCGATATACTCATCGAAACCGAAACGGCTTTCCGCCTCTCCCGGCGAGCCCCAATCGACGAGCAGGGGGCGGAGACCCCGCCCGGCCAGCCAGCGCAGGAAAGAGCGTTCCGCCGTCAGATCGAGGATATAGGAACGGTTGATCAGGGAAGGGATGACGAACACGACGGGAGCCCCCGCCTGCCCGTAATCGAGCAGCCGGGCCGACCCGGCGGCGGCAATGGCCGGGGCGGCCGGCAGGTCGCGCCGGTATGGATGCTCCTGGTAACGGCGTATGCCTTCCAGCATGGCGGCAAGGCGCTTTTGCGTTTCTGCGGACAGGGCCGCCATAAATGCCCCCTGATCGAGGGAGAGGACATGCCGGCGCAGGGCTTCGGCTTCGTCCCTGAGCGCGGTATCCCAGGGCAGGGTTCCGGTCAGCATCGGCCCCAGGGCGCCGAAAGCGCCGAGCAGGCCGCTGGCGCCGAGGAGGATCTGCAGACCGATGGGGCGGGGAC
>JALXAG010000171.1 GCA_026992315.1 Sneathiellales bacterium | reverse complement strand
AACGGTAAAAGACGAATAATGACAAGAGGCGGGGCTTTCCGCCTTTACTTGATATTTCTTGATGCACCCCAAAGGCGATATATGATGAGCGCATTCATTCAATGGAGGGGCTCATGCTCAAGGCTGCCGGTAAGGTATTGATCGTTGTTTCGACCCTGGTTTTGCTTGCTGCCTGCGGCAAGCCCGCCAAGCAGGAGATCCTCTCCAAGGCGCGCGGGGCCGAAACCCGCGCCCAGCTCGAAGATGTTCTGGGCAAGCCGGATAATGTCGATAAGGTAGGCCCCTTGGAAAAATGGACTTACGAGGCGGCGGACGGCACCGTCACCTTCATTCTGGCGGGGGACAGCGTCACCACCTCGGTAACCGGGGACAAGCCGGCGGAATAAGCGAAGGGCTCTCCTGAATCCGGCCTGCCCGGTGGCATTTACTCGGTATCGGCGGTGTGGATATGCGCCCAGGGCAGGGTCAGCAGGCTGGCCAGGGCAAAGCCGCCGCCGATAAGAAATGTGGCCATGCTGCCGAACCGATCCCAGGCCAGGCCGGCGATGACGCTGGCCGTCAGCACCACCAGACCGCTTAGCAGATTGAACAGGCCGAAGGCGGTGCCGCGCAAACGTGCCGGGGCGGCATCGGCGATGAGCGTGGACAGCAATCCCTGGCTCAGGCCCATATGCAGCCCCCAGACGGCGATGCCGGCCATGGCCAGGGGCAGGCCGTCGGCGAAGGCCAGCAGCAGATCGGCCAGGATCAGCGTCAGAAGGGCAAGGGCGAGAAGGCCGCGCCGGTTCATCCGGTCGGACAGGTGCCCCGCCGGATAGGCGGTCAGCGCGAAAACGACGCTCATCAGCACCATGACCGCGGGGGTCCAGGTCAGCGGCAGGCCCAGCTCCATGCCGCGCAGGGTGAGGAAGGCCTCGCTGAAGCGGGCCAGGGAAAACAGGGCGCCGATAACGACCACCCACCAGAAGGTGGCGGGCAGCAGGGCGATATCGCGGCGGTTCAGGGGGATTTTCGTGTTCGATTCTTTGTCGGCGCGTTCTGGCTCCTGCACCCCGAAGGCGAGGATCAGCACACAGACGGCGGCGGGCAGCAGGGCGAACCAGAGAACGGTGCGGACATCGTCGGCGAAGACGGCCATCAGGGCGATGGCGGCAATGGGGCCGATAAAGGCGCCGACCGTATCCAGTGACTGGCGCAGGCCATAGGCGGCCCCGCGAATGGCGGGCGGGGCAAGATCGGCGATCAGCGCATCGCGCGGCGCGCCGCGAATGCCCTTGCCGATCCGATCGATGAAACGGGCGGCGAAAACCCAGAAAACGCTGTCGGCCAGCGGAAAGACCGGTTTGGTGACGGCGGCGAGGCCGTAGCCGATCAGGGTGAGAATTTTACGCCGGCCGAGATAATCGCTGAGCGCGCCGGAAAATATCTTGGTGATGGCGGCCATGGCTTCGGCGACGCCTTCGATGATGCCGACGGTCAGCATGCTGGCACCGAGCACCCCGACGAATAATGCCGGCAGCAGGCTGTGCACCAGCTCGGAGGACATGTCCATGAACAGGCTGACGAAGCCCAGCATGATCACCCCGCGCGGCAGGCGCTGCCATGGAAAGGTCGGCTTATCTGTTTCCGGGGGGGTGGCGGCGGGTTGCAAGGGAGATCTCCTCGATGCGGTGGACGGCATGCCAGAGGATATGCGGCTTCAAAACCGGCCATGCCGCCGATATAGTGCCCCGGCGTTGCGCATGATTTCAAGGCGCAAGCCGAATGAGATGGCGGAGGGAACATGGATGCAATCGGATTATTGCTGAACCGGGCCTCGGTGATGCCGCGTCTGCACGGGGAGGCGCCGGTAACGGAAGAGGCGCTGGAAACCATCCTGCAGGCGGCGGTGCGGGCGCCCGATCATGGCCGGCTGCGGCCGTGGCGTTTTCTGCTGATCCGTGGCGCCGCCCGGGAAAGGCTGGGCGAGGTCTTTGCCGATGCACTGTTGCGCCGTGCCCCCGATGCCTCGCAGACGATGATCCGCAAGGAACGGGAACGCCCCCAGCGCTCGCCGCTGGTCATTGCGGTGATCGCACGCCTCACCCGCGATCACCCGAAGGTGCCGGAAATCGAGCAGATGATGTCGGCGGGGGCTGCCGCCTATAATATGGTGCTGGCGGCGCAGGCGCTGGGACTCGGTGCCATCTGGGTGACCGGGGTCAATGCCTATGATGAACATGTTCTGCAGGCGCTGGGGCTGGGCAAGGACGAAAAACTGGCCGGTTATGTTTATGTCGGCCCGCTTCGCGAAGGGGCGCGGGTCATTACGCCCAAACGTCCCGATCCCCATGATCTGACGGCGGAATGGGAAGGACCGGCTTGAGGCGATGTCCATCGCCGCAGCTACGGGCGGTTATTCCGCCGTTGCCTGACGGCGCGGCGGCGGCACCGGCCGGTAATCGACATCGCCGCCGAGGAAGCGGAAATGGACGCCGAGCCATTTGTAGAGATCGTCGTAGAGCAAATCGAATTCCCGGTCGCCGCGCACCGCGTAAACGGTCGCTTCCTTTTCGCCTTCGGGCGTTTCGATGCGCTTGCGCACGACGGGGCGGATCGAAACATCGATGATGGTGCCTTCCTGGGTGTCGAGCAGGCGCGATTGTTTCGGCGTTTCCGGCCGCCAGTAGGTTGTCGGCAGCAGGTCGGGCGGGGCGCTGAAGCGGCCGCCTGTGCCTTCTATTTGCAGTTTCCCGCCGTCTAACCGGGCCTTGAGCCATTTTTTGGTGCCGTTGTCATCGGCGCTGGCCTCCAAAGCCACCAGTTGCCCGTTGCGGACGGTTTCCCGGATCTTGTGGCTGTATTCATACAGGGTGATGAAGCCGAGCTTCAGGGTCAGGGCGATATCCACCCTGGCGATCAGGTCGCTGCCGTCATGTTCGAAGGTGACGTTGTGGTGACCGATGCGCGTATCGCCGTAATAGACATCGAAAAGAAACGGCGGGGGCATGTTCTCCATTGCCCGTGCGGCTGCCGGCACGATCAGCAGCGCCGCCAGAACGGATATCAGGCTTGTGGTGGATGTTTTTCTTCCGAACATAGGGTTGGCCTCCTCCCATCTCCGCCAGAGAGAATAGCCTATTTGATCAAGAATTGAAAATTTCTGCCCATTTCTCATTGTTGCAATTATTATTTGTTTTCTGAAATTATTACATTGTTTGTCCATTTATATAAAATTTTATCCAAATAAAAATAAACCGTATACATGGTTATTAACAGGAGGTTAAAAATTTTTCTCTATGGTGCCGCCAAGTTCCCATGAGTTGCGGGCATGGGCAAACAGATAGCGGGAAGACAGTCTCATGAAATGGGCGGTGCTGGAGAAACTGAATCCATTTACGCTTTTCGCCACAGGCCGTAACGGTGCCGCGGGGGATATCTCCTCCTTTTCTGACGGCGCGCCGGCTCGGGCTGTATTCGGCGAAGACAGGGGCGGGGACAATTCCGGTTGGAATGATGCCGGCAATGCCTCTGCCGCGGCGGAGGGGGCGGATGCGTATGAGGGCATCGGCGAGGACATTCCCGGCTTTTCGGCCGATGTGACGGATGGTTTCGATGGCGATGCCGGATCCTTTCGCCCGCAGCCGGGGGAAGGCGATCCGCTGCAGGACGGTTTTTCCGCCGACGGGCCTGTCGATGGTTCAGGGGCCGGTTTTTCCTCGTTCGCAGAGTTTTCCGGTGTGGAAGCCGCAGGAAACGGCGGGCGCTTCGATGCGCCGCGTGCCTTCGCTCGCGGAGGTTTTGTCGACAACGATGTTTTCGGCTTGCGTTCTGCACCGTTCCGCCCGGATCGCGAAGGTAATGGCGGCGACGATCCCGCTCTTGGCCTGTTTGCCGACGGTGCGGGCGGTGTGCTGAGGCCGGCCCGGGAGGGGCCGGGAGCAGATGATTTCGCCGCCGATGGCGATACGACGCTTGCGCCCCTGGCGCGTCTGTTGCGCGAACTGGCCGAGGATGAACGCCGGGCCGATGTCAGGGCCCGGAATGCGGAAATCCGCCGCGAGACGCGGGCGGAACAGAACGACGATCGGGATTCCGGCCATGCCGGGCAGCAGAACCGGAACGACGATGACGACATCAATGATGACAGCGATACCGATAACGACAGCGATACCAATGACGGAGATTCCCCGGCGGAGAATGTCATTACCGGCAGCGATGGCGATGACACCCTGACCGGCAGCGGCAGCGACGATCGCATCGAAGGCCGGGATGGCAATGACGATCTCAGCGGTGGCGGCGGCGACGATCTGCTGCTGGGTGGCGACGGCGCCGATATTCTGCGCGGCGGTGCCGGCGACGATGTTCTGCGCGGTGGCGATGGCGGTGACCGTTATGTAATCGATGCCGCCATGCTTTCCGGTGATAACCGGATCGAGGAGGAGGACGGCGCGGATGTGCTGGTCTTCGATGGCGTCGATCCCTTCGAGGCCGTGAACCAGGTCCGTCGCGACGGCGATGATCTGATCTTCGATTTCGATGACGGGGGCAGCCTGCGCATTGCCGGGCAGTTCGCCGAGGGCGGCGTCGAGCGGCTGAATTACGGTGCCATCGACCTGGCCCTGCCGGACGATTTTACCAGCGCGGGCAGCCTGTCCGCCTTTCTCGGTTTCGGATCCGGCAGGCCGGTGACGGCCGGCACGGCTGCGGACGATACCATTCTCGGCAGCGATGACGGCGAGG
>JALXAG010000170.1 GCA_026992315.1 Sneathiellales bacterium | reverse complement strand
GGTGGAAAATGACGAGGAATGGGCCCTGCTCAGCCCCAAGGACCGTAGCGTGCAGCGGCGGGTTCGTGCCCGCGATCTGTGGATCCGCATCCTCACCGCACGGGTCGAAACGGGCGAGCCCTATCTGATCTTCATCGACCGCGTCAATTCGATGATGCCCGAACATCACAAGCTGGCCGGGCTGACGGTGAAAACCTCCAATCTGTGCAGCGAGATCATGCTGCCCACCGGCATCGACCATCGCGGGCGCAAGCGCACCGCCGTCTGCTGCCTGGCCTCGCTGAACGCGGAAAAATTCGAGGAATGGCAGCAGGAGGAAACCTTTATCGAGGATGTGATGCGCTTCCTCGACAATGTGCTGCAGGATTTCATTCACCGCGCCCCGGAATCGATGAACAACGCCAAATATTCCGCCATGCGCGAACGCAGTGTCGGCCTCGGCGTCATGGGGCTGCATTCCTTCCTGCAGGCCAAGCGGGTACCGATCGAATCCGTGATGGCCAAGGTATGGAACAAGAAGATCTTCTCGCATATCAAAGCCGGGGCCGATGCCGCTTCGCGCGTGCTGGCCGAGGAACGCGGCCCCTGCCCCGACGCCGCCGATTACGGCATCATGGAGCGCTTCTCCAACAAGACGGCGGTGGCGCCGACTGCCTCGATCTCGATCATCTGCGGCGGCGCCAGCCCGGGCATCGAGCCGATCGCCGCCAATTCCTATACCCACAAGACGCTGAGCGGCTCGTTCAATGTGCGCAACCGCCATCTGGCGGCGCTGCTGGAGGATTACGGCCGCAACGACGAGGAGACCTGGTCCTCGATCACCATCAATGGCGGTTCGGTCCAGCATCTCGATTTCCTCAGCGATCTGGAACGCGACGTCTTCAAGACCGCTTTCGAAATCGACCAGCGCTGGCTGATCGAACTGGCCGCCGACCGCACGCCGATGGTCGATCAGGGCCAGTCGCTGAACCTGTTCATCCCGGCCGATATTCACAAGCGGGATCTGCACCGCCTGCATATGCTGGCCTGGAAGAGCGGCAACAAGAGCCTTTATTACTGCCGCTCCCTTTCCATTCAGCGCGCCGACCGGGTGTCGGAAAAGGTTACGGCACCGCAGGCGCGCGAAACCGCCGCCCCGCAGCGAAACGGCAATGAGGGCGACGAGCCTTCGCTGCCGCTGGTGGCCGCCGCCGTCAACCCGGCAGAGGACAACCGTTACGAGGAATGCCTCTCCTGCCAGTAAGCCCGGCCCGCCGCACAGAATGCCGAAGATACGGATGACGCCCCATGTCCCTGCTCGATTCACGCACCGTCTACAAACCGTTCCAGTATCCCTGGGCCTATGAGGCTTGGCTGACCCAGCAGCGCATTCACTGGCTGCCCGAAGAGGTGCCCCTGGCCGACGATGTCAAGAACTGGCAGAAGGACCTGACGGACAGCGAGCGCAATCTGCTGACCCAGATCTTCCGTTTTTTCACCCAGGCCGATGTCGAAGTGAACAATTGCTACATGCGCCATTATTCGCGCCTGTTCAAACCGACGGAAGTGCAGATGATGCTGGCGGCCTTTTCCAATATGGAAACGATCCACATCGCCGCCTATTCCCATCTTCTCGACACCATCGGCATGCCGGAAACGGAATATTCGGCCTTCCTGCATTACAAGCAGATGAAGGACAAATACGACTATATGCAGCAATTCGGCGCCGAAACCCCCGCCGATCTGGCCAAGACCCTGGCGGTATTCGGCGGATTCACCGAAGGGCTGCAGCTCTTTGCCAGTTTCGCCATCCTGCTGAACTTTCCCCGCTTCAACAAAATGAAGGGCATGGGGCAGATTATTTCATGGTCGGTGCGCGATGAGTCCCTGCACACCGAATCGATCATCCGCCTGTTCCATACCTTCATCGAGGAAAACCCCGAAATCTGGACAGAAGAGTTCCAGAACGATCTGAACGAAGCCTGCGACACCATCGTCAGCCATGAGGATGCCTTCATCGAACTGGCCTTCGAACAGGGCGACATGGAAGGCCTCAGTGCCGATGAAGTAAAGCGCTACATCCGCTATATCGGCAATCGCCGCCTCACCCAGCTCGGTCTTGAGCCGCGCTATGACGTACAGGACAACCCCTTGCCCTGGCTCGATGTCATGCTCAACGCGGTGGAGCACACCAATTTCTTCGAAAACCGGGCGACCGAATATTCCAAGGCCTCGACCCGGGGCAGCTGGGACGAGGCCTTCGACTGATCTTCGCATCCCCCGCGCGGCACCGGCCCGCGGGGCGGCGTCACGGCGCCCCCGGTATCCATTTCTGGATACGGTTGTTGCCGAAATCGGCGGCGAAGACGGTGCCGTCATCGGCCACGGCCACGGCCGTGACATAATTGAAACGGCCATCGCCATCGCCCCTTCCGCCGAAAGCGGTGATGAAATCGCCGTCGGCGGTGAATTTCTGGATGCGGTGATTGTAGAAATCGGCAACGAAGACATTGCTGTCCCCATCGAGCGACAGGCTGGTCACCGTGGCAAACCAGCCATTGAACGGACCGTAGATATTCATCGCGAACGGCCCGCCCCATTTGGTGAGAAAGCGCCCCTTCGCATCGAAAACCTGCACCCGGTCGTTATAGCCGTCGGCCACATAGAGCCTGCCGTTCCGCCCCAGCGCCACATCGGTCGGATAATTGAATTCCCCGGCCCCGATGCCGACCTTGCCGGTCGTACCCCATTGGCGCAGAAAGCCGCCATCGGCATTCAGGCGCTGAATGCGCTGATTGTAAAAATCGGCGACGAACAGATCGCCGTTCTCCGCCACCGCCACCCCGCCGGGAGCCCTGAACTGGCCCAAGCCTGAGCCGCCTGAACCGAACGCGCGCAGAAAGGTCCCGTCGAGGGTGAAAACCTGGATACGATCGTTCCAGTAATCGGCGACATAGAGTTCGTTACCGCGAATGCGGATATTCATCGGCCGTTCCATCTCGCCCGGACCCTTGCCCGGCCGGCCGAAGGCCCGTTTGAAATTGCCTGAAAAATCGAACACCTGAATGCGGCCGTTACGGGAATCGGCAACGAAAACCTCATCCCCGGCAACCGCCAGCCCCGTCGGATCGCTGAACTGCCCCGGCGCCGAACCCTTGCCGCCCCAGGCCATGACGAAGCGATAATCCGGTCCCGTCGATGAAGGGATGAAAAAGACCCAGATCAGCGCTGCCGCCGCAACAAGAAAAAGAACGATACCGGCCAGAAACCGTTTGAGAATACGCACCACGCTTTTGCCAGATTTCATATCAGAACTCGTATTTCGCCGTCAGCTTGAAACGGTAATCGGAAGACGGCTGATTGCCGTTGAGATTGCGGGCCACGGGGATCTGCACCCCGGCTGTCAGCGCAACCACCCGATAGGTCCAGAAAATGCCGGGCGCCACGAACAGCTCCCACCCGCCGCTATCGGCGACATCCCGGCCGTTCAGCCGGTCGCGGGCCGTGCGCTCCCAGTTCAGTTCGAAGAAGAGCACCGTATCCGGTTCCCTGTAGCCGGTCAGAACCGGACGCACGCCGCCGACCAGATCGATGAACAGCTTGTCGCCCTTCTCCAGCCCGCCGCCCCCTTCCCCGTTCAGGCGGTAACGCAGAGCCGTGTTGTAATACCACCGCCGCGATTCCAGCCCGTGAAGCAGCCCGAACAGCAAATCGGTCGAACCGCTGCCAAGACGCGGGCTGCGCCCGTCATCGCCCGTCGGCAGCTTGACCTGGAACAACGCGGTCGTCGAAAACTGCCGCCCCGGCCGGTCGATGCGCAGAAAACGGTATTTCGTTCCCAGGGTCACATCGCCGAGACCGGAGGCGCCATCCCCGTTCGCCTCCCGGTCCGCGAAAGGCAGAACGGCCTTGACCGTCCAGTCGGCGGTAATGCCGTAATCGAATTCCAGCGTCAGATCCTGATCCGTCTCCCGCTCCCCGGCACCGCTGGCCCGTTCGCGTTCGTATTCCAGGCTCAACTCCCCGCTGCCCTTGGCATGAACATGGGCGCCGGGGGTGAAAATCGGCTCATGGGCATCGGCGGACACAGCCGCAACAAGCCATGCTGCCATCGCGGCGGATGCCGCCATGCCCGGCATGAATATATTCTTCATTTGTCCGTCGTCCGCTCGAATTTGCGCAGGGTGAAGCCCGCATCGGCAACGGCCTGTCTGGCCTGTTCTTCCGTCAGCCGGGCGCCGGGGGCCATGGTGGCGACCACCACCCCCTCATCGATGCGGATATCGACCGCTTCCACCCCCTCAAGGGCACCGACCTGCTTTTCCACGCCATAGGCGCAATAGGGGCAGGCCAGACCATCGACATACAATCTGTACTTGTCGCTGCCGGCCAGGGCCGGCAACGCCCATATCAGCGCCAGCAGCAGCGCCGTGGCCTTGAGTAATTTCCGCATATCCATCGCTCCGGGTGATCGTTTCATTCCCCGCAGCTTAAGCTCCGTACCGTGGTACGGAGTCAAGCGGAAAGGAGCGAATAACCTACCCGCCACTCATGGCCCTGCGACGGCGGAAAGAGCGAAAAATCAGGCTGCGGCTGCCGGAATCCCACCCCTTCGCCCGGGTCAGTCGGGCGTGTCCTTAGGATCCGGACCCTAATTCGGGTGTTTCGGATTCTCCAGCGCATCGATGATCGAACAGCCTTCCAGCCCGCCCCTGGACGGGCAGGCGGCAATAACCCTGCGCAGCGCCTGGC
>JALXAG010000169.1 GCA_026992315.1 Sneathiellales bacterium | reverse complement strand
ATACTCACCAAAGGGAACCAGATGGCGTTTACGATAAACGCCATCTGGTTCCCTTTGGTGAGTATCTGCCCCTGCGCTCCCTGCTACGCGTCATCGGTCTGGAGGCTCTGGCGGCCGAGGGGGGCGACTTCTCTTCCGGCCGGGGCGAGGCGGTGCTGCGCCTGCCCGGTCTGCCGCCGGTGCGGCCGCTGATCTGTTACGAAGCCGTTTTCCCGGCGGAAGTATCGGTGGCGGGCCGGCCGATGGCGTGGCTGCTGAATATCACCAACGATGCCTGGTTTGGAGAATGGACCGGCCCTTATCAGCACTTTGCCATCAGCCGCTTCAGGGCGGTGGAACAGGGGCTGCCGCTGATCCGTGCCGCCAATACCGGGATTTCGGCCTTTGTCGATCCTTATGGTCGGGTCATTTCATCGCTGGGGCTGGGGCGTAGCGGTTTCATAGACGGCGATCTGCCCAGGCCGCTGCCGCCGACCCTTTATGCGCAATGGGGGGAATGGCCGCTATGGCTGTTGGTGAGCACCCTGCTGCTGCTGGCTCTGTGGCGTCGGGCCGCTGCCGATACCAAGGCCTGAGCAGGGTGTGTGACAACCCGCCCTTACGGATAAGTGCATCTGCACGGAACGAGGGAGGAGGTGAGCAGGCAATCTGCGCCCGCCAAGGGGTGTCATGCGCTATCGGCACGGTTTGACCCCAATTTTTCCACAGCAGGCCCTCTTGACCATGCCCCCTTATTTTTCCTACAAGTGTATGCACCATCTGGTTGATTCTTGCTTTTTCCTGCAGCGAACGGATCGACTTGTATGGAGACGGCGGGCCGGACGTTTTTTTCTAGGGGGATTTCGTGTCAAATTTGCCACATCCTGTGGACCTGCATGTTGGCAAACGATTGCGGCTTATCCGCCAGGTCCGGGGCATTACCCAGCAGAAGCTGGCGGATCGGGTCGGCGTTACTTTTCAGCAAATTCAGAAATATGAGAAGGGCACCAACCGCATCGGCGCCAGCCGTCTGTTCGAATTCAGCAGGGCGCTCGATGTCGGCGTATCCTTTTTTTTCGACGGGCTGGAGGAGACCCCGGCACAGCGCCTGGCCGATGGCGGGAGAGGCCATTTTCAAGACTCTGTTTTTACGAGTAAGGAAATATACGATATTGCACAGGCATTCGAGCGTATCGAGAACCCGGCGCTTCGCAGAAAGATTGTCGAACTGATTCAGGTCACGGCCGAGGATTGTTCCGCCGGAGGGAAGACCCCTGCTGACGATGATTGATTATGCCGCTTTTCCAGCAGGCTGCGGGTACTCCTGTCAATTCTCTTGACCGGGTGAAACAAGGCTGCCTATAAGCTGAAGGACAGCTTGGGTTCTGGTGTAGTCACGCGGGTGCGCAGGCATGCCGCCAGTATTGACCTCGGAGGTTTC
Source organism: Sneathiellales bacterium (assembly GCA_026992315.1). GTDB lineage: Bacteria > Pseudomonadota > Alphaproteobacteria > Minwuiales > Minwuiaceae > JALXAG01. The sequence goes on along the minus strand of JALXAG010000169.1, from coordinate 14,149 downwards.
GGTCGTGTCGAGAAAGAATTACCTGTTTACCAGTGAGTCCGTTTCCGAAGGTCATCCGGATAAGATCTGCGACCGGATTTCGGATGCCGTCGTCGATCTGTTCCTGTCGGAGGATCCGGATGCGCGTGTTGCCTGTGAAACGGTGACCACCACCAATTTCATCGGCCTCTGCGGCGAGGTGCGCGGCCCCGGCAGCATCACCCCGGAAAAGATAGAACAGCGCGCCCGGGATGTGGTGCGCAAGATCGGTTACGAGCAGGAAGGCTTTCATTGGGAAGGGGCGGATGTGCAGATCCGTCTGCATGCCCAGTCGGCCGATATCGCCCAGGGTGTCGATGCCGATGGCAACAAGGATCTGGGCGCGGGCGATCAGGGCATCATGTTCGGTTATGCCGTGCGCGAGACCGAAGATCTGATGCCGGCGCCGATCTATTTCTCCCATGCCATTCTGCGCAGCCTTTCCGAAGCGCGCCATTCCGGCGCCGCGCCGATACTCGGCCCCGATGCCAAAAGTCAGGTCACCCTCGCCTATGAGGACGGCAAGCCGGTGCGCGCAACCTCGGTCGTGGTTTCCACCCAGCATGCCGAAGGGGTGGATCAGGACGAGATCCGCGCCCTGGTGCGCGAACATGTCGAAACCGTCCTGCCCGATGGCTGGATGTGCGCCGAGGAGGATTTCTACGTCAACCCGACGGGTAAATTCGTCATCGGCGGGCCCGATGGCGATGCCGGGCTGACGGGGCGCAAGATCATCGTCGATACCTATGGCGGGGCCGCCCCCCATGGCGGCGGCGCCTTTTCGGGCAAGGATCCGACCAAGGTCGACCGCTCGGCCGCCTATGCCGCGCGCTATCTGGCCAAGAATGTGGTGGCGGCCGATCTGGCGGATCGCTGCACCATTCAGCTTTCCTATGCGATCGGCGTATCCAGGCCGCTCTCGGTTTATGTCGATCTTCATGGCACCGAACGCGTCGATCCGGCGAAGCTGGAGAAGGTGCTCAGTGAAGTCATGGATTTGTCGCCGCGCGGCATCCGCGATCATCTGCAGCTCTGCCGCCCGATTTACGAACGCACGGCGGCCTATGGCCATTTCGGCCGCAAGCCCGAGGACGACGGCGGCTTCTCCTGGGAGCGGGTGGATCTGGTGGACGATCTGAAGAACGCTTTGGCCTGATCGCCTTTTTGCCGATTTCCGGGATTGGATGAGTGTGAACACGGAACGTTTCTACGGGCGTCGTCAGGGCAAGCCCCTGCGCCCGGGGCAGAAAGCGCGGCTTGAGCGTCTGTTGCCGCGTTTTTCTGTGGCCGGTAATGCCGCGCCTGTCGGCCCGGAAGAATTGTTCGGCCGGCCTGTCAGCGATTTGTGGCTGGAGATCGGTTTCGGCGGCGGCGAGCATCTGCTGGCCCAGGCCGAGGCATACCCCGATATCGGGATGATCGGTTGCGAACCGTTCATCAACGGCGTCTCCAAGCTGCTGGGGCGGATCGAGGAGCGCGGCATCGAGAATATCCGCGTATTCTGCGATGATGTCAGGCTTCTTTTCCCGCGTCTGGGCGAGGCTTCGCTGGGTCGCGTGTTCATTCTTTTCGCCGATCCCTGGCCGAAAACCCGTCATCACAAGCGCCGGATCGTTAACAGGGCGACGCTCGATGCCCTGTCGCGGCTGATGAAGGACGGCGCCGAACTGCGCATCGCCACCGATCACATGCCTTATGCGCGCTGGATATTGCAGCATGTGCTGGCGCATGCCGATTTCGAATGGCTTGCCGAGGGACCGGAGGACTGGCGCCGGCGTCCGGCCGACTGGCCGCCGACCCGCTATGAACGGAAGGCGCTGCAGAGCGGCGGGCGTTGCGTTTATTACCGTTTCCGCCGTCGCAATCGCTGATGTCCGGCTGCAGCCGGGCTGTGGCGGCGCATATTTTGCCGCAGGCGATGAAACCACTTGCAGCTTGCGGGCGAATGCGTACAATGCGCCTCAGGAATTGCTGTTTGCCGTCATTCTGACCGGCGTTGAAACAGTGGGCCAGTGGCCCACTTTTTTTGTTTCTGGCGGCTATCATTTGGCGGCAGGCTTGTTGCAGGCGCCGGATCCGTTGCGGAGCCGGCAGGCCATCTGCCCGGGCGTTCGGTTGTTTTGGGATATCGGGGAAATATGGAGATCGCGGAGCGCATCACGGATCTGATCGAACCGGTGGCCGAGGATATGGGCTACAGGCTGGTGCGGGTGAAATATACCACCGGCCGCAAGCCCGTGCTGCAGATCATGGCGGAGCGGATCGCCGATGGCGGCATGGTGGTCGAGGATTGCCAGCGGCTCAGCCGGGCCATTTCCGCCATACTCGATGTCGAGGATCCGATCCGGGGCGCTTACGATCTGGAGGTGTCCTCGCCGGGGATCGACCGCCCTTTGGTGCGGGATGAGGATTACCGCCGTTTCGCCGGTCACGAGATCAAGGTGGAGCTGCGCCGCCCTGTCGATGGCCGCCGCCGTTACCGCGGTCTGCTGCTGTCCGGCGGCGAGGGCGAATTCCGCCTGCGCCTGAAGGATGGCGAGGAAGTCGTCCTCTCGACGGCGGATGTGTATGAAGCGAAACTGGTGCTGACGGACGAGCTGATCGCCGCCAGCCTGAAGAAAGAGCACTGAACGCGGTTGCTTCCCGGGAACGGGCGGCCGCGACGGTATTGGTCAAATCTGAGTTACGGGAGCAGTTAGAGGCATGGCTACGACCGCCAATCGTTTGGAACTGTTGCAAGTTGCCGATGCGGTAGCGCGCGAAAAGCATATCGATGCCGACATCGTTCTGGAGGCGATGGAAGAAGCCATCCAGAAGGCGGCGCGGTCCCGCTATGGGCTGGAGAACGATATCGTCGCCGAGATCGACCGCAAGACCGGTGAAATCCGCATTGCCCGCCGCCGCCAGGTGGTCGAGGAAATCGAAAACGAGGCCACCGAAATTCTGCTTGAGGATGCCCGCCACAAGGATCCCGAAGTCGAAGTGGGCGGCTATGTCTACGATCCGCTGCCCCCGATCGATTTCGGCCGCATGGCGGCGCAGACGGCCAAGCAGGTGATCGTGCAGAAGGTGCGCGATGCCGAACGCGAGCGCCAGTACGAGGAGTTCAAGGACAGGGTCGGCGATATCATCAACGGCCAGGTCAAGCGCGTCGAATACGGCAATGTCACTGTCGATCTGGGCCATGCCGAGGCGATCGTGCGCCGCGACGAGCTGTTGCCGCGCGAAAGCTTTCAGCAGAACGACCGTATTCGCGCCTATATCTACGATGTGCGCCGCGAACAGCGCGGGCCGCAGATTTTCCTTTCGCGCACCCATCCGCAGTTCATGGCCAAGCTGTTCGCTCAGGAGGTGCCGGAAATCTACGATGGCATCATCGAGCTGAAGGCCGTGGCCCGCGATCCCGGCAGCCGCGCCAAGATTGCCGTTACCTCGAACGATCCCTCCATCGATCCGGTCGGTGCCTGTGTCGGCATGCGCGGCAGCCGCGTGCAGGCGGTGGTCAACGAGTTGCAGGGCGAGAAGATCGACATCATCGAATGGTCGCCCGATCCGGCAACCTTCATCGTCAACGCCCTGGCTCCGGCCGAGGTGGTCAAGGTGGTGCTGGATGAAGAGGCGAAGCGCATCGAAGTCGTCGTTCCCGACGATCAGCTCAGCCTGGCCATCGGCCGCCGCGGCCAGAATGTGCGCCTGGCCTCGCAGCTGACCGGCTGGGATATCGATATCCTGACCGAGGACGAGGAATCCGAACGCCGGCAGGCCGAATTCAAGCTGCGTTCGGAAACCTTCATGAATGTTCTCAATGTCGATGAGATGATCGCCCAGCTTCTGGTGGCCGAAGGGTTTCACACGCCGGAGGATCTGGCCTATGTGCCGATCGAGGAACTGGCGTCGATCGAAGGTTTCGACGAGGAGGTGGCCGAAGAGCTTTCGGCCCGTGCCCAGGCCTATCTGGAGCAGGCAGAGGCGGAATTCGGCGAACGCTGTGCCGCGCTCGGCATTGCCGAGGATCTGATGGAGCTGGCCGCCCTGCGCCCCGACATGGTGATCGCGCTGGGGGAACAGGGGATCAAGACGCTCGACGATCTGGCCGATCTGGCCAGCGACGAACTGATCGATCCGGAAACCGGCTATCTGCGCTCCTTCGGCCTTTCGGAAGCCGATGCCAATGATATTATCATGGCGGCACGCGCGCACTGGTTTGCCGATGAGGATGGCGAAGAGGGCGATGCGGCTCCGGCCGACGATGCCACGGAAACGGCCGAAGGGGCATCGGAGGATGCGTCGGAGGGCGCGGCTGAAGAGCGTGAGCAGGAATAAGGCCGGAGAAGGGCATAAGGCCGGTCCCTGTCGCCGCTGCCTGGTGTGCCGGGAGGTTGCGCCGAAGGAAGAGATGATCCGCTTTGTTTGCGGTCCGGCGGAGGAGATCGTGCCGGATGTTGCAGGCAAGCTCGGCGGGCGGGGGTTGTGGGTTCACAGCCGCCGCGAAGAGGTTGAAAAGGCCGTGTCCGGAGGATTGTTTGCCCGGGCGGCACGGCGCAGGGTCCGTGCTTCCGGCGATCTGCCGGAACGGACGGCACTGCTTTTGCATCAGCGCGCCCTGAATTATCTTGGTCTGGCGCGGCGGGCAGGGCAGGTCGTCGCGGGCTATGAGAAAGTGTGCGCCGCCCTGAAGAAGGGGGCGGATGTCGCGGTTCTGGTCGAAGCCTCCGATGGCTCCGGCGACGGACGCGACAGAATAGAATCCCTGGCACCGGGGATCGCCGTGGTCGATTGTTTCGGCCGTGACGATCTTTCCCTGGCGCTGGGACGGAACAATGTGGTGCATGCCGCTTTGATGTCTGGAACGCTGGCACAGCGTTTTCAGCTTGAAGCCGCGCGCTTTTCGGGGTTTATTCCCCGGGCGTCCACTAATGAGCGAGTGTCGGAGAAGTAATGAGCGACTCGAACAATTCTGGCGATAAGAAATCCCAGGGCCCCAGCGGTTCCAAGCGGCTTGAGCTGAAAAAGCCGGTGGAGGCCGGGAAGGTCCGCCAGAGTTTCAGTCACGGTCGGAGCAAGACCGTCAAGGTCGAAGTGCGCAAAAAGCGCAGCTTCAGCCGTGATATCGAGGCGGCGGCCTCTGCCAAACCCGGGCGCGGCGCCGCGGGGGAGACGAAGCGTAAGAGCGCCCCCCAGCGCGGTGGCGCCGCGAAGCCGGCAGGTGCCGCCAAGCGCCAGCTGACCGAAAGCGAATTGGCCGCCCGGGTTCGTGCGATCAAGAGTGCCCGGGCCGCGGCGGAAGAAGAAGCCCGTCGCCGCGCCGCTGAAGAGGAAGCCCGCCGCCGTGCGGCCGAGGAAGAAGCCCGTCGCCGCGCCGAGGAGGAGGCCCGCCGCAAGGCTGAGGAAGAAGAAGCCCGCCGCCGTGCGGCGGAGCAGCCGGAAGAACCCGCTCCGGTCAGGGAAGAAGAAACGGCAGCTGTTGCGGCGCCCGCAGAGGAAACGCAACCCGCCCCGGTGAAGCCGGCCGCACCGCGCAAGGCCGCTGCGGTGCCTTCGCAGGATGCCGCGCCCCGGCGCAAGCAGACACCGCCCAAACCGGCGAAACCCGCACGCCCGACCCGTGGTGCCGGCGAGCGCCGGCGCAGCAACAAATCCATGGCCCAGCTTCTGGACGATCGCGGGGAGCGGCAGCGTTCGCTGGCCTCCATGCGTCGCCGTCAGGAACGCGAACGCCGCGCCGCGCGCAATGCCGGCAGCGGCGAGGCGCCGGCCAAGGTGTATCGCGATGTGGTCATCCCCGAGACGATCACGGTGGCCGAACTGGCCAACCGCATGGCGGAGCGTGCCGTCGAAGTGGTGCGGGCCCTGATGAAAATGGGGGTGATGGTCACCGTCAACCAGAGTATCGATGCCGATACCGCCCAGCTCATTGTCGAGGAATTCGGTCATCGCCCGAAGCGCGTATCGGAATCGGATATCGAGGATTCGCTGATTCAGGTCGAAGACGATCCCGCCGATCTGGAGCCGAGGCCGCCTGTGGTTACGGTCATGGGGCATGTCGATCACGGCAAGACCTCGCTTCTCGATGCCCTGCGTCATGCCGATGTCGCCGCCCATGAAGCCGGCGGCATCACGCAGCATATCGGTGCCTATCAGGTGGAACTGAACGGCCAGAAGATCACCTTCCTCGATACGCCGGGCCATGCCGCCTTCACGGCGATGCGTGCCCGCGGCGCCAAGGCGACGGATATTGTCATCCTCGTGGTTGCGGCCGATGATTCGGTGATGCCGCAGACGATCGAGGCGATCCGCCATGCCAAGGAGGCAGATGTGCCGATCGTCGTCGCGATCAATAAATGCGACCGTCCCGATGCCGATCCGAACCGCGTGCGCCAGGATCTGCTGCAACATGAGCTGTTCGTCGAGGAGATGGGCGGCGACGTTCTCTCCGTCGAAGTTTCGGCGATCAAGAAACAGGGGCTGGACAAGCTGCTGGAGGCGGTGCTGCTGCAGGCCGAACTGCTGGAGCTGAAGGCCAATTACAATTGCCCGGCCAGCGGTACGATCATCGAAGCCAAGCTCGAACAGGGGCGTGGCCCGGTGGCAACGACCCTGGTGCAGCGCGGCACCCTTCGTGTCGGCGATGTGCTTGTCGCCGGCGATGAATGGGGGCGCGTGCGCGCGCTGATCAACGATCGCGGCGAACGGGTCAAGGAAGCGACGCCGTCCATGCCGGTGGAAATTCTCGGCCTGCAGGCAACCCCGTCCGCCGGCGATGAATTCGCCGTGGTCGAGAATGAGGCCAAGGCGCGTGAAATTTCCGAATTCCGCCATCGCAAGCGGCGCGAGGCCCGCGCGGCCGGCGCCGGGCGGGGGACGCTGGAGCAGATGTTCTCGGCGATCAAGGAAGGAACGGCCAAGGAACTGCCGGTGCTGGTCAAGGCCGATGTGCAGGGTTCGGTCGAAGCGATTGTCGCGGCCTGCGAAAAGCTTGCCAATGACGAGGTCAAGGTGCGTGTCGTCCACGGCGCCGTCGGCGCGATCAGCGAATCCGACGTGCAGCTTGCCAAGGCATCCGGGGCGCTGATTCTCGGCTTCAACGTTCGCGCCAACAAACAGGCGCGCGAACTGGCGGAGCGGGAAAAGACCGATATCCGCTACTATTCGGTGATCTATCACCTGACCGACGATCTCAGAAACATGCTTTCGGGCATGATGAAGCCGGAGATGCGCGAGAACTTCATCGGCACGGCCGAAATTCTCGAAGTGTTCAATATCACCAAGGTCGGCAAGGTTGCGGGCTGTGTGGTCCGCGAAGGCGTCATCCGCCGCGGTGCCGGGGTGCGGCTGCTGCGCGACAATGTGGTCATTCACGAAGGCACGTTGTCCACCCTCAAGCGCTTCAAGGACGAGGTCAGGGAAGTCAAGCAGGGCATGGAATGCGGTATGGCCTTCGAAAAATATCAGGACCTGCAGGTCGGCGATATCATCGAGGCGTTCGAGGTTCAGGAAGTCGCGCGGGAATTCTGATTTCGCGCTCCCGCGCGCATGCATGGACGGTGCTGCCGGCCTTGTGATTGCGCCGGCATGCGCATTGTCTTGAGGTGCACAGATGTCCCACGATTCCAAAAGCAAGGGGCCGAGCCAGCGGCAGTTGCGCGTTGGCGAGGAAATCCGTCACGCCCTGTCGGATGTGATGATGCGCGGCGAAATCCGCGATCCCGATATTGCCGAAATGTCGATCACGGTGACGGAGGTGCGTGTCAGCCCGGATCTGCGCAACGCCACCGCCTATGTCACGCCATTGGGCGGGGGCGATGCCGCATTGATGCTGGCGGCCCTGAACCGCTGTGCCGGTTTTCTGCGCGGGCGCGTCGGCAGCATGGTGCGCCTGCGCAATACGCCGAAAATAGCCTTTGTCGCTGACGATTCCTTTGAAAATGCCGCTCATATCGACGAGCTGCTGCGCCGCGTACACAAAGAAGACCGGGGCGGCTGACAATGGCCAGACGGCGCCGGGGACGCGATATTCACGGCTGGATCGTTCTCGACAAACCGCTGGGGATGAGTTCGACCCAGGCACTGGGTAAGGTACGCCGGCTGCTCGATGCGGCAAAGGCGGGGCATGGCGGTACGCTCGACCCGCTGGCCAGCGGGGTGCTGCCCATCGCCTTGGGCGAGGCGACGAAATGTGTCTCCTACGCTTTCGACGGGCGCAAGCGTTATGAATTCACCCTGCGCTGGGGGCAGGAAACCGCGACGGACGATGCCGAAGGGGAGATCGTCGCCGAAAGTCCTCACCGCCCGGATCGGGGAGAAATTCTTGCCGTTCTTGCGCGTTTCACCGGGATTATCGAACAGCGGCCGCCTGCTTATTCGGCCATCAGGATCGGCGGCCGGCGGGCCTATGACCTGGCCCGGGCAGGGCAGGCGCCTGAAATGGCGGCGCGCAAGGTTCACATTCACGACCTGTCGCTTGTCGCTTGTCCGGATGGCGATCATGCCCGTTTCAGCGTCGATTGCGGCAAAGGCACCTATATCCGTTCCCTGGGGCGGGATATCGCCCGGGCGCTTGGCACCTGCGGCCATTTGCGTGCCCTGCGCCGGGTCCGTGTCGGCCCTTTTTCGCTCGACGATGCGATTTCGCTGGAAAAACTCGAAACCCTGTGCCATATGTCTGCGGCTGATGAATGCATTCTGCCGCTTCAGACCGCGCTGGCCGACATCCCGGCGCTGGCCGTAAACGAAGCGGAGGCAGGCCGCCTCAGACACGGGCAGCCGGTGGGAACGCATTATCGGACCAATGAAACGGTCTGTGTACTGCAAGGTGAACGGCCCGTGGCAATCGCCAGGGTCGAGGCAGGCAGCATCAGGCCGGTTCGCGTTTTCAATATCTGAGATGGAGAGTGACGATGTCGATTACCGCTGAACGCAAAGCGGAATTGATCAAGGAATTTGCAACCGGCCCCGGTGACACGGGCTCGCCGGAGGTGCAGGTGGCGATCCTCACGGAACGGATCGTCAATCTGACCGAGCATTTCAAGGAGCACAAGAAGGACAACCATTCCCGCCGCGGTCTGCTGAAACTGGTCAGCAGCCGTCGCCGGCTTCTTGATTATCTCAAAAACAAGGATGTGGAGCGCTATCAGACCCTGATCAAGCGTCTGGGCCTGCGTAAGTAAGCCGTTCCCTTCGGAATGGGCTCACTGAAATCGAGGGGGCGGGCCCGGATGTCCGCCCCTTTTTTCTTTCATCGGTCCTGACGCAAGGGTGCGTCAGCCAATCGGTGCAGGAAATGAGGCGTTACCCGCAATACGGCGGGACGCAAGCTGTTGGAAGGCAAGAATATGTTTGACATACACCGCAAGGAAATCATGTGGGGCGGGCGCAAGCTGGTCATCGAAACGGGCAAGATCGCCCGCCAGGCCACCGGCTCCGTCGTTGTGACCTATGGGGAAACGACGGTCCTGGCCACGGCCGTGGCGATGAAGAATGCGCGCCCCGACGTCGATTTTTTCCCCCTTACGGTCAACTATCAGGAAAAGGCATTCGCCGCGGGCAAGATTCCCGGCGGCTTTTTCAAGCGTGAAGGCAGGCCGAGCGAAAAGGAAACCCTGACCTCGCGCCTGATCGACCGGCCGATCCGTCCGTTGTTTGCGGAAGGCTTCCGCAACGATACCCAGGTCATGTGCACGGTTCTCAGCCACGATCTGGAAAACGATCCCGATATCGTCGCCATGATCGGTGCTTCGGCGGCATTGACCCTGTCCGGCGTGCCCTTCATGGGGCCGATCGGCGGCTGCCGTGTCGGCTATATCGATGGCGAATATGTGCTCAATCCGCTGATCGATCAGCTCGATGAATCCGATCTCGATCTGGTGGTCGCGGGCACGGCCGATGCGGTTCTGATGGTCGAATCGGAAGCGAAGGAGCTGAGCGAGGATCAGATGCTCGGCGCCGTCACTTTCGGTCATCGCGAAATGCAGCCGGTGATCGACATGATCATCGAACTGGCCGAGGAAGCGGCGAAGGATCCCTGGACGCTGGAAGAAGAGGAAATCGACGAAGGCTTCAGGAACCGCCTGCGCGAATTGGCCGAGCCGGGCCTGCGCGAGGCTTATGCCATTCGCGCCAAAAGCGAACGCCAGGAGAAGATTGCCGCCGTCAAGGAAAGCGTTCTGGCAACCCTGGAGGAAGAAGGTCTCGACACCGCCAAGGCCGGCGAATTGTTCAAGAAGCTGGAAAAGGATATCGTTCGCAACAATATCCTGGACACCGGTATCCGCATCGACGGGCGCGATCTGAAGACCGTGCGTCCGATTTCCTGTGAAGTCGGCATCCTGCCGCGTGCCCATGGCGCGGCCCTGTTCACCCGCGGGGAGACACAGGCGCTTGTCGTTACGACGCTGGGCACCGGCGCGGATGAGCAGATCGTCGATGCGCTGGACGGCGAATATCGCGAACATTTCATGCTGCACTATAATTTCCCGCCCTATTCGGTCGGTGAAACCAGCTTCCGCCTGGCCCCCGGCCGGCGCGAGATCGGTCATGGCAAGCTGGCCTGGCGGGCACTGAACCCGCTGATGCCCAGCAAGGAGGACTTCCCCTATACCGTGCGCGTGGTTTCGGAAATCACCGAATCCAACGGTTCCTCCTCGATGGCGACCGTCTGCGGTTCGTCCCTGGCGATGATGGATGCGGGCGTGCCGCTGGCCCGTCCCGTGGCCGGTATCGCCATGGGACTGATCAAGGAAGGCGATCGCTTTGCCGTTCTGTCCGATATTCTGGGCGATGAGGATCATCTCGGCGATATGGATTTCAAGGTGGCCGGAACCGAACGGGGCATCACCGCCCTGCAGATGGATATCAAGATCACCGGCATCACCGAGGAAATCATGCGCCAGGCCCTGGCCCAGGCCCATGGCGGGCGTGCCCATATTCTGGGCGAGATGGCCAAGGCCATGAGCAGCAGCCGCGAGGAGGTCAAGGAAACGGCGCCGCGGATCACCACCTTCAGCATTCCGAAGGATAAGATCCGTGAGGTTATCGGCACCGGCGGCAAGGTCATTCGTGAAATCTGCGAAACCACCGGCGCCAAGGTCGATATCGAGGATGACGGCACCATCAAGGTCGCGGCCGCCAGCGAGGATGTCGCCAAGGCCGCCGTCGACTGGATCAAATCGATCGTTGCCGAACCGGAAGTCGGGGAAATCTACAAGGGCAAGGTCGTCAAAACCGTCGATTTCGGCGCCTTCGTCAACTTCTTCGGCAGCCGTGACGGTCTTGTCCATATTTCCGAACTGGCCAAGGAACGCACCCGCCAGGTGAACGATGTGGTCAAGGAAGGCGATGAGGTCTATGTCAAGGTGCTCGGCATCGACGATCGCGGCAAGGTGCGCCTGTCGATGAAGGTCGTCAATCAGGAAACCGGCGAGGAAGCCAAGGAAGACTGAACCGGGCTTCTTCAACAAACCGTTTTGCGGTCAAGGGATGAGGGGCGGCCCGGTGCCGCCCCTTTTTCATGAGCAAATCTGCAAGATAAGGGCCCTGTTCAGCGCCATCGGCAGAACGCCGCGTGAAAGGGCATCATGGCGGCGGGGGATCGTGATCGGGGACACAAAAAAAACCTCCGCAAGCCGCCTGCAGCGGTTTGCGGAGGCGGGATCGTTTCCGGGTCTCAGGCGCTGATGCTGCGCTTGTGAACGGCCATTGCCGCTTCCTTGACCACTTCGTTCAGCGTCGGGTGGCCGTGGCAGGTGCGGAACAGATCTTCCGCCGTGGCCTCGAATTCCATGGCGACCGCGGCCTCGTGAATGATCGTACCGGCTTCGGGGCCGAGAACATGCACACCGAGGATACGGTCGGTCGTGGCATCGGCCAGTACCTTGACGAAACCGTCGGTTTCGCCGACCGTTTTGGCGCGGGCATTGGAGGAAAAGGGAATCTTGCCGGCGCGGAACTCGATGCCTTCTTCCCTGAGCTGCTCGGTGGTTTTGCCGACCGATGCGGCTTCAGGGTGGGTGTAGACAATGCCGGGAATGACATCGTAATTCATATGCGGGCGCTGACCGGCGAGATATTCGGCCAGCGCGATGCCTTCCTCCTCGGCCTTATGGGCCAGCATGGCCCCGCCGATGACATCGCCGATGGCGAAGATGTTGGCGACCGAGGTGCGGTAATGCTTGTCCACGGCGATGAAGCCGCGCTGATCGGGAACGATGCCGACATTCTCCAGCCCCAGCCCTTCGGTGAAGGGACGACGACCAACGGCAACCAGCACCACATCGGCTTCGAGGGTTTCGCTCTCGCCGCCCTTGGCCGGTTCCACGGTCAGGCTGACGCCCGAACGGGTTTTCTTCGCCGCCGTCACCTTGGTTGACATTCTGAACGTCATCCCCTGCTTTTTCAGGATGCGATGCAGGGTTTTCGAAATGTCGCCATCCATGTTCGGCACGATGCGGTCGAGGAATTCGACCACGGTGACCTCGGCCCCCAGCCGCCGCCATACGGATCCCAGCTCCAGGCCGATGAAGCCGCCGCCGATCACCACCATCTTTTTCGGCACTTTCGGCAGGGACAGCGCTCCGGTGGAGGAAACGATCCTTTTCTCGTCGATCTCGATTCCGGGCAGGGAGGCGACGTCGGAGCCGGTGGCGATGGCGATGGTATCGGTCAGCAGTTGCTGCTTGCTGCCGTCCTCCGCCGTAACCTCGACGGTGTCGGTGTCCAGAATGGTGCCGCGGCCCCTGATGTAATCGACCTTGTTCTTCCTGAACAGGAATTCGATGCCGCCGGTCAGTTCGCCGACGATCTTTTCCTTGCGCGCCATCATGGCCTTGACGTCGAAACCGACCTTGCCGATCTTCAGCCCGTGTTCGGCCAGGCCATGGCTGGCTTCCTCGTAATGATGGGAGGATTCCAGCAGCGCCTTGGAAGGAATGCAGCCGATATTCAGGCAGGTGCCGCCCAGGGTGCCGCGCATCTCGACGCAGGCCACCTTCAGGCCGAGTTGGGCGGCGCGGATGGCGCTGACATAGCCGCCGGGCCCGCCGCCGATAATGACCAGATCATACGCTTGATCGAACGCGTCCGATTTATCGCTCATTTTGATCGCCTTCATTCATCATGGCCCCGTCCGGGGCCGCCTTGCGGCAGATTGCGGTTACAGTCCCAGAAGCAGGCGTTCGGGATTTTCCAGGCATTCCTTGACGCGGACGAGGAAGGTGACCGCCTCGGCGCCGTCGATGATGCGGTGATCGTAGGACAGGGCCAGATACATCATCGGCCTGAGCCTGATTTCGCCGTTCACATCCATCGGGCGCTTCTGGATCTTGTGCATGCCCAGAATGCCCGATTGCGGCGGGTTGATGATGGGCGAGGACATCAGCGAACCGTACACCCCGCCATTGGAAATGGTGAAGGTGCCGCCCTGCATTTCGGCCAGCGACAGCTTGCCCTCGCGGGCGCGTTTGCCGAAATCGCCGATCTTCTTTTCGATATCGGCCAGCGACATCTGATCGGCATCGCGCAGCACCGGCACCACCAGGCCATTGGGCGTGCCGACGGCCACGCCGATATGGTAGTAATGCTTGTAAATGATCTCGTCGCCTTCGATTTCGGCATTGACGGCGGGAATTTCCTGCAGGGCCTGAACCACGGCGCGGGTGAAGAAGGACATGAAGCCCAGCTTGACGCCATGACGCTTCTGGAACTGTTCCTTGAAGCGGGCGCGGATATCCATCACGTTGGTCATGTCCACCTCGTTATAGGTGGTCAGGATCGCCGCCGTGTTCTGGGCATCCTTCAGGCGCTGGGCAATGGTCTTGCGCAGGCGCGTCATGCGCACGCGTTCCTCGCGCTCGGCTTCGGGCCGGGGGCCGGAAGGTGCGGCAGGCTGAACGGCGGCCACCGGGCGGGCCGGGGCGCTGTAGCCTTTGTCCAGCGCGGCCAGGATATCGCCGCGGGTGATGCGCCCGCCCTTGCCGGTTCCCTGAATGCGGGTCAGATCGATGCCTTTTTCCTCGGCCAGCTTGCGAGCGGACGGCATGACCAGAACATCCGCCGCCGCCTGAGCGGGAGCCGCAGGCGCTGCCGGGGCCGGTTGCGGTGCCGCCGGTGCGGCGGCGGCCGGCTTCGCCGCTTCGGT
>JALXAG010000168.1 GCA_026992315.1 Sneathiellales bacterium | reverse complement strand
CATGCAGCTCGCGCAGAAAGGCATCGCGCAGCTTGGGCATCAGCTTATAGGCTCTGGATTTGGCCTCGTCATCGCTCATCAGCAGATTGATGGTCAGGAACACATAATAGCGTACCCGGTTCTTGCGATATACGGGTGCGGTCATCGGATCCATGCGCACATAGATCGGGCCGTCGACTTCGCCGCCTCCCTCGCCCTCTCCGCCGCCATGTTCGTTGGCTATTGCCGGAGCCGCGCCAGACAGGGTGGCGATCAGCACCAGCAGGAATGTCGCAATTACCGTGATCTGCTTCATTTTTTTATCCGTCTGCCATGAAGAGGGCATCATGATGGGGCAAAAAGGTTAATTATTGCCTGCTGCGGGAGCGGTTCCTGTTTTCATTTGCGAACATCTTGCGTTAGGATTATGCACAGAAAACCAAATGAACACAGAAAGCCAACATGGCGGATGATAAATTCAAAAAAGGCCTGCGCGACTGATGGGTGACGGCTTTCAGATATTGTTGCATCTTCTCGGCGCGGTCGCCCTGTTGCTTTGGGGTGTGCGCATGGTGCGGACCGGCGTTTCACGGGCCCTGGGCGGCAAGCTGCATGCCGTAATTCAGAAGATGGCCGGAAATCGCTTTTCGGCCATTCTCACCGGTGCCGGGCTGGCCGCTGCCCTGCAGTCGAGCACGGCGGTCATCACCATGGTTTCGGGCTTTGCCGGGCGTGGCATGATTGCCCGCGTGCCGGCGCTGGCCATGGTGCTGGGGGCCGATATCGGCACGGCGCTGGCGGTGCAGCTTCTTTCCCTCGATATCCGCCAGGCGGCGCCTGCGCTGATATTCCTCGGCGTGGTGCTGTTTCTTTCCACCAATGGCAAACGCAGCCGCAATATCGGGCGGATCATGATCGGCCTGGCATTGATTTTATTCGCGCTGGGCATGATTTCCGCCGTTTCGGAGGATCTGCGTCAAAGCACGGTCATTGCCACCATTCTCTCCGCCCTTTCCGGCGATCCGGCGCTGGCCATTATCGTTACTGTGCTGCTGACCTGGCTGTCCTATTCCAGCCTGGCGGTGATCCTGCTGACCGGCCAACTGGCCGCACAGGGGCTGATCGATTTTCCTCTGGCCATCAGCATGGTGGTGGGGGCCAATATCGGCGCGGCCTTTCCTGCCTTCACGGCAACTCTGGCGGAACCGGCCGCCGGCAAGCGGCCGGTCATCGCCAATATGTTCTTCAGGGTGATCGGCGCGGTGATTTTCGTCCTTCTTTACCGCAGTCTTCCTCCGGATGCCGCCTGGCGCCAGCAGCTGAATCTTCTGCCCCCGGCATTGCTGGTCGGCAACGCCCATCTTGCCTTCAACCTGCTGGTCGGGCTGCTCTTTCTGCCGCTGCTCGGCCCTGCCAGCCGCCTGATGGAGCGGATCAAGCCGGATGAGGTGCTGCCGGGGCAGGAAAACCGCCGGCCGCAATTCCTCTCGCCCCGGGATACGGCGGATCCGGTGCGCGGCCTGGCCAATGCCGCGCGCGAAGTATTGCGCATGGCCGATTTCACCTATGAAATGCTGGAGATGAGCCTGCAGGCCTTTCGCGACAAATCGGTCATTGCCCGTATCCGGCAGCTCGATGACACCATCGACAGCCTGCACCGGGAAGCGACGCTGTATATCGCCGAAATCACCAAGGGCGCCCTGAACAAGCGCGACAGTCGCCGGGCCATGGAAATTTTCGCCTTCGCCACCAATCTGGAGCATATCGGCGATATCATCGATCACAGCCTGGTCGATCTGGCGCGGGTGAAGCACAAATCCGGTATCGTTCTTTCCGATGCCGGGGACAGGGAAATCGCCGAGCTGCACAAGGAACTGCTGGAAAACTTTCAGCTTGCGGTCAATCTGTTCATATCGGGCGATTTCGAACTGGCCGAGCAACTGATCGAGGAAAAGCACCGCTACCGCGACAAGATTCAGGATGCCATAGAACGCCATATGGACCGCCTGCGCCAGGACATCCCCGAAAGCAAGGGCAGTTCACAGCTTCATCTGGATATCCTGCGCGATTTCAGGCGCATCAGTTCGCATATCGCCGCCATTGCCTACCCGATCATCGAGGAAGAAAAGGCCGCCTGAATCCGGCGCGGTCACGCCTCCTCCGCCACCCGCAGGGCGACGCCCTGCTCGTCCAGCATGCGGCAGATATCCGCCGCCGGGCGGGCATCGGTGTAGAAGGCATCTATTTCGCGGAATTCGGCTACCCGGACCACGGCCTGACGCTGCCATTTGCTTTCATCGGCAACGAGGAAACACTGGCGTGAATTTCTGACGATGGCGCGGGTGATCTGTGCCTCTGCCGGCTGAAAATCGAGCAACCCGCGCTCGGGATCGAGCCCGCCAGTGCCGATGATACCGAAATCGACATGGAAACCATTGAAAAAGGCAACGGCCTCTCCCCCGACCAGGTCGCGGTCGTCATGGCGGAGCTGCCCGCCGGAGACATCGACCTTGACGGCCTTATTGGCGCAGAGGATGGCGGCGACATTGAGGTTGTTGGTCATCACCCGCACGCCCTTGTGCTTCAGCAATGCCTTGGCGACATATTCGACCGTGGTGCCGATACCCAGAAACAGCGAGGAACCGTCCGGTATGTCCCGCACCAGCCGCTCGGCAATCGCCTGCTTGGCCCGGGCATTGAGTACCTGGCGGGTGAAGAAGGACAGGTTCTCATAGGCCGAGGGCAGCCTGACGCCGCCATGAACGCGGCGCAGCAGGCCGTTATCGCACAGCGCATTGATATCGCGGCGGATCGTCTGGGTGGTGACCCCGTAATGAGACGCCAGCATGTCGATGGCCAGAAACCCTTCCCGGCGCATCCAGTTCAGTATGTCGTTCTGGCGTTCGGAAAGCTTCATGTTCTTCACGTCAGGTTCTGACATCGGCGCGCCGTCCGTTGGCGCGATCGAAGAAATGCAGGTGATTCCGGTCGAAGGCAACAGGCAGGTTATCCCCCTCCCCGATGCTGTGCGAACCGCCAAGGCGCAGGACGATTTCCCCCTCCTGCCCCAGGGCGCGGCCGTAGACTAGCGTATCCGCGCCCAGCGGTTCAATGGCATCGACGCTGAGCACGATATCCGCATCGGCGGCGGTGCCGACCGTCCGCATATGTTCGGGGCGAATGCCGAGCACCGGCGCGCCATTGCTGCCGTCGTCCTCCGCAAGCATGGCTTCGCTGCCGGGCAGGCGCAGCCTGCCCCCTTCCATCCGTTCCAGGGCCAGGAAATTCATCGCCGGCGAGCCGATGAAACCGGCGACGAACATGCTGGCGGGGTTGGTGTAGATATCCATCGGCGTGCCGATCTGTTCGGGCCGCCCCGCATTCATCACCACCAGACGGTCGGCCAGGGTCATCGCCTCGACCTGATCGTGGGTGACGTAAAGCGACGTCGTGCCCAGGCGCCGTTGCAGGCGCTTGATCTCGATACGCATCTGCACGCGCAGCTTGGCGTCCAGATTGGACAGGGGCTCGTCGAACAGGAAAACCTTCGGATCGCGGACGATGGCCCGCCCCATGGCCACGCGCTGGCGCTGACCGCCGGAAAGCTGGGCCGGCTTGCGATCGAGCAGGTCCCCAAGCTCCAGAATGGCGGCGACATCGGCGACCTTGCGCTTGATCTCCTCGCGCCCGACGCCACGGTTGCGCAGGCCATAGGCCATGTTGTTGAACACGCTCATATGCGGATACAGCGCATAGTTCTGAAACACCATGGCGATATCGCGCTGGCCCGGCTCATGATCGTTGACGACGGTGCCGTCGATGCTCAGCGTGCCTTCCGTGATGGTTTCCAGCCCCGCGACCATGCGCAGCAGGGTCGATTTACCGCAGCCGGAGGGGCCGACGATAACGACCAGCTCCCCGTCCGCTACATCGAGATCGATGCCGTGAATGGCCTCGAAGCCGTTTGCGTATCGTTTCTTCAGACCGTCGATTTTGATGGTGGCCATTGCTATTTCTCTTGCTCTACCAGACCCTTGACGAAAAGTTTTTGCATGAACAGAACCACCAGCGCCGGCGGCAGCATCCCCAGAAGCGCCGTTGTCATCACATAATGCCAGATCGGATCGGCATCGGGCACGGCGACCATGCGCTGCACCCCCATGACCACGGTGTAATAGGAATCCTCGGTGGTGACGATCAGCGGCCACAGATACTGATTCCAGCCATAGATGAACAGAATGACGAACAGGGCCGCGATATTGGTTCTGGACAGGGGCAGCAGAATGTCGATGAAGAACTTGACCGGCCCGGCCCCGTCTATGCGCGCCGCTTCCAGAAGCTCCTCTGGCACGGTGAGGAAGAACTGACGGAACAGAAAGGTCGCCGTGGCCGAGGCGATCAGCGGTATCGTCAGCCCGGCATAGCTGTTCAGCATGTTCAGATCCGCGATCACCTTGAATGTCGGCATGATGCGCACCTCGACGGGCAGCATCAGCGTCATGAAGATCATCCAGAAGAAGAACATGCGGAAGGGAAAGCGGAAATAGACGATGGCATAGGCGGAAATGATCGAAATGACGATCTTGCCGATGGCAATGCCCAGCGCCATGATCAGGCTGTTGGTCATCATCAGCAGCACCGGCGGTGCCGAGGAGGCCTGCTCGCCCTGGAATAGAATGGTGGCATAGTTTTCGAGGAATTGATCCCCCGGCCACAAGGGTGCGACACCGCCCAGAAGATCGGTCGCATCCATGGTCGAAATCACGAAAGCGATCCATACCGGCAGCGCGACGATGGCAACCCCGGCGATCATGATCAGATGGGACAGCAGGGTCAGAAAGGGTCTGTTCTCAACCATCAGTAAGCCACCTTTCTTTCCACATATTTGAACTGCACGATGGTCAGGACGATGACGATGACCATCAGGACCACCGACTGCGCCGCCGATCCGCCGAGATCGAGGCCGATAAAGCCATCGTTGAAGACCTTGTAGACCAGAATTTCCGTCGCCTTTGCCGGACCGCCCTGGGTGGTGGCGTGAATGACGGCGAAGGTGTCGAAAAAGGCATAGACGAGATTGACGACCAGCAGGAAGAAGGTCGTCGGCGACAGCAGCGGGAAAACGATGCTCCAGAAGCGGCGAAACGGCCCGGCGCCGTCGATTGCCGCCGCCTCGATCAGCGAACGGGGCACCGCCTGAAGCCCGGCCAGGAAGAAGACGAAGTTATAGCTGATCTGCTTCCATGCGGCGGCGATTACCACCAGCAGGAATGCCTGATCGCCGTTGAGATAATGATTCCAGCTGACCCCGACCTTGCCCAGCAGAAAGCTGATGATGCCGATTGTCGGATTGAACATCATGAACCACAGCACCCCGGCCAGGGCGGGCGCCACGGCATATGGCCAGATCAGCATGGTTTTGTAGACGGATTCGCCCTTGATGATGCGATCGGCCATCACCGCCAGAAGCAGGGAAAAACCCATGGCCAGGGCAGCGGTCGAAAAGCTGAAGACAATCGTGCGATAGAAGGTCTGCAGATAGGACGGATCGGCGAAAAGCTCCTGGTAATTTTCGAACCAGACGAACTCCGTCGACAGGCCGAAGGCATCCTCGACCAGCACGGACTGCACCACCGCCTGACCCGCGGGCCAGATGAAGAATATCACGGTGATGATAATCTGCGGTGCCACCAGCAGATAAGGCAGATAGCGATGACTGAAGGTTACGCGTTTCTGCATATCCCCCGCTCCCCTAACGTCAGGACATGCCGCGGATAATCGTATACATCATGCGCGGCGAAAAGCCGGCCCCCATGAACAGGGGACCGGCGGTATTCAGACCGAAGGCAGGAGCCTACCTGTTGGCCTTCTCGAATTTGCGCAGCAGCTTGTTGCCGCGGGCCACGGCGGAATCGAGTGCCGCCTTGGCGCTCTTCTTGCCGGACCAGACCGCTTCCAGCTCTTCGTTGATGATGTCGCGCACCTGAACGAAGTTACCGAAGCGCAGCCCCTTGGAATTTTCCGTCGGCGGCTTGTTGGTGATCTGCTTGATCGCCACATCCGTGCCCGGGTTCTTGTCATAGAAGCCCTGTTTGCGGGTCAGCTCATAGGCCGCATAGGTGATCGGCAGATAGCCGGTGAACTGGTGCCAGTCCGCCTGCACCGCGGGCGAGGAAAGATAGCTGAAGAACTTGGCCACGCCCTTGTATTCCTCGGGCTTCTTGCCGTTCAGAACCCACAGGGTGGCACCGCCGATGATCGAATTCTGCGGTTCCTTGGTCACATCCGGCCAGTACGGCAGGCGGCCGACGCCAAAATCGAATTTGACATTGGCGCGCACCCCCGCATAAGCGGCGGAGGAGTTCATATACATGGCGCATTCTTCGGTATAGAACTTCGAGGCGCTGCTCGAACGGCGGCCGCCGTAATCGAAGATCTTGCTTTTCTGCCATTCGCCCATGGCGGCAATGTGCTTGACCTGCGCCGGTCCGTTGAAAACGAATTCCGTATCCAGACCGCCGAAACCGTTGGCCTTGGTGCCGAAGGGCACATTGTGCCAGGCACTGTAATTCTCAAGCTGCACCCAGGATTGCCAGCCGGTGGTAAAACCGCAGGCATAACCGGCCTTCTGCAGCTTCTTGGCATAGCTTTCCACCTCGGGCCAGGTGTTCGGCGCCTTGTTCGGGTCCAGACCGGCCTTTTTGAAGGCATCCTTGTTGTAGAACAGCACGGGGGTGGAGCTGTTGAAGGGCATGGAGAGCATATTGCCGTCCGTATCGGTATAATAACCGACCACCGCCTGCAGATAATCCTTCGGGTTGAAAGGCTCGCCCGCATCCTTCATCAGCTTGTATACGGGATAGATCGCCCCCTTGGCGGCCATCATGGTCGCGGTGCCGACCTCGAACACCTGCACGATATGCGGCTGCTTCCGGGCACGGAAGGCGGCAATCGCCGCGGTCATGGTTTCGGTGTAATTACCCTTGTAGACGGGAACGATCTTGTATTCGGACTGGCTGGCATTGAAGCCGGCGGCGATTTCATTGACCTTCTCGCCAAGCTTCCCGCCCATGGCATGCCACCACTGCACTTCAATGGCCGCCAGGGCCTGAGAGGCCGTCAGCATCCCCCCGATGGCCGCAGCCGCGATAATGTGTTTTCTGATCATGAATTCCCCCTTTTCGGAATCTATGTCGTTGGCTTGCGCAAGATGCCGGAAGAACCGGCAGTTCGATTGAAACACATAGATTGTTCATGTGAAACTTTTTTTGCGTATTTGAAAATTTTTTATGACCCGAAAGTACGGGAAGACACATGGATTGCCGTCGCGCAACAGGATGCGGCCAAAGCAGACTGCGTTTATCCGTATTCATGCAACAGACGCAAATACCCCGATGGCCATGCCCGGAATGCCGGGACCGATTCATGCCTGCGGGTGGCATGGCCGGGGTTTCGGTCCCGGGGCTTTCGGCAGAATCAGGTGCGGGGGATGATGAAATCGGGCACGATACCGCTGTTTTCGATATAGGCGGCGACATCCCGTCCCTTGAACAGGCCGAGATCGGTCACCAGCACCGTGCGGAATCCGGCAGCGGCCCCGCCCAGAATATCCGTATGCAAAGTGTCCCCGACCATGAGGATTCTGTAGCCGTCAACCCCGATGCCCTGCAGCGAAAGGCGGCGGCGCACCTCCTCGAAAGCGTTGATATAGGGTTTGCCGTAGAATTCGGGCGCAATCCCGGTTTCATCCGCCAGTTCGTGAACGAAATAGCCGGGTTCCAGCGAAAACGAATCACCCCGGGGGGCCACCAGATCGGGATTGCCGACCAGAACCGGGCGCGGGCGGCGCTTCAGGCTTTGCATCATCAGATTGTGGCGCCCCCTGTTCCAGTCGAGGGAGCTTAGCAGCACGAAACCGTCAACCTGCTCGTACAGGGCCGGATCGTCGCCGAGAAGATGCATCCTGCCGGGAAGCGAGGGCAGATCGGATTCGGGCAGGGCGGCAATGCCCCACAGGTGATCGTCGCCATATGTGGACAGGCCGTCACAAAGAAGGTGGCGGCTTGAGATCACCTCCTCTTCCGTGAAATCGAAACCGAAGCGGGCGAATTTCTGCATCACCTTTTCCGGGCCGAAGGTGGCGCCATTGGTCAGAACGAACAGTTTCTTGCCCTGCCGGCGCAGTTCGCGGATGCGTTCCGGCGCCCCCTGAACCGGTGCATCGCCGACATTCAGCACCCCGAAGGCATCGAGAACGAAGACATCCGCCTCCCCTGCCAGCTCTCCCAGATGGGCCGCATGGGCAGGACGTTCGGGCATGATGGGGGCGACGGGCAGGCGCGGACGGATTTCCTCGTAACGGCGGAATGCCCAATCGGCATCGATCCCCGCATCCTGTTCACTGCTTTCCACTACGGTCATTCAGATGATTGCCCCCCGAACCTTCGCCGACACCCATTCGCTGATGAGAACGGCAATGAAAATGATGATCAGAATCAACGCCACCTGCGGCCAGGCCAGAATGTTGAGCGAAGCCTGCATCTGCAGACCGATCCCGCCGGCGCCGACCAGGCCCAGCACCGTCGATTCGCGGATATTGATATCCCATCGGAAAACGGAAATGCCAGCGAAAGATGGCATGATCTGGGGAACGATGGCATAGGTCATCACCTGCCAGCGGCTGGCGCCGGTTGCCGTAATCGCCTCGACCTGGCGGGGGTCGATTTCCTCGATCGCCTCATATAAAAGCTTGGCGCAGAAACCGATGGAACGCAGCGCGATGGCAATGGTGCCTGCCAGCACGCCGGGGCCGATGATAGCAACCAGAAGCAGGGCCCAGATCAGCGAATTGATCGAACGCGACGACACGATGATCAGCAGCGCCGGCCAGCGGAACAAAACCTTGTGCGGCGTGGTATTGCGCGCGGCCATGAACGCCACCGGCACGGCCATGATCAGGGCGATGACGGTTCCCAGTGTCGCGATGTTCAGCGTATCCCACAGCGGCAGCCATAGCTGATCGATATAGGACCAGCGCGGCGGCATGGCCCGGCCGAGAATATCGCCGGCGATGCGCGGTGCATCCCAGACGAAGAACCAGGTGGTGGCATCGGATATGAACTGCCAGCAATAAACGAAAACCGCCGTCCCGCCGAACCAGGCCGCCCAGCGCAGCAACTGCTGCCTGCGGTTGCGCAGCGCCCAGACACGCTGCCCCTTGCCGTTGACAGAAACCGCCATTACTGCACCCTCGCCCGGATAAAGCCGGATCCGTATTCCAGGGCCATGACGATCCCGATAATCAGAATCAGAATGGCCGCTGCCGTGTCGAATTCATAACGGTCGAACGCCGTGTTCAGCGTGGCGCCGATCCCCCCTGCCCCGACCAGGCCGAGAATGGCGGATTCGCGGAAATTGATGTCCAGCCGGTAAATGGACAATCCGATCAGCCGGGGCATGACCTGCGGCTGCACGCCGTAATTGATCCATTGCAGCCATGAGGCCCCGGTGGCGCGGATGGCCTCGGCCTGCACCCTGTCCATGCTTTCGATATCCTCGGCCAGAAGCTTGGAGAGAAAGCCGATGGTGGCGAAGCTCAGGGTAATGAATCCCGCCAGCGGCCCGAAACCGAAGATGGCGACCATGAGAATGGCGATGATGATTTCATGCAGGGCGCGGGAAATAGCAATAATGGCCCGGCAGATCAGATAGACGGGCAAGGGCGCGATATTGCGCGCGGCCCCCAGGCCGATGGGGATGGAGATGATCACCCCTGCCACCGTGGAGGTGACGGTCATGATGATGCTTTCCTCCATTCCTTCGACGATATCCCTGGAGCGGGAGAAGAAATCCGGTTGCGAAAAGGCGAGAATGAATTTCCAGCCGCGTTCCAGCCCCTCATAGACGCGCGCCCAGTTCACATCGATCGATGCAATGGCCAGAACCAGATAGAGGCTGCCGCCAAGGATCAGCCCCCAGCGCAGCCAGGGATTGGCGATGAAGGGCGGTTTCTTCCATTGCCGCTGTAGCGATGGTGCGGTGAGGGTCATTTCATGCCTCCCCCGCCGTTTTGACAGCGTGTCCTGCTTCTTCGCCGTTTTCGTTTTCTTCCTCCTCCTCGCCGTCTTCCTCCTCCACCTTTCTGATGGTGGCTTCCCAGTCCTCCTCGCCATAGATCTGCGTCAGCATGTCGGCGCTCAGCCCGTCCGGGGCGCCGTCATAGACGATTTCGCCGAAGCGCAGGCCGATCACGCGCTGCACGAACATCTGCGCCAGGGCGACGTCATGAATGTTGATGATGGCCGCCAGGCCCCGTTCCTCGCACAATTCGCAGATCAGACGCATGATCTGCCGCGAAGTCTTGGGATCCAGCGATGCGGTGGGTTCATCCACCAGCAGCAGTTCGGGATCCTGGATCAGGGCCCGGGCGATGCCGACCCGCTGACGCTGACCGCCCGAAAGCTCGTCGGCCCGCTTGTCGGCCATGTGGTCGAGGCCGACTCGTTCCAGCAGCCGGAAGGCCTCGTCTATGTCCTTCTGGGGAAATTTCCTGAACAGGCTGGCCCAGAAGCCGACATAGCCCAGGCGGCCGGAAAGGACGTTCTCCATCACCGTCAACCGTTCGACCAGGGCGTATTCCTGAAAGATCATGCCCATTTTGCGCCGCGCCCGGCGCAGGGCACCGCTGCCCAGGCGGGTCAGATCCGTATCGTGCAGCCAGACATGGCCCGATGTCGGCTCCACCAGCCGGTTGATGCAGCGGATCAGGGTGCTCTTGCCCGCGCCCGAGGGGCCGATCAGCGCCAGCACCTGCCCCTTGGGAATATCCAGGCTGACACTCTTCAGCGCCAGATCGCCGGTGGGATACTTCTTGGTCAGATTATCCAGCCGCAGCATGCTTTCATCCCGCCCCTTGTGATTATCCTTGAAGTTGAAATTATCCCTGAGCCTGTGCCAGCCCGCCCTTTGCCCGGCACTGATCCCGGGCGTGGCGCGGTGTGAACGGGGCGGCCAGAGCCGCCCCGCAACAAGCATCGCTTCCGCAGATGCTCACTTACAGGCGTAGGAGACGTTGTTGGCCGCATCGATCTTGCGGATCACGGCCCAGAAGTCCTTGTAGTTCATCGGAATGAACTGCGCTTCCTTGGATTTGGAGAATTCGCGCTCCAGGCTGGTGCCTTCCCATTTGAAGGTGAAGAAGGCCTTCTTGATTTTCTCCTGCAATTCGGGCTTCAGGTTGTAGACGACGCCGAAACCGGTGGTCGGAAAAGTCTGCGACTTGTAGATCGTCACCACCTGATCGGGCTTGATGACATTGCGCTTGATCATCCGTGCCTTCACCGAATTGGCGATGGAGGCCGCCGGATAATCCTTGTTGGCGACACCCAGGATCGAATTGTCGTGCTTGCCCGAGAAGGTCGCCTTGAAATCGCGGTCCTTGATCATGTTGAATTCGGCCTTCAGAATCGCCGAAGGCGCCTTGAAGCCGGAATTGGAGGTCGGGGAGGTGAACGCGAGGGTCTTGCCCTTGATATCCTCGACCTTTTCGATGCCGCTGCCCGGATAGGTGATGATCTCCATCTCGTAACCGAAGCTGCCGTCCTTGCGGGCCATGATGGTGAAGGGGCGGAAACCGGCGCAGTTCACTGCCAGCGGGTTGGAGCCGGTATTGAAACCGGCGATATGCAGACGGCCGGAACGCATCGCCTCGATCTCGGCAGCATTGGACTGAACGGGGAAAAAGATCACCTTCTTGCCGGTGACCTCTTCGAGATAATCGATGAAATCGGACCAGGCCTCCTTGTAAACGGCCGGATCCTCCACCGGCGTATAGGCAAAGACCAGTGTGTCCGGATCGATCCACTTTGACGGATCCTGCGGAATATCGGCAATCAGATCGCCGTCACGGTCGCAGAAACGCTTGTCCAGATCCCCGCGCGGACAATTCTCCTGCGCCTGAGCCCCCAGCGAGCCCACCGTCATCATCGCGGCAAGCCCCGCGCACCCCAGCAGCAAATTGCGTAGTCTCATTTCTTTCCTCCTGATCGTTGCAGACGATGCAACCGCCGCCTGCATGAAGGCCCTGACCCGGGCCTTTTTTATTTAGGCAAATGATTATGACGGAGGGATGACAATTGTTCAATTGAAATATAAATGTCATTCAAATGAAAAGATTATTGCGTCACAGGTCAAAAGGCCGCCCCCAGTCCGCGAATACCGTTCCGGTTTGGAAGCCGGTCCCGGAGCCCGAACAAAGCCCGGGAAAACAAAAACGCCGGGGCCGTTTTTGCGGCCACCGGCGGGGAAAATGTTCTGTAAGGGCGCGCCTATGTTTCCCTGCTGCCTTCGGCGACCGGGCGCGGCTTGCCGTTCTCGTCGATGGCAACGAAGATGAAATCGGCTTCGGTGACCTTGATCTCCTCCTCGCCATAGCGGCGGCGGACGATGGTGGTCAGATGAATGGTCAGCGAGGTGCGGCCGATGCGGGTGACATCGCCATAGATGGAGACCACATCGCCGACCCGGATCGGCTGATCGAAGGTCATGGCATGGATGGCGCGGGTGGCAACCCGTCCGCGGGTATGGCGCGATGCCAGAATGCCGCCGGCGATGTCCATCTGCGACAACACCCAGCCGCCGAAGATATCGCCGTTGAAATTGCAATCGGAGGGCATCGGTGCCGTAACAATGACCGGTTCGGAATCGTGCATGCCTGTCTGTCTCCTCATTCTGCCATTCGCCCCGTCCATCGCCGCCTTGACAGCGGCAGGGCAAGATGTGAGTTTGCCGCATGACCGCCGCCCTGGCCGGCAATGGCCGGCGGCGGTCCGGCGCGTCCACATGCATACAGTGAAATTCTGCTCATATCCATCATGACCGATCTGTTCGAAGCTGAAACATCGAGGCCGGAAGAATATTCCGCCAAGGATATCGAGGTGCTGGAGGGGCTGGAGCCCGTCCGCCGCCGCCCCGGCATGTATATCGGCGGTACCGATGAACGCGCCCTGCATCACCTGGCGGCGGAAGTGCTGGACAATTCGATGGACGAGGCCGTTGCCGGCCATGCCAGCCGGATCGAAATCACCCTGGCCGCCGACGGTTCCCTGTGCATTCGCGACAATGGCCGCGGCATTCCCGTCGATCCGCATCCCAAATACAAGGACAAATCGGCGCTCGAAGTGATTCTGACGACGCTGCATTCCGGCGGCAAGTTCACCGCCGGCGCCTATCAGACCTCCGGCGGGCTGCACGGTGTCGGCATTTCGGTGGTCAATGCCCTTTCCTCCCGCCTGAGGGTGGAGGTCGCCCGCGGCCGCCATCTTTGGGCACAGGATTATGCCCGCGGACATGCCACCACGCCCCTGCAGGATCTCGGCGCCGTCGCCAACCGCCGCGGGACCAGCATCACCTTTCTGCCGGATGAGGAAATCTTCGGCGAGGGCTGCGGCTTCAGGGCCGATCGGCTGTTCACCCTGGCCCGTTCCAAGGCATTCCTGTATCGCGGCGTCGAAATCCGCTGGAAATGCGCCCCCGAGAAACTGACCAAGGACGTTCCCGAGGAAGCGGTGCTGCATTTTCCGGGCGGGCTCGAGGATTACCTGGCCCAGGAACTGGATGCCCGTCCCGTCATCGGCGGCCGCATCTTCGCGGGAGAAGCGGCATTCCCCGACAAGGCCGGGCGGGTGGAATGGGCCATCGCCTGGCCCGAGGATGGCGAAGGTTTCGCCAATCTGTATTGCAACACGGTACCGACCCCCCTTGGCGGCACCCATGAGCAGGGGCTGCGCAATGCCCTGGTGCGGGGGCTGCGCGCCTTCGGGGAACTGACCGGCAGCAAGAAAGCCGCCACCATAACGGCCGATGACGTGTTCGGCGGCGCCTGTGTGCTGCTGTCCGTGTTCATACCCAATCCGGAATTTCAGGGGCAGACCAAGGAAAAGCTGACCACCGCCAGCGCCACCCGCCTGGTGGAGGCGGCGATACGCGATCATTTCGATCATTTCCTTTCCGGCAATATGGAGCCGTCGAAACTGCTGCTGGAGCGCATTCTGGAACGCGCCAGCGAACGGCTGCGCCGGCGGGAGGAAAAGGCCGTCAACCGCAAGACGGCGACGCGCAAGCTGCGTCTGCCCGGCAAGCTGGCCGATTGTACCCGGCAGGGGCGCGAGGGAACGGAGCTGTTCATCGTCGAAGGCGATTCCGCCGGCGGTTCGGCCAAACAGGCACGCAACCGCAATCTGCAGGCGGTCCTGCCCCTTCGCGGCAAGATTCTCAACGTCGCCTCTGCCACCGCGGCGAAGATGACGGCCAATCAGGAAATTTCCAACCTCGTTCAGGCGCTGGGCTGCGGCCTGCGCGAAAAATACCGGGAAGAGGATCTGCGCTACGACAAGGTCATCATCATGACCGATGCCGATGTCGATGGGGCGCATATCGCCTCGCTGCTCATAACCTTCTTCTTTCTGGAAATGCGCGGGCTGATCCGTGGCGGCCATCTTTATCTGGCCCTGCCGCCCTTATACCGTATCACCTATGGCAACCGCACCTGGTATGCCCGCGACGATGCCCACAAGGAAGAGATCCTGCGCACCGAACTGAAGGGAAAGACGAAAATCGACATCGGCCGCTTCAAGGGGCTGGGCGAAATGCTGCCCAGGCAATTGAAGGAAACGACCATGACACCGGGCAAGAGAACGCTGCTGCGCATAGACGTACCGCCGGGGGAGGCAGAAAACACCGAGGATCTGGTCGAGCGGCTGATGGGACGCAAGCCGGAATACCGTTTCGCCTATATTCAGGAAAACGCCCGCTTCGTTGAAGAAGTCGATGTCTGACCCCATATAAAAGAGGTCCGCCCGCTGCATTTGTGCGTAGTGGATTACAGGACTTTCACGGAGGACAGCGACATGCGGCTTATGAACAAGATTGGATCGTTTTCCGTTCTGGCCTTCGCAACCCTTGTGCTGGCGGCCTGCACGCCGGGCAATCCGATAACGACGCCGGTATATTATTCCAGCGCCTATTCCCCGGACGCCTTGCGCTATGCCGTTCAGGACGGCGAGCTGGCAACGGAGATCCGCAACAATCCCTTTGCGGGATCCTTCAGCGACGAGGCCGTGGCCAGAACGCTGGTGATTCCGCCGCAGCTCGGCCCCGTGCGCGCGACCACCAAACCGACAAAAAACCCATATAACGACCGCCAGCGCCTTGTCATCGTCTTCAATCCCGCCCGTTATACCGATTACGACGATCTGTGCCGCGCGCCGGAACGGATCGGCAGCACACAGGCCGGGGACAGGCTGCGGATGACGGCCGCGCTCTGCAGCGGGGCCTATGCCCTCTCCGGAATTGAGGGGCGCATTGCCGCCACCCCCGCCTCGCCGCAAGATCCGGCATTCCGCGGGCTGATGACCCAGGCCCTGGCCGATCTGCTGCGCGACTTCGACCCCAATGTCGATGACAATTGCCAGAACCCGCCGAATTGCTGAAGCCCCCTTCCCTTGCACAAGGGAAGCGGCAAACATGTCCCCTGAGCTCAGGACCCCGCCGCAATGGCGGGGTTTTTCTTTCAGGAACGAATAGTTTTTTACGCAAGGGAAAACCACCAAGGACCAAGCGCAATAACATTAACGCACAATTATCAATATATTCACATTATTTAT
>JALXAG010000167.1 GCA_026992315.1 Sneathiellales bacterium | reverse complement strand
CGTTCCAGCGCATGCAGCTTCGCCCGTTCGGGGTTGCGGTCGGGATGGGAACAGCCGGGGGCGATACCCGACCATTCCGGGCGGCGGCAGCCGATGAAGAACCAGCGGAAATAGCGCGCCGTGCGCGGTGTCATCTGCAGGTCGTAAATGCGCGCGAAACCGCCCCGGCGGATGCGCCGGGCGAGCGCGAACAGGGCGAGGGGGGAATTGCTGCGCCGATCGAGCCAGACTTCATCGAACCAGCCGCTTTGCTCCGCCATGGCGGCAAAGGGCGGCGTGGTCAGAAGGATTATGCGCGCTGTTTGGTGATGGCGGCGGATGGCGGCGAAGGCCGGAAAGGAGAGAATGAAATCCCCCAGCGCCCCGTGTTTGATCACCAGAACCGGTTTGTTCGTTCCGGTCATCGGCGCCTCAGCAATTCCTCATAGACCAGCAGGGTCGAATTGCACATGCGTTCCAGAGAGAATTTCTCCTCCACATGGCGCCGGGCGGCCATGGCCATGGTGGCGCGGGCGTTTGCATCCAGGCTCAGGGCCTCCCGGAGCGCCCGGGCCATGGTGCCGGGATCGTTGGGGGCGACCAGCCAGCCGGTCTTTCCCGGCAATACCGTTTCGCGGGAACCGCCATGGCCGGTGGCGATGACGGGGCGGCCCATGGCCTGGGCCTCGACGGCGATGCGGCCGAAGCCCTCCGGTTCGATCGAGGCCGAGACGACCACATCCGCCAGCATATAGGCGCAGGGCATGTCGCTGCAGCTTTCCAGCAGCCGCACCTTGCTGGCCAGGCCGAGATCCGTTGCCATGTGTTCCAGCTCCTGACGGAAGGCGCCGCGTCCCTTGTCATTGCCGACGATCAGGGCGATGAATTCCATGTCCTGCATCTGCGCCAGCGCCTTGAGCAGGACATGCTGTCCTTTCAACCGGGTCAGGCGTCCGGGCAGCATGATCACCGGCACGCCATCGGGCAGCCGCCAGTCATTGGCCAGCTTGATCAGCCTTTCGGCGCTGACGGCGCTGGCATTGAAACGCTTCAGATCGACGCCGCGCGGGATCAGCCGCAGTTTAGAGCGGTCGAAATTATAGCGTTCCTCCATAACCGATTTCAGGAAATTCGATGTCGCAATGATCCGGTCGCCGCGGATCATGACCGAATTGTACAGACGCTTGAAGATATTGGCTTCGCCATAGGCCGAATGATAGGTTGTCACGAAGGCGGTATTGGTGCGCCGCGCGGCGAGCAGGGCGCTCCAGGCCGGGGCACGGCTGCGGGCGTGAACGATATCGACGCCGCGTTCGCGGATCAGCCGGGCCAGCCGGGCCGCATTGGCACGGATGGCCAAAGGCGATTTCGCCTTCAGCGGCATGGCGATGTGCTCGGCCCCGCCACGCATCAGATCGGCCTCCATCCTTCCGCCTTCGGAGGCCACCAGCGATATCCACCCGTGCTCGGCGGCGGCGCGGGCAATGTCCGCGGTGCCGCGTTCGACGCCGCCTGCCTCCATCGCGGGCAGTACCTGCAGCAGAACCGGTGCCCGCTCATACGGGGATGAGGCTTCGTCTGCCCCCTGATCGATGATATCTTCCTGCACCCTTTATCCCGTTAATCGCTGACAATCCGGAAATGTTATGACGATGCATCAGGAGAAACCCGAATTCCTCCATCGCGATGGCGCCGAGACTATCGCCTATCACAGAACGCCGGGAAAGTCCCCCGGGGTAATTTTTCTCGGCGGTTTCATGTCGGACATGACCGGAACCAAGGCAACGGCGCTGGAGGGCTGGGCGCGGCAGCGGGGGCAGGCCTTTCTGCGCTTTGATTACCGCGGTCACGGATGCTCCGGCGGGCGTTTCAGGGACGGTACCATCTCCGCCTGGCTGGAGGATGCCTGTCTGGTGCTGGATGAACTGACGGCGGGGCCGCAGATTCTGGTCGGTTCCTCCATGGGCGGCTGGATCGCGCTGCATCTGGCCCTGCGCCGGCCCGATCGTATCGCCGGGCTGGTCGGGATCGCGGCGGCGCCCGATTTCGTCGACTGGATGTGGGAGGAACTGGGCGAGGAAGGCCGCCGTCAGATCGGGGAAACAGGCATATATCGCCAGCCCAGCGCCTATTCCGATACGCCTTACGAGATTACCCGCGCCCTGATCGAGGACGGGCGGAAAATGAAACTGCTGGAACGACCCGTTCTGGATATCCGCTGCCCGGTTCGCCTGCTCCATGGTATGCGGGATCCCGATGTGCCCTGGCGCCATGCCTTGAGGATTGCGGAGAAAATCGCCCATGACGATGTGCGGGTTCATTTCTTCAAAGGCGGGGATCATCGCCTGTCTTCCCCGGAGGAGCTGGCCTTTCTGACGGCGGTGCTGGAGGGTATGGCGGCTCCCCCTCCCTGATTTTCTGCCCCATCACGGAAGTTTGAAACAGCGTGTAATCCTTGCAGGCCACTCTGCCGTTACCTTGATCCGCAGGATTGGCAGAAGACAGGGAGAATAGGATGAGGACGATCATGCGCCTGTGCATGGCCGCCATGCTGGCGATCATGCTGTTTCAGGCCGGCGGGGCGCTGGCGGCGCCGCCGGTCAAGGCGGTCGATACGGGCCAGCCCTTTGCCGCTTTTCTCGACCGGCTCAAAGGGGCTATCGCCAAAAACAAAATGGGAATTGTCGCCCAGGCCTGCGCCGATTGCGGGGCGCGCTCCATCGGCGTCACCATTCCCGGAAACCGGGTGATCATGATTTTTCATCCCCGCTTTGCCGTCAGAATGCTGAAGGCCAGCATCCCGGCAGGGATCGAAGCGCCGCTGCGCCTGTATGTCACCGAACGCCCCGACGGGACCGCGCGCCTGAGCTATCCGTTGCCGAGCGATGTCTTCGCCCCTTACGGTTCCGCCGATCTCGACCGCATGGCGGCGGAGCTGGACGATATTTTCGCTGCCGTCGTCAGGGATGCGACCCGCTGAGCATGAAACCCGCTCAACGTTGAAGAGATGTTGAACGCTGAAGAAATAAGGGCAGGACGATGAGCCGTCTGCACGCCGCCACTTTCCCGGTGCCGGCACGCAATATTCATTGGGGGGCACTGGTGCTGGCCCTGACGGCTGCTGCGGCGATTTTCGCCGTCATTGCCGGTGAAGGGCGCCGCCCGGTTCTCTTTGCCATCGGTCTGGCGCTGGGTTTCAGCCTTTATCATTCCTCCTTCAGCTTTACCGGCGCTTACCGGCGGGTGTTCACCGACCGGGACATGACGGGCGTTGTGGCCCAGCTGCTGATGCTGGCCCTGGCAATGCTGCTGTTCGCCCCCATTCTGGCCCAGGGCCAGGCCTTTGGCCGCGGGGTCGGCGGGGCATTGGCGCCGGTCAGCGTTTCTGTCGGTATCGGGGCCTTTCTGTTCGGCATGGGCATGCAGATTGCCGGTGCCTGCGCCTCCGGCACCTTGTTTACCGTCGGCGGGCGCAGCCCGCGGATGATCATCGTGCTGATTTTCTTTTCCCTCGGCACGTTCTGGGGCAGCCTGGATCTGGCATGGTGGGGCCGGTTGCCGGGTCTTGGCGTTGTCTCCCTCGGCGACCGGCTGGGCTGGGAAATTGCCCTGCCGCTGCAATTGGGAGTTCTGGGCGGCATCTATCTTCTGCTGCGTGCCTTTGGCTGCCGGGTCCGGCTTTCCCTGTGGAGCCGGGATGAAAAGGGCGCCTGGCGTTTTCTGTTCGGTATCTGGCCGTTGCTGGCCGGGGCGGTGTCCCTGGCCCTGCTGAATTGGGCGACCCTGCTGACGGCGGGGCATCCCTGGTCGATCACCTGGGCGTTCACCCTGTGGGGGGCGAAAATGGCCCGGTTTTTCGGTTGGGATCCGGCCGGCAGCGGGTTCTGGCGCGGCGGTTTTCAGGAAGCGGCACTGAACGGATCCCTGCTTGCCGATACCACTTCGCTGATGAGCATCGGCATCGTCATCGGCGCATTGTTCGCCTCTGCCCTTGCCGGGCGGCGCGGGAGTCGGCTGGTATTGCACCCGGCACCGGTGCTGACGGCCATTTTCGGCGGGTTGATGATGGGCTATGGCGCCCGGCTGGCCTATGGCTGCAATATCGGCGCCTTTTTCAGCGGGGTCGCCTCGGGCAGTCTGCATGGCTGGCTGTGGATCGCCGCCGCTTTCCCGGGAGCCTATGTCGGCCTGCGCCTGCGCCGTCTGCTGCGGCTGGATGGATAAGGCTGACCGCCATGCGTTTCTTCAGGCCGGTTCCGGTACCGGTGCGCCGGGCGGCAGGATTTTGTTTTCCTCGGCCAATGCGAACAGTTCGGCCCCCCGCAGAATGCCGCGCAGGTTATGAACGCCGATCGGGCGTAATTTATGGCCGCAATTGGCGCAGGCAAAACGTTCCGTGGTCAGCAGGGGATGGCCCAGCTCGGCACAGAGTTCCTCGACGCGGACAACCTCGTTGACGGCCCGGCCGATTGCGGTGAAATCGAGACGCCGCGCCCCACCGATATTGCCGAAGATGATTTCACCGACATGCAGTCCGATTCCGGCGCGGATCGGCTCATTGCCCTCGGCCCGGCGGCGTTCGTTCAGCAGGGTGAGGTTGTGCAGGGCCTGCAGGGCGGCCGACATGGCCTTGCAGCAGGCGGCGGATTCGTCTTCATGATAGGGGAATATCGCCAGAACGGCATCGCCGATGAATTTCAGCACTTCGCCACCCTCGTCGGTGACCGGATCGACGATGCAGTCGAAATAGGCATCGAGCAGGGTAATCAGGTCGTCGGCATCGGTGGTGTCGGCGATTTTGGTGAAACCGCGCAGATCGCAGTAGAACAGGGCGGTTTTCAGCCGTTCTCCCTCGCCGCGGCGGATGGTTCCGTTAAGCACCCGTCGGGCGGCGGCGGTGCCCAGATAGGTCGTGAGCAGATTGTCCGCCAGCCGGTAGGCGGACATGATCTCAAGGCGCAGGGCAATAAGGGGAATGAGGGCGGAAAGAAAGCACAGTTCCCGCGTGCTGAAGCCGCCGGGGCGGTCCGTCGCCCAGGAGATATAATTGATCTGTCCGGTCGAGAAGTGCAGGGCCATGGCCACGTAATCGGTGGCGCCGTCCGCCTTCAGTTCCTTCAGAATGGGGAAATCGAGCGGTGTCTCCTCCTGATCCAGACGGCGGCGCAGGGCATCGATGCCGTGATGCAGCAGATAGACCGGGCTGTCGCGATAGGTGGCGCTGTCACGCAGATCGTAGGAGCGTTCCTGCAGGCTGGTCCCCTTGCCCCGTTCCCAGCGCAGCGCATAGGCGAAAACCTGCGGATGCATGGCCAGCAGCCCGCAGGATGTCCGGAACAGGGCGATTCCCGCCTCAAGCAGGCGTTCGTTCAGCTCGGTAAAGAAGGTTTCCGTTGCATTGGGTGCATGGCGGCTTTGCATCAGCCAGATAGCTGCCGGGTGTTGCGTCCAAGCCTCAGTTTCGCAAGGCGGTAAATTGTTTTGCTGATTTTCCGGGCACATAGCTGGTTAATCTGATCCGTGGTGCTGGCGGTTAAACCGGTAAACAGTTCGCCAGCATGGCATACCAGCGCGGGTTTATGGAATCGAATCCTTGATATTAAGAACTCGTTAACACATGTATACGGCAAGACAGACCGATCAAGGATCTGAGGAAAATGTTTATCCAGACCGAGCCGACCCCCAATCCGGAGACGATCAAATTCATTCCGGGCGAGCGGGTGATGGAAAATGGCAGCGCCGATTTTCGTGACCGCGAAGCCGCGCGCATTTCGCCGCTGGCCAGACGCCTGTTCGACGATGTGCCGGGGGTAAAAGGGGTTTATCTCGGCCCCGATTTCATTTCGGTCACCAAGGATGAAGGCGCGCAATGGCAGCATCTGAAGCCTTTGATCCTTGGGGTGATCATGGAGCATTTCACCAACGGCTTGCCGGTGATCGAAGCCGGCAGCGGTGCTGACAGTGTCCATAACGATCAGGAAGCCGACAGCGAAATCGTCGGCCAGATCGTCGAATTGCTCGATACCCGCGTTCGTCCGGCCGTGGCGCAGGATGGCGGGGATATCGTTTTCCATGGCTTCGATAACGGGATCGTCTATCTGCATATGCAGGGGGCATGTGCGGGTTGTCCCAGTTCGACCATGACGTTGAAGCACGGGATTGAAAATCTGTTGCGTCATTACATCCCGGAAGTGGTTGAAGTCCGCCAGGTATAGGCGACCTGTCGGGCCTGTCCCGGCTGAAAAACAAGCGACGGAAATGTTGTCGATATCGTTTTGGGGAAAGAACCGGGCCATTGCGGCCCTGGCTGTGGTGTTGCTCGCCGCCGGCATTTATGCCGGTCTGCGCGGGGATGCCGACACGCGCCCCGCAGGGCCTTTTTCCGCTGCTGCTACCGGCGTATCCTTCAGCCCTGCCGCCGAGGGGCGCAAGGAACGCGATCTGATCGATCTGGCTGTCAATTACGCCCTGCGCCATCCGCCGGTTCTGATCGATGTCGCGGCGCTGAGCCGCAAGGCCGAAGCGGGGCTGAAGACAGTCCGGGCGCTTTCGCCATCCCTTTCCGCTGAATCTTCCTCGCTTTTGCGGCCCGCCCGCCCGTCTGACCTTGCTGGCGATGCCACCACCCGGTCATCGGGGGCGGATGAAGGCGGCGATGACGGGATCGCCGGTCTGATCGATCATCCCTTGCAGCAGATGGCGGCCCTGGCCGTTCCCTCGCTTTTGCTGCCGCGCCCCGGCGATGGCGGGCGTGATGGTGACGGAAGTGCATATTTCGATTTTCCGCTCGATATGCCGGGGGATGCCTTCAGCCCGGCGAAAAGGCCCCTTGCCGGAAAGATCGGTCCGCGGGCGGAAGCATCTCCTTCTCCGCTGCCGGCACCCCGGCCGCGACGTCTCGACGACGAGGAACGGATATCGCTGGTTTCCGCCCGGCCGCTGGAACGGAAGCTGAAGCTGGATTACGATCTTGCGGCGGTGCGCACCGGTATCGATGCCGTGCCGGCCGTGTTTCTGGACAGTCTGCCCAAGGCATTGCCGGCGCTGCAATCGCCGCAGGAGCGCAAGCGCCTGTTCATCAAGACGCTGTTGCCGCTGGTGCTGGCCGTCAACGAAAAAATTCTGGCCGATCGCCTTCGCCTGCAATCGTTGGAAAACCGTTATCCATCCCTTGAGGCAATGCCGGCGCAAGATCGGGGTTGGGTAAGGGCAATGGCCGCGCGTTACAATGTCGATACAGGCAAGCCGGGCGTGCTGCGCCGGCTGCTGCAGCGGGTCGATATCATTCCGCCATCCCTGGCGATAGCCCAGGCCGCCGAAGAATCCGGCTGGGGGACTTCACGTTTTGCCATTGGCGGCAATGCGCTGTTCGGACAGCGCACCTGGTCCAGGGGGGCTGGATTGGTGCCCGGCGAACGTGAAAACGGCGCCCGTTTCGAGGTCAAGGCCTTCGCCCGCCTTATCCATGCGGTGGAAGGGTATATGCTCAATCTCAACCGGCATGCCGCTTACGGACGTCTGCGCGCCATTCGTGCCGCCATGCGCGCACGCGGTGAAACGATAGACGGTCTGTCGCTGATTGCCGGCCTCGACCGTTATTCCGAACGCGGCAGCGGCTATCAGAAAAATCTCCGTGCCATCATTCGCGCCAACCGGCTGCGTCAGTTCGATACGGCCCGCCTGACGACCGATAAGCGCCTGGCGGAGAACGAGCATAACCAATCCATGCTTTAAGTTTCTTCCGCTCGAGGGCCTGTTTTCTCCTCTGCGGCGAAGGGGGAATTTCCCTTCTCGGAAAATGACGGCGATTTTGCTATCGTCCCTTTCTCATTGGCTGGGCTTCTTACCGGTATCGGGCTCACCGTGAAGGAATTGGGGGGGACGGGTGATCAGAGCGGCGGAGATTGCCTTCTACATCTTTCTTGGCGGCCTGACGGCCCTGGGGGTCGCTTACCGTTATGACGGTTTCCGCTATGTGGAAACCGGCAATCAGGAAAAAACGATTACGGTCTCCGATGTCGTGGCGATGAAGGATGCCCTGGCCCCTGTGGTTCATGCGATCGCTGAATCCGCCCCCGTACCGCGCCTGTATCTGCGCAGTTTCCCGCCCGATTGGGCGCGGCAGGAAATGACGCGGGAAAACAAGCAGTATTTTTTTGCTGCCCTGCTGCCGTTGGTGCTGGCGGAGAACGAGCGCATCCTGCGTCTGCGCTCCCGGTTGTTCCGGATCGATCCGAATAGCAGGTCCGGGCGGGCTGTCTTGCAGGAACTGGCCCGTGCCTATCGCTTGAAGCCGGAACGGAAGGACCTTCTGGGGGCACTGGCGGCACGGATGAATGTGCTGCCCCCGTCGCTGGTACTGGCGCAGGCCGCGCAGGAATCGGGGTGGGGGCGGTCTCGTTTCGCCATTCTCGGCAATGCCCTGTTCGGCGAATGGACCTGGAATGCCGCTGAAGGCATCATGCCTGCGCGCCGGGACAGCAATGCCAGGCATTTCGTACGCCGCTTTCCCGATCTGCGCGCTTCCTTGGCCAGTTACATGCGCAATCTCAACAGTCACCGCGCCTATGTGCGGCTGCGTCAGCTACGCAACGAAATGCTGGGGCTGGGCATGCCGCTGCGCGGGGAACGGCTTGCGGAGACGCTGGTTTCCTATTCCCAGGAAGGAGAGGATTACGTACGCAAGCTCAGGCGCATGATTCGTGGCAACGATCTCGAACGCTTCGACCGTGCCCGGCTGCAGCCGCTCAGGCGCAAACGGGTTCTCGTTCTGGCGCAGGTTCTGGCGGGATTCAGCGCAAGGCCGAAATGATGGCGGCAGAGCCGTCGACCAGCATCTGGGTATCGCCGCTGACAAGAACCAGGGAATATCCGCGTTCGAACATGGCGCGGGCGCCTTCCGCAGTGCGGGTCAGCCCGGCCAGCCCCTTGCCGGTGGCGAGGATGGCATCCTCTGCCCGCCTGATCGCTTCCTGCAGCTCTGGGTGATCGGCTTCTCCGATCAAGCCCATGTCGGCGCCAAGGTCGGAGGGGCCGATGAAAAGCATGTCAACGCCATCGACGGCAGCGATTTCTTCAATATTGCCGATAGCCCGGCGGGTTTCGATCTGACAGACGATCATCACCTCATCGGCATCCCGCACATAGGCGGCTTGGTCCCGCCCGAAGCGGGAGGCGCGGATGACCCCCGCGGCACAACCGCGCCGTCCCCGCGGCGGATAGAGGGCGGCTGCAACGGCCTGGCGCGCATCGGCAGCGCTATCGACCATGGGAACCATGATGCCCGAAGCCCCGGCATCGAGGACCTTCTTGATTTCCGTATCGTTGTTTTCGGCAATGCGCACCAGACAGGGCATTCCGCCCGCTGCCCGTAGCTGCTCCGTCAGATTTGCGGGTGAATTCGGCCCGTGCTCATGGTCGATCATCAGACAGTCGAAGCCGGATTGTGCAAAAATTTCCGCATGATCCGGACAGGGCAGGAACAGCCAGGTGCCGATCAGGCGGCCGTGGCGTTTCCAGGTTGCGCGCAGTTTCTTCTGGAGCATGAATGAGCGCCTCTCATCGTGTTGCGGCCCTTATCGGGCCGGTTTCGCCGCCTGATTTTCAGGTATGTAGAACTGACGGCCGAACCAGCGCCAGCGGCCGTCCCTTGTCGGCATGGTGCAGTTGATGCGGCTGCGCCCGGGGGGGAAGGGCTTGTCCAGGCGAATTTCGAAGCGTCGCTTGCCCAGGCGCTGGATGCGGGCGGGCTGGGCGCTGTTGGAAGGATAGCAGCGCAGGGCGTTTATCCGCGGCAGGTCCTGTATCAGGGTAAAGCCGAATAAAGGCGGGTTCTGATCGCGCAGCACGGTTTCCTCGGGCGTGACGTCCTTAACCGGCAGGGGCCGTGCCTTCAGCAGGGTGCGGAAACGGGCAATGCCGGCATAGTTTTCGTTGAGGGCGAAGCGGGGCAGGGCATACATGTCGTGCCCGGCGAAGGCCACCCCCGATTGCTGGCCGAAGGCGGCGATGAAACCGGCATCGCGGACAGCCCGTTTCTCTGCCAGGCCGTATTCGCCATAGGGATAGGCAAACAGCTTCGGCGCCTTGCCCAGCTCCTTGATGAAACGGGCATTGGCGCGGGCGATTTCGCTGCGGCGGCGATCGTCGCCGAGCAGCGGCATATGCGGATGCGAGGCCGAATGATTGGCGATCGTCACCCCGGCGGCCGCCAGTTCGCGGATCTGGTCCCAGTTCATCATGCCCTTGAAGCCGCGGTCGACAGGATCGGTCGAGACGAACAGTGTAAAGGGAAAGCCCGCCTTGCGCAGGCGCGGCCATGCCTGTTCGTATACGGAAAGATAGGCATCGTCGATGGTGATGGCGACGGCATTTTCAGGCAGGGGAGTGTTGTTGCGCAGGGCCTCGACCGCCTCGGGCAGCGGGATGACCTTGTAACCGCCGTTTTTCAGCTCCGCCAGATGGGCTTCGAACTGGTCCAGCCGCACACTGGTCGAGGGATATTCACTTTCTCCGAAGCGGTGATACATGAAAATGCGGATATGAGATATATGCTGACTGCCGGCCTGATCCTGGGCGGCGGCCGGGGTCGCGGAAAGGAGGACGGCGGAAAGGAGGACGGCGGAAAGGGCAGGAGCCCGGTTCACGGCCGGGGTGCATGAAATCCGCGCGATCCATGTCACGATATGCCGGAACGTCTTTCCTGCAGACATGTGCCCGCTCCCGTATCAGTGAAACCACAGCAAACCGTTTATGCTTTATACCGGGGTTGGAAGCGGATAAACAACGTTTGTGTTGAAAATCATGAAGGCTGTAAATGACGATACTGGCTCTGGATACGGCGCTGCAGGCCTGTTCCGCCGCCCTGTGCGATGATGCGGGCCGGGTTTTGGCCGCCCGCCGGGAAATACGCACCAGAGGGCATGCCGAACGCCTGACCGCCATGATCGAGGCGGTGTTGAATGAAGGCGGTATCGGTATCGCCGAGGTATCGCGGATCGGGGCGACGGTCGGGCCGGGCAGTTTCACCGGCGTGCGGATCGCCCTGTCGGCGGCGCGGGGGATCGCTCTGGTGACCGGGGCATCTGTCCACGGTATCGGTACGATGGATGTGCTGGCATTTGCTGCCCGGCGGCTGGCTGAAGGCAGCGGCAATATTGCCGTTGCCATCGATGCCCGGCGCGGTGAAGTCTATTTTCAGCGCTTTCAGGCGGATATTGCGCCTCTCTCTCCGCCGGCGCTGTTGGCGGTGACCGATGCCGCCGCGCTTTTGTCAGAGGGGGATGTGTTGTGCGGCAGCGGGGCTGAACTGCTGCTGAGCGCTCGATGTGGAAGGAATGAAGGGGATATGACGGGCTGCATCCTTGCCGATGTCGCCAATCCCGATGCCTCAGGTGCCGCGGCGCTGATGGCGGCGCGCCTGGCTTCCGGCGGGGCGATGATGCCGCCGGTGCCGCTTTACATCCGCAAGCCCGATGCGAAACTGCCGGCCCCGCGCCCATGAAGGCGGCACCGGTCGAAATCCGCGAAGTCGATGCCGCCTTCAGTGCCGTTCTTGCGGCCATTCATGCCGAAGCCTTTTCTCACCCCTGGTCGGAGGAGAGCCTGCACCGATTGCTTGTGCTGCCTGCCGTTCGCTGTCTTCTCGCCTGTAAAGGGGAAACTCCCTGCGGCTTTCTGTTATGTCAGGCGGCAGGCGGGGAGGCGGAAATTCTTACCCTTGCCGTGCTGCCGGCCATGCGCCGCCGGCACATTGCCTTCGATCTTGTCGAAGCCCTGAAGCGTC
The DNA here is from genome assembly GCA_026992315.1 of Sneathiellales bacterium. Lineage (GTDB taxonomy): Bacteria > Pseudomonadota > Alphaproteobacteria > Minwuiales > Minwuiaceae > JALXAG01. Next base: position 3,904 of record JALXAG010000167.1, on the reverse strand, counting down.
GTGCCCGTCTCTGGCCGGTTGATCGCCTGCTGCTGGAGGTGGCCGAAGATAATACCGCGGCCCGGGCCCTATACAATCGTTGCGGGTTTGTCGCGGTTGCAAGGCGTAAAGGCTATTATTGCCGTACGAATGGTGATCGGGGTGATGCCATTATCATGAGCTGCCCTCTGTAAAATCAAGATATGGCAGGGGGTTATGGCAGTATTTAATATTTCTGCATTGTAAAAACGAAATATCGGTAATGCCATCTGCGATTGCGTACATATGGTGAATATTAAACTGATTTTTGTGTGTGGTGTTTCATTAAAAGTAGAAATATTTTGTTTTCATGTTTAAAAAAACGATACCCAAGGATAGGCAAAAAATAGTATTTGTTTGTAATAGGCGTTATAATATAATGCCCTGAATATAGGTTTCCGGAATGTATTGAAAACTGGATATGCTGAAGGAAGACGTTTCAATGACGGATAAAGTTAATAAGGCGGAGCTTCTGGCGCTTACTGCCGATATTGTGGCCTCTCACGTGGCCAGCAACCATGTGGAAGTCTCCGAAATCAAGGGGCTGATAGAGCAGGTGTATAACACCCTTTCTTCCCTGGGAGAGGAGGCCGCGGTTCAGGAACGGCCGCAGCCTGCGGTGCCGATCCGTAAATCGATCACGCCTGATTACATTATCTGCCTTGAAGACGGCAAGAAACTGAAGATGCTGAAGCGGCACCTGAAGACCAGTTACAACATGACGCCTGAAGAATACCGGGAACGCTGGGGCCTTCCGCCGGATTATCCCATGGTCGCCCCCAATTACGCCAAGCAGCGCCGGGCCCTGGCGAAGAAGATCGGCCTCGGCACCGGCCGGCGCGGCAGCCGCCGTTAGGGGCTGGGCCCGGGGGCGGGATCTGGCGGCGGCCGCCGCCATCTGCCCTTTATCTGTATTGCTGTGGGGCTGCCGTATGGGGTGCATCGCCCGATGCGGGCGATAAGGTGCTTCTGCAGGGCTTGGAGGTTGCCTGTTCGGGTCGTGTGCGATAAATCTCAGCGGGTGGGATGGATTTACGCAACAAGGGTCCGGGCCGTTAGGGGTTTATCATGGTCAGCCGACTGGAACAGCTTTGCATAGACCGCGGAATGCGGATGACGGAACAGCGCCGCATCATCGCTGCGATCCTGTCTGAGGCCACGGATCACCCCGATGTCGAGGAACTGTACCGCCGCGCCAGCGAGGTCGATCCGAAAATTTCGATCGCCACGGTCTATCGCACCGTGCGCATGTTCGAAGAGGCCGGCATTCTGGAGCGCCTGGATTTTCGTGACGGCCGGGCCCGCTACGAACAGGCGACCGACGATCATCACGATCATCTCATCGATATCGACACCGGCGAGGTGATCGAATTCCACAATGAGGAAATCGAGATCCTGCAGCGGCGCATTGCCGAAGAACTCGGCTATGAGCTGATCGATCACCGGCTGGATCTCTATTGCCGCAAGATCGGCCGCAGCAAGGCCGGCGGTCGGTAGGACACGGCGATGCCTCCCCTTCAACTGCCTGTGCGTAAGGGCGGCAGGTGATCATGCGTCCCGGTCTGTGGCTGCGCATCGGTACCGTCATCGGCGGCACGGCCGTGCTGGCGGTTGCTTTGTTTCCGTTTCAGCTTCTGGGGCTTATGCTTGCCCGTTACGGCCATGGTGAACTGGCCGTGCGGGTGCCGCTGCTGTTTCACCGTGGGGTGTTGGCGCTGATCGGCGTGCGGGTCGAGGTAACGGGAAGCCCGGTCCTTTCCCGTCGTCCGGCGCTGTTCGTCGGCAATCATATTTCCTGGCTGGATATTCCGGTCATCGGCAGTGTCCTGCCGGTTTCCTTCATCGCCAAATCCGAAGTGCGCGGCTGGCCGGTTTTCGGCCTGCTGGCGCGCCTGCAGCGCACGGTGTTCGTTGAACGCCGGGCGATACGCACCCGCCACCACCGCGATGAGATGCAGCGCCGTCTCGATGAAGGCGGGGCGCTGGTGTTGTTTGCCGAAGGCACTTCCGGCGACGGTCTGCGCCTCCTGCCGTATAAGAGCGCCTTTTTCTCCGTGGCCGAGCCGCGCGGGCGGGAAGCGGTGCCGGTGCAGCCCTTCACCCTCGAATATACCCGCATCGGCGGTTATCCGGCGACCCGCCGCCATATGCCTCTGGTGGCATGGATCGGGGATATGACGCTCGGCAGCCACATTCTGGGGGTGCTGGCCAATCGTCCGATCACGGCACGGCTGACCTTTCACGAACCGGTATGCTGGCCGCAATCGGGCGGGCGCAAGGAACTGGCCCGTTATTGTCATGCCTGCACCGGCAGTGCTTTTCGCCGCCCTGCCGCCGCCGGCCCAGACCCCGCTTGACTCACGGGGGGGCGGTGCTAGGTTGAAGCCGATGGCGGGGCACCGCGGATCCTGCCCGTCTGCGATGAAACATCGTCTGAATTACTGAACGAAAGCCATTGTCGGAACGGCCCGTGTCCAAGAAACTTCATATCAAGACCTATGGCTGCCAGATGAATGTCTACGATTCCGAGAGGATGGCGGATATTCTGGCCCCGCTCGGCTACGCCGCCGGCGATGGCCCTGAGGATGCGGATATGGTCATTCTCAACACCTGCCATATCCGCGAAAAGGCGGCGGAGAAGGTGTTTTCCGAACTGGGCCGCCTGCGCAAGATGAAAGAGGCCCGCCAGCAGCAGGGGGCGGATATGATTATCGCCGTCGCCGGTTGCGTCGCCCAGGCAGAGGGGGCGGAGATCATGCGCCGCGCCCCTTACGTGGATATCGTTTTCGGTCCTCAGGCCTATTACCGCCTGCCGGAGATGGTGGCGCGTGCCAGCCGTGGCGCCGGGCGGACGCTGGATACGGATTTTCCGACCCGGTCCAAATTCGATTTCCTCCCCGATGAGGTTGCGGCCCCGCACGAACAGCGGAGCAGCGCTTTTCTGACGGTACAGGAAGGGTGCGACAAATTCTGTGCCTTCTGCGTGGTGCCCTATACACGCGGTGCCGAATATTCCCGCCCTGCCGCCGACATTCTGGCAGAAGCGCGGCGGCTGACGGCCAGCGGCGTGCGCGAAATCACGCTGCTGGGACAGAACGTCAATGCCTATCATGGCGAGGGACCGGACGGGCGCGACTGGTCCTTGGCGCGTCTGATCCGTGAGCTGGCAGAGCTTCCGGGACTGGTGCGGCTGCGTTATACGACATCGCATCCGCTGGAAATGTCGCGCGATCTGATCCGCGCCCATGCCGATGTGCCGGCGTTGATGCCGTATCTGCATCTGCCGGTGCAATCGGGTTCGGACAGGATTCTGGAGGCGATGAACCGCCGCCACAAGCGCGACGACTATTTCCGCATCGTCGATCTTCTGCGCGAGGCCCGTCCGGACATCGCCCTTTCCGGCGATTTCATTGTCGGTTTCCCGGGGGAGGACGACCGCGATTTCGCCGATACCATGGATCTGGTGCGTCGCGTGAATTACGCGCAGGCCTATTCTTTCAAATTCAGTCCCCGCCCCGGCACCCCGGCGGCGGCGATTGCCTTTGCCGAAGTGGAAGAACGGGTCAAGGCCGAACGCCTGGCGGCCCTTCAGGCCTTGCTTGGCGAACAGCAGCGGGCCTTCAACGAGGCCTGCCTCGGCCGCGAGATGGCCGTGCTGCTGGAGCGCCGGGGACGCAAGCCCGCTCAGGCGGTCGGCCGCAGCCCCTACATGCAGGCCGTGCATGTGGATGGGGCCGAGGAGCGGATCGGTTCGGTGGTGATGGTTCGCATCGTTGCCGTGCAGCCGAACTCCCTTTCCGGGCGGCTGCTGGCGGAAGGCACGGCCGATGCCGCCTGATCCGGATGTGTTCATGGTGAAACCGTCGTGAACGGCAATCCCGGCTAT